>NZ_JAWJYQ010000029.1:0-130054 GCF_032971465.1 Pseudomonas sp. LSJ-87 | reverse complement strand
CGCTGGAAGTGGGGCGCATTATAAGGGGATTCAAAACCCCGTCAACCCTTAATTTCAAGAAACTTCAATATCGCTGAAAAACAAGGCGGGGAGACCTATCGGCCTCCCCGCTTCTATATAGCTACACCTACCGACTATCACTCAGCCTTGAGCGTAACCCGGGCAAACGACTTCTTGCCCGCCTGGCACACATGGGTAGCACCCAGCGCAAACATGAAGTCACGATCAACCACCGCACCATCGACCTTCACCGCACCACCACTCAGCAAGTCCCGCGCTTGAGCCGAGTTCTTCACCAGGCCAGCCCGGTTCAGTACGGCAGCAATCGGCAGGCTTTCGCCCGCAGCCACTTCGATTTCCGGCAGATCTTCCGGCAGCTCGCCTTCCTTCATACGGTTACCTGCGGCACGGTGAGCATTGGCCGCAGCCTCCTCGCCATGAAAGCGCGCAACGATCTCTTCCGCCAGCTTGATCTTGATGTCGCGCGGGTTGGCACCATTGGCGACGTCGGCACGGAACTGCTCGATCTCTTCCATCGAACGGAAGCTCAGCAGTTCGAAGTAGCGCCACATCAGGGTATCCGGGATCGACACCAGCTTGCTGTACATCACCCCCGGCGCTTCCTGGATACCTACATAGTTACCCAGCGACTTGGACATCTTCTTCACGCCGTCGAGCCCTTCGAGCAGCGGCATGGTCACGATGTTCTGCGCTTCCTGGCCATAGGCGCGCTGCAGCTCACGCCCCATCAGCAGGTTGAACTTCTGGTCGGTACCACCCAGCTCGACATCCGCCTTCAGCGCCACCGAGTCATAACCCTGCACCAGCGGGTACAGGAACTCATGGATGGCAATAGGCTGGTTGGTGGTGTAGCGCTTGTCGAAGTCATCGCGCTCGAGCATGCGCGCCACGGTGTACTGCGATGCCAGGCGAATGAAGTCGGCCGGGGTCAGCTTGTCCATCCAGGTGGAGTTGAACGCGACCTCGGTCTTGGCCGGGTCGAGGATCTTGAACACCTGCTGCTTGTAGGTCTCGGCGTTTTCCAGCACCTGCTCGCGGGTCAGCGGCGGGCGCGTGGCGCTCTTGCCGCTCGGGTCACCGATCATGCCGGTGAAGTCACCGATCAGGAAGATGACCTGGTGCCCCAGGTCCTGGAACTGGCGCAGCTTGTTGATCAACACCGTGTGCCCAAGGTGCAGGTCAGGCGCGGTCGGGTCGAAGCCGGCCTTGATGCGCAGAGGCTGGCCGCGCTTGAGCTTCTCCACCAGTTCCGACTCGACCAGTACTTCTTCCGCACCGCGCTTGATAAGCGCCAGCTGCTCTTCAACCGACTTCATAGACAAACCCGCAAGGCTCAGATTCAGGGGGAGCCAACCATACAAGATCGGCCGTCAATTACAAGTTTCGCAAAGGAATGTGACCCGAACATGGGCTTGCGGCGTCTACGCGCCCTTGCGTGAAAATGGATTTGGTTATATTTTATACAGTTATTTCATCTTCATCATGTCATTCATCTTTTCCATTTCACCTTTTTCAAAGTCACCTTGCCCATGACCAACGAACCGCCTAAAGCGCCCCCGCTTTATCCGAAAAGCCATCTGTTGGCCGCCAGCGGCATCGCCGCCCTGCTCAGCCTGGCCCTGCTGGTGTTTCCCTCCAGCGAAGTGGAAGCCAAGAAAACCACCCTCAACCTCGAGCTGGAGAGCCCTGCCGAGCAGTTGAAGGACGAATCCCGCGCTGCGCCCCTGGTGCAGGCAGAAGGTGAGCAAGGCTCGCCATTCGCCCAAATCGAAGAGACCACCCCCGAGACCCAGAACGCCGAGCAGGAAGCCCCTGCGGCCGAACCGGTCGTCGAAGCCGCCAAGCAACCCAGCCACCGCGAAGTCACTGTAGCCCGGGGCGATACCCTGTCCACCCTGTTCGCCAAGGTCGGCTTGCCGAGCAATGCGGTGCACGACCTGCTGGCCAGCAACAAGCAGGCCAAGCAGTTCAGCCAGCTCAAGCACGGCCAGGTGCTGCAGTTCGAGCTCGACAAGGACGGCCAGCTGGCCAGCCTGCACAGCAAGGTCAGCAACCTCGAAACCATTCGCCTGACCAAGACCGACAAGGGCTATACCTTCAACCGCGAAATCAGCAAGCCGGTAGTGCGTACCGCCTACGCCCACGGCGTGATCAAAAGCTCGCTGTCGGCCTCGGCCCAGCGCGCCGGCCTGTCCCACAGCATGACCATGGACATGGCCCGCGTGCTGGGTTACGACATCGATTTCGCCCAGGACATTCGCCCGGGCGATGAATTCGACGTGGTCTACGAGCAGAAGGTAATGGACGGCAAGGTCGTCGGCACCGGTAACATCCTGTCCGCGCGCTTCACCAACCGCGGCAAGACCTACACCGCCGTGCGCTATACCAACAAGCAGGGCAACACCAGCTACTACACCGCTGATGGCAACAGCCTGCGCAAGGCCTTCATCCGCACCCCGGTCGACTTTGCCCGCATCAGCTCGCGCTTCTCCGCCGGCCGCAAGCACCCGATCCTGAACAAGATCCGTGCCCACAAAGGCGTCGACTACGCCGCCCCGCGCGGCACTCCGATCAAGGCAGCCGGTGACGGCCGCATCGAGCTGGCCGGGCGCCGCGGTGGTTACGGCAACACCGTGATCATCCAGCACGGTAACCGCTACAAGACGCTGTACGGCCACATGCAGGGCTTTGCCAAGGGCATCAAGACCGGCGGCTCGGTCAAGCAGGGCCAGATCATCGGCTACATCGGCACCACCGGCCTGTCCACCGGTCCCCACCTGCACTACGAGTTCCAGGTCAATGGTGTGCACGTCGACCCGCTGAGCCAGAAAGTGCCGATGGCCGACCCGATCGCCAGGAACGAGCGCCAGCGTTTCCTGCAGCAGAGCCAACCCCTGATCGCCCGTATGGATCAGGAAAAGGCCACCCTGCTCGCAGCGAACAAGCGCTAAGCCCATGGCGCTCTACCTGGGGGTAATGTCCGGCACCAGCCTCGATGGCCTGGACATTGCCTTGATCGAACAAGGCGAGCAGCTCCAACTGCTCGCCACCCACTACCTGCCCATGCCCGGCGACCTGCGCCAGGAACTGCTGGGCCTTTGCAGCAGCGGCCCTGACGAGATCGCCCGCGCTGCACTGGCGGAAAACCGCTGGGCCAGCCTGGCAGGCGAAGGCATCCGCCAACTGCTGGCCAGGCAAGGGCTGCAGGCCGGAGCCATCCGCGCCATCGGCAGCCACGGCCAGACCATCCGCCACGAACCTGCACGCGGCTTTACCGTGCAGATCGGCAACCCGGCGCTGCTGGCCGAGCTTACCGGTATCAGCGTGGTCGCCGACTTCCGCCGTCGCGATGTGGCCGCCGGCGGCCAAGGTGCGCCACTGGTGCCGGCCTTCCATGAAACCCTGTTCAGCCACCTGGGCCAGCGCCTGGCCGTTCTCAACGTGGGCGGTTTCAGCAACCTCAGCCTGATCGAACACGACAAGCCAGTCCACGGCTTCGACTGCGGCCCGGGCAACGTGCTGCTGGATGCCTGGATCGAACGCAAGCGCGGCCAGGCCTACGATGCGGATGGGGCTTGGGCTGCCTCGGGCGTGGTGCAGGCCGACTTGCTCAGCGCACTGCTGGCCGACCCGTTCTTCGCCAGCAGCGGCCCGAAGAGCACCGGCCGCGAAGTATTCAACCTGCCCTGGCTGGATGGTCACCTGGCCCGCCTGCCCGCTTACCGCGACGAGGACGTACAGGCAACATTGCTGGAACTGACCGCGCGCAGCATCATCGACTCGTTGAGCAACGCCCAGCAAGGCACCGAAGCGCTGCTGGTCTGCGGTGGCGGTGCGCGCAACGGCGCCCTGATGGCACGCCTCGGCCAGTTGCTGCCCGACGCCCGTGTCGCCAGCACCGGCGCCCATGGCGTGGTCCCGGACTGGGTCGAAGCCATGGCCTTCGCTTGGCTGGCCCACTGTTGCCTGGAAGGCATCGCTGCCAATCGCCCTAGCGTGACAGCGGCCAAGGGCCTGCGCGTACTCGGCGCAATCTACCCGGCCTGAACGTTACGCCAGAAAGCAAAACGCCGCGCAATTGCGCGGCGTTTTCGTATGGCCAGGCCTCAGATCGAGAACGAGGAGCCGCAGCCACAGGTGGTGGCAGCGTTCGGGTTCTTGATCACGAAGCGCGAGCCTTCCAGGCCTTCCTGGTAATCCACCTCGGCGCCGGCCAGGTACTGGAAGCTCATCGGGTCGACCACAAGGGAAACACCTTCGCGCTCGACGATGGTGTCGTCTTCGGCCACGTCTTCATCGAAGGTGAAGCCATACTGGAAGCCCGAGCAGCCGCCACCGGTGACGAACACGCGCAGCTTCAGACGATCGTTGCCTTCCTCGGAAACCAGGTTCTTCACCTTTTGCGCAGCGCCGTGGGTGAATTCCAAAGCGGTGGGGGTGAAGGTTTCGACGCTCATGTTGATTCTCCCGGCGTGGTAGCCGCCATAAAACTCGATGACGCGCATTATCCGCTTTCCCGAGAAAATCGGTCAAGAATTGTGCGGCTTTAGTCGCGACCTACAAAAAGGCCCGCACGACGCGGGCCTTTTCGAACGCTGGCGGCTTACGGCAGCAGGCCCGCGTGTGACAAGCCCATGCGCTCGTCCAGGCCGAACAGGATGTTGAGGTTCTGCACCGCCTGGCCGGACGCGCCCTTGACCAGGTTGTCGATCACCGACAGCACCACCACCAGGTCACCACCTTGCGGGCGATGAACGGCAATGCGGCAGACGTTGGCACCGCGCACACTGCGGGTTTCCGGGTGGCTGCCAGCCGGCATCACGTCGACGAACGGTTCATTGGCGTAACGCTTCTCGAACAGCGCCTGCAGGTCGACCGAGGTGTCGGCGACGGTAGCGTACAGGGTGGCGTGGATGCCACGGATCATTGGCGTCAGGTGCGGCACGAAAGTCAGGCCGATATCCTTGCCAGCGGCCAGGCGCAGGCCCTGGCTGATTTCCGGCAGGTGGCGATGGCCCTTCACTGCGTAGGCTTTCATGCTTTCGCCGGCTTCGCAGAACAGCGAACCCACCGCCGCACCACGGCCAGCGCCGCTGACACCCGACTTGCAGTCGGCGATCAGGCGCGACGGGTCGGCCAGGCCAGCTTCCAGCAGCGGCAGGAAGCCCAGTTGGGTAGCGGTCGGGTAGCAACCCGGCACAGCGATCAGGCGCGCCTGGCGAATCTTCTCGCGGTTGACTTCAGGCAGGCCATATACCGCGTCCTTGAGAAGCTCTGGCGCACCGTGCGGCTGGCCGTACCACTTGCCCCACTCGGCGGCGTCCTGCAGGCGGAAGTCGGCCGACAGGTCGATCACCTTGGTACCGGCCGCCAGCAGTTCGCCAGCCAGGGCGTGGGCAACACCGTGCGGGGTGGCGAAGAACACCACGTCGCAGGCGGCCAGGGTCTTGCTGTCCGGCACGCTGAACGCCAGCCCGTCATAGTGGCCGCGCAGGTTCGGGTACATGTCCGCCACTGCAACGCCCGCCTCGGAGCGCGAAGTGATGACCGCCACTTCGGCCTGTGGATGCTGTGCCAGCAGACGCAACAGTTCGACGCCGGTGTAACCCGTGCCGCCGACGATACCGACCTTGATCATAACGCTTGCCCCTTATCAACGAGCCGTCTGGAAAGCGCACGATAATAGGGGCGCAAGGCGCCTGTAACAACTCTTCGGGTGACCCTTCGGGCGCTTGACCACTACTATCTGACGACCGTGAATACCTGAAGGAACTCCCCCATGCTTTACCTATGGATCAAAGCGCTGCATATCGTCAGCGTGGTCTGCTGGTTCGCCGGCCTGTTCTACCTGCCGCGGCTGTTCGTCTACCACGCCCAAAGCCAGGACAGCATCAGCCAGGAACGCTTCGTGACCATGGAGCGCAAGCTGTTTCGCGGCATCATGAACCCGGCGATGATCGCCACCTACGTGTTCGGCGCGTGGATGCTCTACCTCACGCCCGGCTGGCTCAGCCAGGGCTGGCTGCATGCCAAGCTGACCCTGGTCATCCTGCTGACCGTCTACCATCACATGTGCGGCGCCCAGCGCAAGCGCTTCGCCAGCGGCAGCAACACCCGCAGCCACGTCTACTATCGCTGGTTCAACGAAGTGCCCGTGCTGTTCCTGCTGGGTATCGTAATTCTGGTGGTGGTCAAACCGTTCTGACATAGCCACCCGCTCAAGGAGCCTTGCCATGTCGTTACCTGCCTCCCTCGAACAACGCCTGCGCCTGCCCGTGGTTGCCGCACCGATGTTCCTGATCTCCAACCCCAGGCTGGTACTGGCCTGCTGCTCCAGCGGCGTGGTCGGCAGCTTCCCGGCCCTGAACCAGCGCGACAGCGCCGGCTTCAAGGCCTGGCTGGAGGAAATCGAGGCAGGCCTCGCACAGTTGCAGGCGCCAGCCCCCTATGCCGTCAACCTGATCGTCCACCCGACCAACCCGCGCCTGCAGGCCGACCTGGCGTTGTGCGTGGAACACCGCGTGCCGATCGTCATCACCAGCCTCGGCGCGGTGAAGGAAGTGGTCGATGCCGTGCATGGCTACGGCGGCCTGGTGTTCCACGATGTCACCACCCGCCGCCATGCCGAGAAAGCCGCCGAAGCCGGTGTCGATGGCCTGATCGCCGTTGCTGCAGGCGCAGGCGGCCATGCGGGCACCTGGAGCCCGTTCGCCCTGGCCGCGGAGATTCGCCAGTTCTTCGACAAGACCCTGCTGCTGGCCGGCTGCCTCAACCACGGCCACGAGATCCTCGCCGCGCAAATGCTGGGTGCGGACCTTGCGTACATGGGCACCCGCTTCATCGCCACCGCAGAAAGCCAGGCCCCGAGCGCCTACAAGCAGATGCTGCTCGATTCCCATGCCGCCGACATCGTCCACACCCCGGCGGTGTCCGGCGTCCCCGCCAGCTTCCTGCGCCCGAGCCTGGAAAAGGCCGGCTATGACATGAACGCCATCAAGGGCGGCCATGAGCAAGGCAAGCTCAAGCCGATCGACGACGAAGCCAAGGCCTGGAAGACCGTGTGGTCGGCGGGCCAGGGGGTCGGCGGTATAGACGACCTGCCCAGCGCCAGCGCGCTGATCGGACGGCTGCATGACGAGTACCGGGACGCCCTGGAACGCTGCCAGGCCCTGCGCGCCCGCACCCTGTAGCAAAAGGCAACACCTTGCCCGGCCAAGCTGTACACTAGGCGCCCTCTTCAGCCCCCAGGAGCCTTGCATGACCCGTTACGCCATGATCACTGGTGCTTCCAGCGGCCTGGGCCTGGCCCTGGCGGAAGCCCTGGCGCGGCGCGGGCGCAATCTGATCCTGGTGGCACGCCAGCGTGAAACGCTGGAACCGGTGGCCATCGAGCTGACCCAACGCTTCGGTGTCGAGGTGCTGTTCCGTGCCTGCGACCTCAGCCAGCCGTTGCGCCTGTCGGGCTTCGTGCTGGAGCTGGAGGAAGGCGAGCGGCGCATCGACCTGCTGGTCAATTGTGCCGGCCTGCGCACCTACGGGCCATTCCTGGCCCATGAGTGGGCCGACGAACAGGACCTGCTGGAAGTCAACGTGCTGGCCCTGAGCCGCCTGTGCCACGCCATCGGTAACCTGATGGCCGTGCAGGGCGGCGGGCAGATCCTCAATGTCGCCGGCCTGGCCGGGGTGGCGCCTGGCCCGTGGATGGCCGCCTATGCCGCCAGCAAGGCCTATGTGCTGAGCTTCTCTCAGGCCTTGCGTGAAGAACTCAAGCGCACCGGCATAAAGGTTTCGGTACTGTGCCCCGGCCCGGTGCGCTCCTCGCGCCGGCGCATTCCGCGGCTGGATGGCAAGCCACGCTGTCTCAGCCCTGAGGAAGTGGCGCTATACACCGTGCGCGCGCTGGACAAGAACCGCGCACTGATACTGCCCGGCCGGCGTAATCGCTTGCTGGCGTTCGCCCCGCGCCTGCTGCCGCGCTGGCTGGTGCGCAAGCTGGCCGGGGCCATCCACCGCCGCTATTGCCCGGTAGGCATGGAATAGCCACTGGGCGAGCGGCGCCCGGCTGAGTACACTCGGCCCGACCCTCACCATGGAGCAAGTGCTGTGGACGATTTATTCATCAAGATCATCAACCGGGAGATCCCGGCGAAGATCATCTACGAGGACGACCAGGTTCTGGCGTTCCACGATATCGCCCCCCAGGCGCCCGTGCATTTTCTGGTCATCCCGAAAAAGCACATCCGCACCCTCAATGACTTGACCGAAGAAGACAAAGGCCTGGCTGGTCACATCTTGTTCACCGCCCAGCGTCTGGCCAAGGAACTTGGCTGCGAGGAAGGCTTCCGTGTAGTGATGAACTGCAACGAGCAAGGCGGCCAGACCGTCTACCACATCCACATGCACGTGCTTGGCCAGCGCCAGATGCACTGGCCACCGGGCTGATCCACGGCAAGCGACCCTGCCACTATTGCGGTAAACTGTCGGGCACATTCTTGCGGAGGTGCCCGATGGCTACCGAACGTCACTACTCGCCGCTCGACCGCTTGTTGCTGCAGGCCGATACCGCCATGCGCACCTTGCTGCCCTTCAGCGGCCAACCCGCCCGCCCATCGCCGGCCATCGTCCAGCCGGACGTCGACCTGGACGAACAGCAGGCTCGTCATGTTGCCGGGCTGATGCGTATCAACCACACCGGTGAAGTCTGCGCCCAGGCGCTGTACCAGGGCCAGGCCCTGACCGCCAAGCTGCCCGAAGTGCGCAAGGCCATGGAACACGCCGCCGAGGAAGAAGTGGACCACCTGGCCTGGTGCGAACAGCGCATTCGCCAGCTGAACAGCCACCCCAGCGTGCTCAACCCGTTGTTCTACGGCATGTCGTTCGGTATCGGCGCACTCGCCGGGCTGGTCAGCGACAAGGTCAGCCTGGGCTTCGTCGCCGCCACCGAGCACCAGGTTTGCAAGCACCTCGACGAGCACCTGGAGCAGATCCCGCAGGAAGACGAAAAGTCCCGGGCCATCCTCGAGCAGATGCGCATCGATGAGGAACAGCACGCCGAGTCTGCACTGGAAGCCGGCGGTTATCGCTTCCCCGCCCCTGTTCGCTTTGGCATGAGCCTGTTGGCCAAGGTCATGACCAAGAGCACCTACCGTATCTGAAGGCATCACCATGACGGACCGTTTCGACGCCAAGGACCTGGCGCGCGCCGTGCAAGCCGGCATTCTCCAGCCGGGCCAGGACCAGGCCCTGCTGGCCTTCCTGCGCCAGCAGCCGGCACAGCGCGGCAGCTTCCAGCTGGCCCATGTCGCTTTCTACTTCGGCGCCATGCTGATCATGGCAGCCATGGGCTGGTTGCTCACCGAGGCCTGGATGCGCATCGGCGACTGGGCACTGCTGGTCATCGCCAGCCTCTATATCCTGCTGCTCACGCTGCTCGCCGTTAACCTGCAACGGCGCGTACAGCCCGTCGCGGCCGGGGTGCTGGCGGCAGTCGCGGTCAGCATCGTGCCATTGGCGGTGTTCGCCATCGAACGGCTGGCTGGCTGGTGGCCAATGGATGATGCGCAGGCAAACTATCACCAGTACTACACCTACGTGCAGGGCGGCTGGCTGGCAATGGAAGCAGCCACGGTGCTTGCCGGGCTGTTGATGCTGAGGCTGATCCCCTACCCGTTCATCGTCATGCCGATTGCCGTGGCCTTGTGGTTCATGTCGATGGACCTGAGCGAATGGTTCTTCGGCTCGCCATTCAGCTGGGAACAGCGCCGCGAGGTTTCGCTGTGGTTCGGGCTCGGGTTGCTGGTGGTGTTCGTCGGGGTGGACGGCCGCACCCGCGAAGACTACGCCCACTGGGGCTACCTGGCCGGGCTGGCGGCATTCTGGGGCGGGCTGACGCTGGTAGACAGTGGCAGCGAGCTGGGCAAGGCCCTGTACTGCCTGATCAATATTGCCCTGATGGGTATGGCAGTGCTGTTGCGTCGGCCGGTGTTCATGGTTTTCGGGGCGTTGGGCGTGGCGGCTTACCTGGGGTACCTGTCGTACGAGGTGTTTGCCGACTCGCTGCTGTTCCCGGTGGTGGTGACCTTGATCGGGCTGGGGGTTATCGGGCTGGGGCTGGTTTACCAGAAGCGGCGGGAGCGGCTGAGCCGGGTGATGCGCGGTTGTTTGCCGGGATGGGTGCGTGCTGCGCTGCCGGCGCTTCGCAGCTGAAATTGTCGGGGCCGCTCTGCGCCCCATCGCCGGCAAGCCAGCTCCCACCTCGACCGCAATGACCTCAAGCCATGTGCTATCCCTGTGGGAGCTGGCTTGCCGGCGATGGGCTGCAACGCAGCCCCGGAAGTCTGCGGTTCAGCCCAGCTCTACAATCTCGTACCCGTGGGTAATCTCAACCCCGGCACGCTCGAGCATGATCGAAGCCGAGCAATACTTCTCCGCCGACAGCTCTACCGCACGCTTGACTTGGGCCTCCTTCAGCCCACGCCCCTTGACCACGAAGTTCATGTGGATCTTGGTAAACACCTTCGGGTCTTCGCTGGCACGCTCGGCCTCCAGGAACGCCTCGCAGCTTTCCACCGCCTGGCGCGACTTCTTCAGAATGCTGACCACGTCAAAGCTGCTGCAGCCACCCAGGCCCAGCAACAGCATTTCCATCGGGCGCACGCCCAGGTTACGGCCGCCGGCCTCGGGCGGGCCGTCCATCACGACGACATGGCCGCTCCCCGATTCGCCGAGGAACATAGCCTCACCGGCCCACTGGATACGTGCCTTCATCTACCCGGACTCCTGATTTTCGGAAAAGGGTGTCAGCTTAGACCTTGTGCGGCCGTGGGAAAAGCACGAGTCGTGTCGGTTTAGTACCGAAACATCCTGTAGTGTCTGATAAGCTGGCGCCAAATGACTGGCGCTTCCCGCCAGCCGACCTTTATAAAAAGCCTATGCGTCATATCGAACAGGATTTCGTGATGGTTGCTTCCGCCCTACCCGCCAAGATCAAGAACATCGACAAGCTGCTGGTGCACTGCCAGCGCCGTCGCTATACCGCCAAAAGCAACATCATCTGCGCCGGCGACCGGGCCGAGACACTGTCGTTCATCATCAAGGGTTCGGTCACCATCCTCATCGAGGACGATGACGGCCATGAAATGATCATCGCCTACCTCAACAATGGCGACTTCTTCGGCGAGTTGGGCCTGTTCGAACCGGTCGAGGGTGAACAGCAGCGCAGTGCCTGGGTGCGCGCCAAGACCGAATGCGAAGTAGCCGAAATCAGTTATGAGAAATTTCGCGAACTGGCGCGCCAGGACCCGGAAATCCTCTATGCCCTGGGCAGCCAGATGGCCCAGCGCCTGCGCAACACCACGCGCAAGGTCGGCGACCTGGCGTTCTTCGACGTTACCGGGCGTGTCGCCCGCTGCCTGCTGGAACTGTGCAAGCAACCCGACGCCATGACCCACCCCGATGGCATGCAGATCAAGATCACTCGTCAGGAAATCGGCCGCATCGTCGGTTGCTCGCGGGAAATGGTCGGCCGCGTCCTCAAGGACCTTGAAGAACGCAGCCTGGTGCAGGTCAAAGGCAAGACCATGGTGGTCTACGGTACCCGCTAGTCCCTGGGCAGGTCGGCCAGTACCTTGGCATAGGCCTGCGACAGCCGCTCGAACCATGGGGCCGCAGGCGCCACTTCGTGCAGGGCGATGTGCGCATCGGCGCGGCAGCGCTGTTCCAGCTCGCAGCACTCGTTGAAGCGGTTGACCGCCGCCACCATCGATTCACGCTCGTTGTCCAGCAGCAGCGCACCGTGCACCAGCACCACCGGGCGCTTGCCACCCAGCCCCTGGCGCCAGCGCTGGGCGGTGCCCACCAGTTTGCGGCCATTGAGGTTGACGTTGTAGCGGCCATCGCAGAAGGCACCGTCGATTTCGCCCACCGACGCCACCCCACCCCACTCGCGCAGCACGTCACACAGCGGCAGGCACAGGCGCTCGTAGGCGTTTTCGATGCGGCCGTGGTCGCCTTCGCTGCGGGGGGCAACATAGACCAGGGCAACATTCACCGTGGAGTGTGATTGCGGAACCGGCTCGCCGCCGGTTTCGCGCAGCAGCACCGGCCAGCCGGCAATCGCCAGCTCCGAGCAGGCGGCTTCGAAATTGTCCAGACGGCTCATGCGCCGGGGCATGACCAGGGCGTGGTCGGTCGGGCGCCAGAACAGCACGCCACTGTAGCGATCGCCGCGGCAGACGGCGGCCAGCAGTTCCTGTTCTGCGTGCAGGCCTTGTTCTACGGTCAGGGCCAGGGGTTGATCGGTCATTGATCCACCTATGTTGTTGTTTTCACCGGCCTCTTCGCGGGCTCGCCCGCTCCCACATGGATTCCACAGATGCCAAAGGCAGTGATCATCCTGTGGGAGCGGGCATGCCCGCGAAAAGGCCATGGCAGGCATACAAAAAAGCCGGCAATAACGCCGGCTTCGTTTCGATCAGTCCAGTTGCTGAACAGTCTTCTTCACCTGATCCGGGAAGAACAACCGCTGCAGCTCAAGCCCTGGCTGCTCGGCACGCATGAACGCCTCGCCTACCAGGAACGAGTAGACCTCGTTGATCGCCATCAGCTCCACATCGGCCCGGTTCAAGATACCGCTCTCGGTAATCGCCAGGCGATCACGCGGAATACGCGGCAGCAGGTCGAGAGTGGTTTCCAGGCTGACCTCGAAGGTGTGCAGGTTGCGGTTGTTAACCCCCACCAGCGGTGTATCCAGGGTTTTCAACGCGCGCTCCAGCTCATCGCCGTCGTGCACTTCCACCAGCACGTCGAGGCCGACATCCTTGGCCGTGGCCGCCAGTTCGGCCATCTTCACGTCATCCAGCGCCGACACGATCAGCAGTACACAGTCCGCGCCCAGGGCCCGGGCCTCGACGATCTGGTACGGGTCGACCATGAAGTCCTTGCGGATCACCGGCAGCGACACCGCCGCGCGGGCCTGCTGCAGGTACTCGTCGGCGCCCTGGAAGTAGTCCACATCGGTCAGCACCGACAGGCAAGTCGCCCCGCCCTTCTCGTAGCTGACGGCGATTTCCGCCGGCACGAAATGCTCGCGAATCACGCCTTTGCTCGGCGAGGCCTTCTTGATTTCGGCAATCACCGCCGGCTGCTTGCGCGCGGCTTGCTCGATCAGGGCCTTGGCAAAGCCTCGCGGGGCATCGGCAGCCTTGGCCAGGCCCTCCAGTTCGGCGAGGCTGACGCGCGCGCTGCGCTCGGCCACTTCCTGAAACTTGCGGGCGATGATCCTTTCCAGCACCGTCGGCACACTCATGCTTCGTTCTCCACCTTGAATACTGCAGTAAAGGCACCCAGCTCCTGCAGCTTCTCCCAGGCCAGCCCGGTGTGCAGTACGTCATGGGCCAGTTCCACACCGGCTTTCAGGCTCATGGCATGGTCAGCGGCATACAGCGCCGCGCCCGCATTGAGCACGATCATCTCGGCGGCCTTCTGGCCGTTTTCGGTCTTGCGTCGGCCCAGCGCATCGCGGATCAGCTCCAGCGACGCCTGCGGGTTCTCGACGGCCAGGCCGTGCAGGCTCTGGCTCTTCATGCCGAGGTCTTCCGGCTCTACCCAGTATTCGGTGATTTCGCCATTTTTCAGTTCGGCGACGAAGGTCGGCGCAGCCAGGCTGAACTCGTCCAGGCCATCCTTCGAGTGCACCACCAGCACGTGCTTGCTGCCCAGGCGCTGCAGTACTTCAGCCAACGGGCGGCACAGGGTCTGGGCAAATACACCGACCACCTGGTGCTTCACCCCGGCCGGATTCGTAAGCGGGCCGAGCATGTTGAACAGGGTGCGCAGCCCCAGGTCGCGACGCGGGCCGGCAGCGTGCTTCATGGCCGAATGATGGCTTTGCGCGAACATGAAGCCGATGCCCAGGCTGTCGATGCAGCGGGCCACCTGGGTGGGCGTCAGGTTCAGGTAGATACCGGCGGCCTCCAGCAGGTCGGCACTGCCGCTCTTGCCCGATACCGCGCGGTTGCCATGCTTGGCCACGGTGCAACCTGCCGCCGCCAGGACGAACGACGAGGCGGTGGATACGTTGAAGATGTTGGCGCCATCACCGCCGGTACCGACGATATCGACAACGCCATCGAGGCTCTGCAGTTCGACCTTGTCGGCCAGCTCGCGCATCACCGACACCGCACCGACGATCTCGTCGATGCTTTCGCTCTTCATGCGCATGCCCATCAGGAAGGCGCCGATCTGCGCTTCGCTGCACTGGCCAGTCATGATCTGGCGCATGACGTCGCGCATTTCTTCGGTTGAAAGGTCCAGCTGGCCGACGATACGGCTCAACGCACTCTTGATATCCATGTTCGATCCTTAGCGGCGGCCGCCGGTCTGCTTGAGGAAGTTGGCGAACAGTTCGTGGCCCTGTTCGGTCAGGATCGACTCGGGGTGGAACTGCACCCCTTCGATATTCAGCGTCTTGTGGCGCAGGCCCATGATCTCGTCGACCGAACCGTCAGCATGGGCGGTCCAGGCGGTCACTTCCAGGCACTCGGGCAAGGTTTCGCGCTTTACCACCAGCGAGTGGTAACGGGTCACGGTCAACGGGTTGTTGAGGCCGGCGAACACGCCCAGGTCACGGTGATGTACCGGGCTGGTCTTGCCGTGCATCACCTGGCGGGCACGTACCACATCACCACCAAAGGCCTGGCCGATGGACTGGTGGCCCAGGCATACGCCAAGGATCGGCAGCTTGCCGGCAAAGTGCAGGATGGCCTCGATGGACACGCCCGCCTCGCTCGGCGTGCACGGGCCTGGAGATACGACGATGCGCTCAGGGTTGAGGGCTTCGATCTGGGCGATGGTCATTTCGTCATTGCGAATGACCTTTACCTCGGCACCCAGCTCGCCAAGGTACTGAACGACGTTGTAAGTGAATGAGTCGTAATTGTCGATCATCAGTAACATCGGGTTAAACCTCTTGAATCTACTGACTTCAGAATTCGAACCTTTCTGCACCAGCCAACAGGCGCGGCTTTGCCACAAGGGGCGGTAGACAGGAAGGCAAACGGGGGCGGGCCGGACGGGCCGGCAGGGGATAAAGTCAGGCGCGCCAACGCCAACGGGCGTGGGCCTTGATTACGCGCATCAAGAGTTTGCTGACGATCAACACAGGATAGGTCTCGCTCATACGTCCCGGCACAGTAGCCTACCGGGACGGCGGGCGCAATATGCCTGTAAACACGGGGAAACGAATGGACTTGGGAGGGATGCACTGCGATTTGCTAAGGTCGGTGGGGTTGTCCTGATAAAAACAAAGAAAAGGATGTTCCCTGATGCGAAAAGCACCGTTATTGCGCTTTACCCTCGCCTCATTGACGTTAGCCTGCAGCCAGGCCTTCGCGGCACCCTCGCCCTACTCCAGCATGATCGTGTTTGGTGACAGCCTCAGCGACGCCGGGCAGTTTGGCGGGGTGCGCTTCACCAACCGCGATGCCAATGGCAATTATGCGCCAGTGTCACCGATGATCCTGGGCGGGCGGCTCGGTGTGAGCCCGACCGAGCTTGGCCCTTCCACCTCCCCGGTCAATCCGGTGCTGGGCCTCCCCGACGGCAACAACTGGGCAGTCGGTGGCTACACCACCCAGCAGATCCTGGATTCGATCACCACTACCTCCGAGACCGTCATCCCGCCAGGGCGCCCCGACGCCGGGCAGGTACTGCGTGATAAACCGGGCTACCTGGCCAACGGCCTGCGCGCCGACCCCAACGCGTTGTATTACCTGACTGGCGGCGGCAATGACTTCCTGCAAGGCCTGGTCAACAGCCCGGCCGATGCCGTGGCCGCTGGCGCCCGGCTGGCCGCCAGCGCCCAGGCCCTGCAGCAAGGCGGCGCCCGTTACATCATGGTCTGGCTGCTGCCCGACCTCGGGCAGACACCGAACTTCAGCGGTACGCCGCAACAAAACCCGCTGTCGCTGCTATCCGGCGCGTTCAACCAGTCCCTGCTCAGCCAGCTGGGGCAGATCGATGCCGAAATCATTCCGCTGAACATCCCTGTGCTGCTGAGCGAAGCGCTGGCCAGCCCCGAGCAGTTCGGCCTGGCCAGCGGCCAGAACCTGGTCGGCACCTGCTACAGCGGCGAAGGCTGCGTGGAAAACCCGGTGTATGGCATCAACGGCGCCACGCCAGACCCGACCAAACTGCTGTTCAACGACTCGGTGCACCCGACCATCGCCGGCCAGCAACTGATTGCCGACTACGCCTATTCGATTATCGCCGCCCCCTGGGAACTGACCCTGCTCCCGGAAATGGCCCACGCCAGCCTGCGTGCCCACCAGGACGAACTGCGCAACCAGTGGCAGACACCCTGGCAGGCAGTTGGCCAGTGGCAAGCCTTCGTTGCCACCGGCGCCCAGGACCTGGACTTCGACGGCCAGCGCAGCGCGGCCAGCGGCGACGGCCGCGGCTACAACCTGACCCTTGGCGGCAGCTATCGCCTGAACGATGCATGGCGCCTGGGCCTGGCCGGCGGCGTGTACCGGCAGAAGCTGGAAGCCGGCGCGCAGGACTCGGACTACAAGCTGGACAGCTACCTTGCCAGCGCCTTCGCCCAATACCGCCAGGACCGCTGGTGGGCCGACGCGGCGCTGACCGCCGGGCACCTGGACTACAGCGACCTCAAGCGCACCTTCGCCCTTGGCGTGAACGACCGCAGCGAAAAGGGCGATACCGATGGCGAGGCCTGGGCGGTGTCGGGGCGGCTGGGCTACAACCTGGCGGCCGAGAGCAGCAGCTGGCAGCTGGCGCCGTTCATCAGCGCCGATTATGCGCGGGTGAAGGTGGATGGCTATGACGAGAAAAGCGGGCGCTCGACGGCGCTGGGCTTCGATGACCAGGAACGCACATCACGCCGTTTGGGCGTGGGGTTGCTGGGCAGTGTGCAGGTGCTGCCGAGTACCCGGCTGTTCGCCGAGGTGGCGCAGGAACATGAGTTCGAGGATGACCAGCAGGATGTGACGATGCACCTGACCAGCCTGCCGGCGAATGACTTCACCCTGACCGGGTATACGCCGCACAGCGACCTGACCCGGGCGAGCCTGGGGGTGAGCCATGAAGTGGTGGCGGGGGTGCATTTGCGCGGCAACTATAACTGGCGCAAGAGTGATGAATTGACGCAGCAGGGAGTGAGTTTGGGCGTCAGCGTCGACTTTTGAATTGATGGGGCCGCTTTGCGGCCCTTCGCGGGCTCGCCCGCTCCCACAGGTATTGCACAGGCCTTGCAGCATGTGATTTCCCTGTGGGAGCGGGCGAGCCCGCGAAGGGCTGCAACGCAGCCCCGATCAACTTATTTGGCCGAAGTCTGCTCAGCCAACGCCACCGCGCGGAACATCGCCCGGCGCTTGTTGATGGTTTCTTCCCACTCCAGCGCCGGCACCGAGTCGGCAACGATGCCGCCCCCGGCCTGCACATGCAGCTCACCGTCCTTGATTACCGCGGTACGGATGGCAATGGCGGTATCCATGTTGCCGTTCCATGCGAAGTAACCGACGGCACCACCGTAAACCCCACGCTTGACCGGCTCCAGCTCGTCGATGATCTCCATCGCGCGAATCTTCGGCGCACCCGAAAGCGTACCGGCCGGCAGGATCGCCCGCAGTGCGTCCATCGCCGTCAGCCCTTCGCGCAGCTGGCCAGTGACGTTGGACACAATGTGCATCACGTTGGAGTAACGCTCGATCACCATCTTCTCGGTCAGGCGCACGCTGCCGGTCGAGGACACGCGACCGACGTCGTTACGGCCCAGGTCGATCAGCATCAGGTGCTCGGCAATTTCCTTGTCGTCCGACAGCAGGTCGTCTTCCAGCGCGCGGTCGGCCTCTTCGGTAGCGCCACGCGGGCGGGTGCCGGCAATCGGGCGTACGGTGACCAGGTTGTCCTCGACGCGTACCAGCACCTCGGGCGAGCTGCCGACCACATGGAAGTCGCCAAAGTTGAAGAAGTACATGTACGGCGTCGGGTTGAAGCAGCGCAGCGCGCGGTACAGGTCGATTGGCGCAGCCTTGAAGTCGATCGACATGCGCTGCGACGGCACCACCTGCATGCAGTCACCGGCCAGGATGTATTCCTTGATGCGGCCGACGGCGTTCTCGTAATCCTCGCGGGTATAGCTGGAGCGGAATTCCGGCTCGGCAGCCTGCGGGCCACTCAGGTCCAGGCCACGGCGTGGGGTGATCGGCTGACGCAGGGTTTCCAGCAGGCCTTGCAGGCGTGCCTGGCCCTGTTCGAAAGCCTGCTCTTCAGCCGGGTCGACCAGCACGATCGCGTGCATCTTGCCCGCCAGGTTGTCGAACACCACCACCGCATCGGACACCATCAGCAGGATATCCGGCACACCCAGCGGATCCGGGTTGGGGCTGGCGCCCAGGCGCTTTTCCACATAGCGCACGCAGTCGTAGCCGAAGTAGCCGACCAGGCCGCCGTTGAAGCGCGGCAGGCCAGGGATATCGGCGACCTTGTAACGGTCCTTGAAGGTTTCGACAAAGGCCAGCGGGTCTTCGACATCGTGGCTTTCCACCTCCACGCCATCCTGCAGGATGCTCACGTGGTAGCCGTGCACACGCATCACCGTGCGCGATGGCAGGCCGATCATCGAGTAACGGCCCCATTTCTCGCCGCCCTGCACCGATTCGAGCAGGTACGAGTTGGGCTGGTCGGCCAGTTTCAGGTAGATCGACAGCGGCGTGTCGAAGTCGGCCAGGGTTTCGCAGGCCAGGGGAATGCGGTTGTAGCCGGCAGCGGCCAGGCGCAGGAATTCTTCGCGGGTCATGGGTAGCCTCGTGGCAAGCAGCAATAGGTCAGGCAAACGGACGGGCCGGCACGCGCCGGCAGGCTGAAGTCAGGCGCGCCAACGCCAACGGGCCAGGGCCTTGATGACTTTCATCCAGAATTTGCCGGTAACCGCCACGGTGGACTCTCTGTCTTGTGAGGCTTGAAGGTCCGCCAACGTTATCCCAGTGGCCGGGTCTGCGCAACCGGGCAGCAATGCGCGCAGGTCGTCGATCACCAGACTGGGGGCTTCGTCGTGGATCGGTCGGCCGTGGTTGTAGCCGTAGGTCAGGCCCACGCACTGCACGCCAGCCGCCTTGGCCGCCAGCACGTCACTGCGTGAATCGCCGACAAACAGCGACTGCTGCGGGGTGACACCGGCCATCTGCATGACGAACAGCAGCGCCGCAGGGTCGGGCTTTTTCTGCGGCAGGGTGTCACCGCCGATGATCCAGCGGAAGTAGTTGCCGATCTTCATCTGGTCCAGCAGCGGGCCAACGAAGCGCTCGGGCTTGTTGGTGATCAGCGCCATTTCCACGCCCTGCTTGCGCAGCCAGCGCAGGGTGTCCTGCACACCGGGGTAGACCACGGTCAGTTCGTGGCTTTCGGCATAGGCGTCCATGAATAGCGCCAACGCCTGCTCGGCCAGCGCATCGTCCACGGCAGCGTGGTCGATGCCACCGGCCAGCGCCCGGCGCACCAGCACCTGGGCACCGTTGCCCACCCAGTGGCGCACCGCCTCCAGGCCGGCAGGCGGGCGCCCCAGTTCGAGCAGCATGCGGTCCACGGCGGCGGCCAGGTCTGGCACGGAATCGATCAGGGTACCGTCCAGATCGAACATCACCAGCCTGGGCAGCGTCCCCGGGAACAGCTGCTCGAAGCCGCTCATGGGCGGGCCTGAGCCAGTTCTGCACGCATCCTGGCGATGACTTCCTGGTAGTCCGGGGCGTTGAAGATTGCCGAGCCGGCCACGAAGGTGTCGGCGCCAGCGGCAGCGATCTCGCGGATGTTGTTGACGTTGACGCCACCGTCGATTTCCAGGCGGATATCACGGCCGCTGGCGTCGATCAGCGCACGCGCCTCGCGCAGCTTGTCGAGGGTGCCAGGGATGAACTTCTGCCCGCCGAAGCCCGGGTTGACGCTCATCAGCAGCACCATGTCGACCTTGTCCATCACGTACTTCAGCGCGTCCAGGCTGGTGGCCGGGTTGAACACCAGGCCGGCCTTGCAGCCACCGTCCTTGATCAACTGCAGCGAACGGTCGATGTGCTGCGAGGCTTCCGGGTGGAAGGTGATGTAGGTGGCACCAGCTTCGATGAAGTCGCCGATGATGCGGTCGACCGGGCTGACCATCAGGTGCACGTCGATCGGGGCGGTGACGCCGTACTTGCGCAGGGCGGTGCAGACCATCGGGCCGATGGTCAGGTTGGGGACGTAGTGGTTGTCCATGACATCGAAGTGGACGATGTCGGCACCCGCGGCCAATACCTTGTCGACGTCCTCGCCCAGTCGGGCGAAATCGGCGGAGAGAATGGAGGGGGCAATAGCGTAGGGCTGCATGGCGCACCTGTTGGCAGAATCACGGTGGCGCGCATTGTAACCCAGGGAAGCGGATGAAGGCTGATTAGCATCAACCTGTACCGGCCCCTTCGCGGCTAAAGCCGCTCCCACAGGGACCGCGCAGGCATCGAAAGCTGCGCAAATCCTGTGGGAGCGGCTTTAGCCGCGAAGAGGCCAGCACAGGCAACATACCTTCAACCAGGCTGCTGGGTCCTCAGCTTCTCGCTACGCCCACGCAACCACTCCAGGGTCAGCAGCAACACCACCGAGAAAGCAATCAGCAAGGTCGCCGCCGCGGCAATGGTCGGGCTCAGGTTCTCGCGAATACCACTGAACATCTGCCGCGGCAGGGTCGCCTGCTCCGGCCCGGCCAGGAACAGGGTCACCACTACTTCGTCAAACGATGTGGCAAAGGCGAACAATGCCCCCGAAATCACCCCAGGCGCGATCAGCGGCAGGGTCACCCGGCGGAAAGTCAGCAGCGGCGAGGCGCCCAGGCTGGCTGCCGCGCGCACCAGGTTGTAGTTGAAGCCCTGCAAGGTCGCCGACACGGTAATGATGACGAACGGCACGCCCAGTACCGCATGCACCAGAATCAGCGAGGTGAAGCTATTGCCCATGCCCAGCGGGGCGAAGAACAGGTAGCTGGCCACACCGATGATCACCACCGGCACTACCATCGGCGAAATCACCAGCGCCATCACCAGCGACTTGCCCGGGAAGTCGCCACGGGTCAGGCCGATGGCCGCCAGGGTGCCGAACACCATGGCCAGCACTGTGGCTGCCGGGGCGACGATGATGCTGTTCTTCAAGGCCCGCATCCACTCGGCCGAGCCGAAGAAGTCCTGGTACCACTGCAGCGAGAAGCCCTGCAGCGGGTACACCAGGAAACTGCCACTGTTGAACGACAGCGGCACGATCACCAGCACCGGCAATATGAGGAACAGCAGGATCAAGCCGCAAAGAATGCGCAGGCTGTAGAACCACACCCGCTCCACGGGCGACATGTAAGGGCTCAGCATGACAAGGCTCCTCAGCTCAGGCGCAGGCGGCTGGCGCCGACCAGCCAGCTATAGATCAGGTACAACAGCACGGTCGCCAGCAGCAACAGCCCGCCCAGTGCGGTGGCCATGCCCCAGTTGATGCTGGTGTTGGTGTAGAAGGCCACGAAGTAGCTGACCATCTGGTCATTCGGGCTGCCCAGCAGTGCCGGGGTGATGTAGTAGCCGATGGCCAGGATGAACACCAGCAGGCAACCAGCGCCAACCCCGGCGTAGGTCTGCGGGAAGTAGACCCGCCAGAAACTGGCGAACGGGTGGCAGCCCAGCGAGATCGCCGCACGCATGTAACTTGGCGAAATGCCCTTCATCACGCTGTACAGCGGCAGGATCATGAACGGCAACAGGATGTGCACCATCGAGATGTACACGCCGGTGCGGTTGAACACCAGTTCCAGCGGCTGGTCGATGATGCCCATGGCCATCAGCGCGCTGTTGATCAGGCCACCCGACTGCAGCAGCACGATCCACGCCGCCACCCGCACCAGGATCGAGGTCCAGAACGGCAGCAGCACCAGGATCATCAGCAGGTTGCTCTGCCGGGTCGGCAGGTTGGCCAGCAGGTAGGCCAGCGGGTAGGCCAGCACCAGGCAGATGGCGGTAATCACCACACCCATCCACAGGGTGCGGGCGAAGATATCCAGGTAGATGGCCTGGTCCGGGGTGGCCTTGGCCAGTTCGCCAAGGTCATCGATACGGTGGTCGAGCGAAGCCAGCAGGTAGAACGAGGTGACCGTACTGGTGTTGCGGCGGATCGCCTGCCAGTAGGCCGGGTCGCCCCAACGCTCGTCGAGGGCCTGCAAGGCATCTTTATAGGAAGCGGGTTCGCTCTTGAACGGCAGCGCCCGCGCGGTCTTGGCCAACAGGCTGCGGTAACCGGCCAGCTCCATGTTCAGGCGCTTGGAAAGGTCGCCCAGGGTCTGGTTCTTGCGCGACTCGGCCAGGTCCTGGCTCAACGCCTTGTACACGTCCTCGCCCGGCAGGCTCTTGCCATCCCACTGGGTGATGACGCCCACGGTGCGCGGCAGGCCACCAACCACTTCCGGGTTGCCGACGCTCTTGTACAGCAGCGCCGCGATCGGCACCAGGAACACCAGCAGGAGAAACAGCGCCAGCGGCGCGATCAACGCCTGCGCCTTCCAGCGGTTGACCCGCTCGGCGTGCTTGAGGCGCTGCTTGAGACTTGGACCTGCGCCTTCTTTGAGGGGCACTGCAATGGCCATGGCGAACTCCGCGATACGAACTGAAAATGGGGCTGCTGCGCAGCCCATCGCAGGCAAGCCAGCTCCTACAGATACTCCGCTGGCTCCAGGGCAGCGGCCCCCTGTGGGAGCTGGCTTGCCGGCGATGGGCCGCAAAGCGGCCCCCTACGCTGGTCGTTTACTTCTTCGCCGCCCAGGCGTTGAAGCGTTGCTCCAGCTGCTCGCTGTTGTCAGCCCAGAAGGCCACGTCGATCTGCACCTGGTTGGCGATGTTTTCAGGCGTGGTCGGCATGTCCTTCTTCACCGCGTCCGACAGCAGGCTCACGGCCTTGGAATTGGCCGGGCCGTAGGCGATGTTCTCGGAGTAGGTCTTCTGCTGCTCGGGCTGCACGCTGAAGGCGATGAATTTCTTCGCTTCCTCGGCATCCTTGGCGCCTTTCGGAATAGCCCAGGCGTCGAAGTCGTAGATGCCGCCGTTCCACACCACCTTCAGGTTGCTCTCTTTCTGCACCGCAGCGATGCGGCCGTTGTAGGCAGAGCTCATGACTACGTCACCTGAGGCCAGGTACTGCGGCGGCTGGGCGCCAGCTTCCCACCACTGGATGCTTGGCTTGAGTTCGTCGAGTTTCTTGAAGGCGCGGTCCACGCCCTCTTTGGTGCCCAGCACCTGGTACACGTCCTTCGGCGCCACACCGTCGGCCATCAGGGCGAATTCCAGGGTGTACTTGGCGCCCTTGCGCAGGCCGCGCTTGCCCGGGAATTTCTTGGTATCCCAGAAATCGGCCCAGCTGGTCGGTGCGGTCTTCAGCTTGTCGGCGTTGTAGGCCAGCACCGTGGACCATACGAAGAAGCCCACGCCGCATGGCTGGATGGCACCCGGCACATAGTCGGCCTCATTACCGAACAGGGCCGGGTCGAGTTCTTCGAACATGCCCTCGTCACAGCCGCGGGCCAATTCTGGCGACTCGACTTCCACCAGGTTCCAGGACACGCTCTTGGTGTCGACCATGGCTTTGACCTTGGCCATCTCGCCGTTGTACTCGCCTGCAACGATCTTGCCCTTGCCGGCCTTCTCCCACGGTTCGTAGAACGCCTTGACCTGGGCCGCCTTGTTGGCACCGCCGAACGAGACCACGGTGAGGTCTGCGGCCATGGCCTGGCCAGCGGCGAACAGCCCCAGGGCCAGGGCGGTCAGTTTCAACTGCTTGCGCATTATTATTCTCTCCACAGTACAGGGTTGGTGAAGCAATCCATCAATGGGCTTCGGCAATCGGATCGAGCGCGCGGGCGTGCTCCACCTCCCAGCCCAGCGGTACCACATCGCCCACAGCCAGGGCCGGGTCGAGCTCGGCAATCGGCTGTTTCACGAAGAAGTCGCCCTTGCCGCAAACTTCCAGGCGCACCCGCACGTGGTCGCCCAGGTAAATGAATTCGGCCACCCGGCCCGAGAAGCGGTTCACGCAGCTTTCGCTGTGGCCGTTCAGGCGCACGCGCTCCGGGCGGATCGACAGGGTCACCGGCTCGCCGGCCTGGCCGACATTCACCGCCAGCGCCTCGACCCGCTCGCCGCGCGGCAACTGCACCTGGCAGCGCTTGCCATCACTGGCCAGCAAGGTGCCGTTGATGCGGTTGTTCTCGCCGATGAAGTTGGCGACGAAGGTGTTGCAGGGTTCTTCGTACAGCGTGCGCGGGTCGGCGATCTGCTGGATTTCACCCTGGTGGAACACGGCCACCCGGTCGGACATGGTCAGCGCTTCGCCCTGGTCGTGGGTCACGTACACCACGGTCACGCCCAGGCGCTGGTGGATGTGCTTGATCTCCATCTGCATGTGCTCGCGCAGCTGCTTGTCCAGCGCGCCCAGCGGTTCGTCCATCAGTACCAGCTGCGGCTCGAACACCAGTGCGCGGGCCAGGGCTACACGCTGCTGCTGGCCGCCGGACAGCTGGCCGGGGTAACGCTTGGCGAAGGCATCGAGCTGGACCATGTTCAGCACCCGCTTGACCCGCTCGCTGATGTCGGTCTTGCTCAGGTTGCGCACGGTCAGCGGGAAGGCCAGGTTCTCGGCCACGGTCATGTGCGGGAACAGCGCGTAGTTCTGGAACACCATGCCGATGTCACGCTTGTGCGGCGGCACATTGTTGATCGAACGCCCGGCCAGCTGGATTTCACCGGCTGTGGGGGTTTCGAAGCCGGCCAGCATCATCAGGCTGGTGGTCTTGCCCGAGCCGGACGGGCCAAGCAGGGTGAGGAACTCGCCCTTGCGAATATCCAGGTTGAGGTCTTTGACGATCAGCAACTCGCCGTCGTAGCTCTTCTGCACACCACGGAAGCTGACCAGCGTTTCGCTGGTTGCAGCGTTCGACTTCGCCTCGCTCATGCCTGCACCTTCTTGTTGGATGACTGCGTAGGCAAAGACTAGACAAGCGGCAAGCGCCGGAAAATCGGGGGTGCTGAGAGAATGCCATCATCCGGATGGAAGATTTGCTGTAGGGATTCCCCTACAAAGATGGCGGGTTTGGAATATTTTCCTCAGCCCTCCAGGGCGCCCCTGTGGGAGCGGGTTCACCCGCGAAGAGGCCGGCCCAGGCACCGCAGATGGCAGGTCAGGCCCTTTCGCGGGTAAACCCGCTCCCACAGGGATTCGCTACAGGCGGCAGGAAGCGCATGTCGCATTCAGACCAGCTTGTGCTCCATCGCGTACTTCACCAGCTCAGCCAGCGAGTTCACTTTCAGCTTCTGCATCAGGCGCGCCTTGTGGGTGCTGATGGTCTTGCTCGACAGCGCCAGCTGTTGGGCGATGTCGTTGACGTTGGCGCCCTGGGCCAGGCGTTCGAACACCGAAAACTCCCGCTCGGACAGCAGCGTGTGCAACGGCCGCGACTCCGTCAGGCCCACTTCGAAGACCATGCGGTCGGCCAGCGCCGGGTCGATATAACGCCCGCCAGCGGCAACCCGGCGAATCGCGGTCAGCAACAGCGCCGGGTCGCTGTCCTTGGTGGCATAGCCCGCCGCCCCGGCCTTCAGCGCCCGCGCCGCCATCTGCGCTTCATCGTGCATCGACAGCATCAGGATCGCCGGGGCGTCGTGCAACGCGCGGATCCGCGGGATCGCCTCCAGGCCATTCACACCCGGCATCGAGATATCCAGCAGTACCACCTCGCACGGCGTGTGGCGCAGGGTTTCCAGCAGCTGCTCACCGTTACCGGCCTCCCCCGCCACCTGCATGTCCTTGGCCAGGCCAATCAACTGCTTGATGCCCTCACGGACAATGGTGTGGTCTTCGGCCACCAGCACTCGAATCACGATCGCTCTCCTACTCCAACGGTATGGCCACGCTCAGGCTGGTGCCTTCGCCCGGTTCACTGTCCAGCGCCATGCTGCCGCCCAGCATCAGCACCCGCTCACGCACCCCTACCAGGCCGAACGAGGTGGGCCGTGGCTGGTCGCGGCAAAAGCCCTGGCCGTCATCGCTGACAGTCATGCGCAATTGCCCGTGCTCACGCACCAGTTCGATCTCCACGCTGTGCGCCTGGGCATGGCGCATCACGTTGGTCAGTGCCTCCTGGAGGATACGGAACAGCCCGGTGGCCTTGGCGTCGCTCAATGCTGGCAGATTATCCGGTACTTGCACCAGGCAGGGGATCTGCGTGCGTGCTTCAAAACGCCGCGCCTGCCATTCGATGGCCGAGGCGATGCCGGCATCGAGAATCGGCGGGCGCAAGGCGGTGGCCACATCGCGCACCAGCTGGAACAGTTGGGCGATCAGGCGTTTCATGCTGGTCAGGCGCTCGTTCAGGCCCGGGTCCAGCTCGGCGAAGGCCAGCTCGCACATCGACACTTCCAGCTTGAGCACGGTCAGCATCTGCCCCAGTTCATCGTGCACTTCCCGGGCAATGCGGGCCTTTTCTTCCTCACGCACGCTTTCCAGGTGGGCCGACAGTTCGCGCAGCTGCTCCTGGGACCTGGCCAGCGCCAACTCGGCCCGCTTGCCCTGGGTGATGTCCCACACCACGCCGTCCCACACCACCTGGCCGTTGCCCAGGCGCCGGGTGCTGGCCTTGATGTCGGCCCAGCGCTGTTCACCCTGGCGGGTGAGAATGCGCCCCTGCCAGGACCAGTCCTGGTCACTGGCCAGGGCCAGGTCCTGCACTCGGTGGTAATCGGCGCGGTCCTCGGGATGTACCAGGTTGCGCAGGCCCATCTGCGGGTGCTGGATCTCGCTGGGCGAATAGCCCACCAAGGCCTCGCTGCCCTCGCTGATGTAGGGGAATTCCAGGTCGCCCTCGGCCGGGTCGCGCTCCAGGCGGAACACCAACCCCGGCACGTTGCCGGCAATGCCCTTGAGCCGCGCCTCGCTTTCGCGCAGGGCAGCCAGGGCGCGGTGGCGCTCGGTGACATCGGCGAGGTACACCACCAGGTACTCAGAGTCACGAAAGCGCAGAAAACTCAGCGACAGCTCGACCGGCAGCAGGCTGTGGTCAGCCCGGCGGCACTGCGTCTCGAACTGGCCGACACCACCCGCCCCGGTGCGCGCGCCCTTCCACAGCT
Organism: Pseudomonas sp. LSJ-87; assembly: GCF_032971465.1. NCBI lineage: Bacteria > Pseudomonadati > Pseudomonadota > Gammaproteobacteria > Pseudomonadales > Pseudomonadaceae > Pseudomonas > Pseudomonas sp. LSJ-87. Next base: position 102,848 of record NZ_JAWJYQ010000029.1, on the reverse strand, counting down.
CCAGCCAGCGGTCCATGGTCAGGCTGGGTTCAAAGTCGCTCAGCGGACGCTCCAGCAGCGCGCCTTCGCCGTAGCCCAGCATGCGCTCGGCGGCATGGTTGGCGTAGCGTACGTGGCTGTCCCAGTTGACCCAGAGGATGCCCACCGTGCTCTGGTCGATGGCGAACTGGCTCAGGCGCAACGCTTCTTCGCGCACCTGCCGCTCCACCAGGCTTTCGCGCGTGGCCAGCAGGCTGCGCTCCAGCTGGCGCTGCTGCCGACGCTGCCACACCAGGGTGGCCAGCGCGCACAACAGCAGCATGCCGAACAGCAGGGCCAGGTTCTGCCAGAACCCCGTCGACTCGCTCAGGCGTGGGTACTTTGGCTGCAGCCAACGCTGGTGCAGTTGCTCTAGTTCCTTGGCGGGCAGCGCCTGCAGGCCACGCTCGAGCACATCGGCCAGCAGCGGCCAGTCGCGCCGCGAACCAATGCGCAACAGCTGCGGCAGGCCGATATCGCCGACCACCGCCAGCTCGCCGAACTCGCTCTCGCGCGACAGGCGGCTGAGCTGGGCTTCGTCCAGCACTGCGAAACTGGCCTGGCCGCCCACCACCAGTTGCAGGGCCTCGCGCTCGTTGGGCACCCCTTGCAGGTTGAGGTTGCTGTAGTTGCCACGCAGGTAGTCCGCCAGCTGGCTGGGCATGCGTACCGCCACCCGCTGCTCGGCCTCGAGCGTTTCCAGTTCCACGGCCATGGTCCCGGTGCGCGGCCCAACCACCAGTTGCGGCACGCGCATGTAAGGGTCGCTGAACAGCCACAGACGCAGGCTGGCAGGGGTCTGGGTAAGCCCCGGGGCAAAGTCGATTTCGCCGGCCTGCAGGGCATGTTCGAGGCTGGCCTGGTCGGCGAAGTTGCGCCAGGTAAGGTCCAGCCGCAGCGCCTGCGCCAGGCTGCTCACCAGTTCCACGTTGGCCCCGTACAGCTGCTGCAGGCGCCGGTCGAACTGAGCGTAGGGCGCCTGCAACACCAGGCCGACACGTAGGCTGCGGTGCGTATCCAGCCATTGCTGCTGGGCCGGTTCCAGGGCAACCGTGGGCACCGCTTCGGGACTGGCCAATGCAATCAAGGGCAGCCAAAAGCAGCCGATAACCAACAGGCGACGCACTCGCTTCATCTACACGCTCGTCTTGGCAAGGCGGCCATGCAGCATGGCCGTCACGGGCAAATACTATTAGGCTGCCGGTATCATTCTGGCCCTGGGTTGACTCATGTCCACACTTTATCGCACGACGCTGGCAATGTGCTGCCTGGCCTCGATCCTTCCACTCGGCGCCCTGGCCGCCGATGCCGAAAAACCATCCACCACCACCGAGGCACCCGCTGCCCAAGCCCCTCGCCCGCCGCTGCTGGAGCGCAGCCAGGAGGACGCCCAGGCGCTGGAGCGGCTGGTGCCCAAGGCCGAACAGCAGACCCTGCAGGCCGGTGCCGACAGCTTCCTGGCCCTATGGAAACCGGCCAACGACAGCGACCCGCAGGGGGCGGTCATCATCGTCCCGGGGGCTGGCGAAACGGCTGACTGGCCAAATGCGGTCGGCCCGCTGCGGCAGAAGTTCCCCGATATCGGCTGGCACAGCCTGAGCATCAGCCTGCCCGACCTGCTCGCCGACAGCCCACAGGCGCGGGTCGAGGCCAAGCCGGCTGCCGAGCCGCAGCCAGACAAGGGCGAAAGCGCCCCGGCCAAGGACATGCCGGCCGATGCCAATGCCAACGTCGCCCAGGCTACCGCAGCCGATGCCGACACCGCAGAGAGCACTGACGCCAAACAGGCCAGCGAGCAAACCGACCCGGCCGATGCCGAGCGCATTTTCGCCCGCCTGGATGCTGCGGTGGCCTTTGCCCAGCAGCACAACGCCCGCAGCATCGTGCTGATCGGCCATGGCAGCGGCGCGTATTGGGCGGCCCGCTACCTGAGCGAGAAACAGCCACCGCAGGTGCAGAAACTGGTGATGGTTGCCGCGCAGACACCGGCGCGGGTGGAGCATGACCTGGAAAGCCTGGCGCCGACCTTGAAAGTGCCGACTGCCGACATCTACTACGCCACCCGCAGCAGTGACCGCAATGCAGCCGCGCAGCGCCTGCAGGCCAGCAAGCGGCAGAAGGACAGCCAGTACCGGCAGTTGTCGCTGATTGCCATGCCGGGGAACAAGGTGGCCGAGCAGGAGCAACTGTTCCGCCGGGTGCGGGGGTGGATGAGCCCACAGGGGTAAGGTTTGCCATGATGGCCCCATCGCCGGCAAGCCAGCTCCCACAGGTACCCCACAGTGTTCAGGGTCAGTGCAATACCTGTGGGAGCTGGCTTGCCGGCGATAGGGCCATCAAAGGCCGCGCCGCTTGCGGATCATTGCATAGGCCTGATGCAACTCCCGGGTCCGCTCGGTCGCTTCACGCACCTGCGCCTCACTGGCACCAGTGCCCGCCAGCTTGTCCGGGTGGTGCCGGCTGACCAGCCGACGATACGCCTGCTTGACCTTGTCGGCATCGGTATCCGCCTCGACCGCCAGCAAGCGCAACGCCGCCGCATAGGTCATGGCGACCCCTTCCGGCCCCGCCGCCTTGCGTGGTTCGTACTCCAGCGACATGGCTTGCACCTGCCGCCGGCTCAGGCCCAGTTTCTGCCCCCAGTCCAGCAGCAGTTCACGCTCCTTGTTGCCCATCTTGCCGTCGGCCCAGACCATGCGCCAACAGGCACGCAGGGTGCCTTCGGCCGCATGCGGCTGCTGGCGAATGCGCCGCAGGTGCCCACTCAGCCTGTCCTTGCCCGCCTTGCCACGGTTGAACGCGGCAATCGCGCGCAGCCGGGCCGCTTCGGCCAGGTCCAGGCGCACCATCTCCTGGCGCGCCTGCTGGATATGCTGCTCGCCCACCCGGCCATCGCACTTGGCCAGGCGCCCGAGCATCACGAACAGTAACTCGTCGTCCTGCAAGGCCGGGCGCCCGCCCAGGCGCTCACGCATGTCCTCCCAGCCCTGCAATCGCAGGCGGCGGTCCATGGCCTGGCCGAGCAACGCGCCGAGCAAGGCCCCGGGGATGCTGGCAACGGCAAAGCCGGCACCGGCACCAATCACCGTGCTTGGCCACCACATGTCAGGCGCGCTCGCCGATCAGGCGCTCGGCCTCGGCCAGGCGCTCGATAGTACCGACATCAACCCAGTGCCCACGGTAGTGCTCGCCACTGACCTGGCCCGCAGCCATGGCCTGGCGCAGCAACGGCGCCAGCTTGAAGGCGCCAGGCTGGCAGCCTTCGAACAGCGCCGGGTGCAGCACCGAAAGGCCGCTGAAGGTCAGCGTGCCAGGGGCATCATCACCATCGACCACCCGCTCGCCCACCAGGCGGAAGTCGCCGCGGCCGTGATGGCCTGGGTTATCGACCAGCACCAAATGGGCCAGGCCTTGCAGGGGAGCCTGCAGGCGCGCGAAGTCGTAGTCGGTCCAGACATCGCCGTTCACCAACAGGAACGGCGCGTCACCCAGCAATGGCAGGGCCTTGAAGATGCCACCGCCGGTTTCCAGCGGCTCTCCTTCGGGCGAATAGCGGATGCTCAGGCCGAAACGGCTGCCGTCACCCAGGTGGTCCTCGATCTGCTGGCCGAGCCAGGCATGGTTGATCACCACCTCGGTGACGCCCGCCGCAGCCAGGGCCCGCAGGTGATACTCGATCAGTGGCTGGCCGGCGACCGGGACCAGCGGCTTGGGGGTGTGCAGGGTCAGCGGGCGCATGCGCTCGCCTTTGCCCGCTGCCAATATCATTGCCTTCATGCACGCGCTCCGGCCTGCAGCTCGGCAATCAGCTCACCCAGCTCCGCCAATTCGGGCCGGCGACTGATCACTTCTTCTATATAGGCGAAGAAGCGCGGCACGTCGCCCAGGTAACGGGGTTTGCCGTCGCGGTGGCAGATACGGGCGAAGATACCGATCACCTTCAGGTGGCGCTGAACACCCATCAGGTCGCTGGCACGCTGGAACGCCTCGAAGTCGGCCTGCACCGGGATGCCGGCAGCCTGTGCCTTCTGCCAGTAGTCGCGCAGCCAGCCTTCGACCCGCGCCTGCGGCCAACTGAGGAAGGCGTCCTTGAACAGGCAGGTGATGTCGTAGGTGACCGGGCCGTACACGGCATCCTGGAAGTCCAGCACGCCGGGGTTGGGCGTGCTCTGCATCAGGTTGCGCGGCATGTAGTCGCGGTGCACCAGTACCTTGGGCTGGGTGAGTGCGCTGTCGATCAGCAACTGGCTGATTCGTTGCCAGGCGGCTTTCTGGGCATCGCTGAAGGCCAGGCCAAGCTCACGGCCCACGTACCACTCCGGGAACAACTCGACTTCACGGCGCAGCAGCGCATCGTCGTAGCTGGGCAACGGCGCGTCCATCGGCAGGCGCTGGAACGCCAGCAACGCGTCGATGGCATCAGCGAACAGGCCGTCGGCGTTGTCCGCATCAATGATATCAAGGTATGTCTGGTGGCCCAGGTCACCCAGCAGCAGGAAGCCACGCTCCAGGTCCTGGGCATGGATCAGCGGCACGTGCACGCCGGCGCTGGCCAACAAGTGGTCGATGGCGACGAACGGTCGGCAGTTTTCCTGCGGAGGTGGTGCATCCATGATCACGAAGCTGTGGCCGGCGCCCTGCCAGCGGAAATAACGACGGAAGCTGGCATCGCTGCTGGCCGCGGTCAGGCTGCCTGCGGGCACTTCGCCCCAGGCGTTTTTCCGGAAAAGATCATTGAGCTGCTCATCGAGCCAGACCGTCAGTTGTTGCAGGCGTACATCGTGTTCAGGCATTACAAGGGTCTCCGACGGCCCTAGCCGTCAAGCGGGTCATGCTTTATTATCCAGCATCTTTTTCAGACCATCGAGAGGCGTGCGGCCCCACACGCGGGCAGATGGCACGCAGGAAGCCCGGACTAATAAGATGGCATTGAAATCCCCCGCGTTTCGTAGAAAGTTTCCGTTGCTGGTAACCGGCGGTTTGCTGGCCCTGCAACCTCTGGCCACGTCTTACGTGGTGGCAGCCGAACAGTTCGACTGCCAAGTGTCCGCCTCCGGTGGTTGGGACTGCAAGCCCAAGACCCCAGCCAACAACCTGCCGCCGCGCCCGGTGCACGAGGGTGCTGCCGTCAGCACCGGCACCGAAGCCGCGAGCGAAGGCGAAACCGCGGACCGGCCGATGCTGGTCACCGAGGCCAAGGGCCGTGGCCTGAAGTCGCGTAGCGAAGACTACAGCCACCTGGACTGGGTTCCGCGTGAAAAGCTCACTGCCGCACAGCTGGCCGAAACCGGCCCGTACTGCGGTGGCGCCTACATCGAGCCAACCCGCCCGGGCATGGCCGACACCACGCCGAAGGACGAGTCGCCGACCTACATCAACGCCAAGGTATCCAAGTACCAGCAGGAGCAGCAGATCGCTACCCTCGCCGGTGACGTGGTGATGCGCCAGGGCAGCATGCAGGCCGAGGCCGACGAGGCCAACCTCTACCAGACCGAAAACCGTGGCGAGCTCAAGGGCAACGTCAAGATCCGTGACAACGGTTCGCTGGTGGTCGGTGACGAGGCACAGATCCAGCTCGACACGGGCGAAGCCCAGGTCGACAACGCCGAATACGTGATGCACAAGTCGCACATCCGCGGCAGTGCCCTGTACGCCAAGCGTGGCGAGAACGCCATCATCCGTCTAAAGGACGGTACGTACACCACCTGCGAACCGGGCAGCAACGCCTGGCAGCTGAAGGGCAACAACATCACCCTGAACCCGGCCACCGGTTTCGGTACCGCGACCAACGTTACGCTGCGGGTCAAGGATTTCCCGGTGTTCTACACACCGTACATCTACTTCCCGATCGACGACCGTCGCCAGTCCGGCTTCCTGCCGCCATCGTTCAGCAGCACCAGCGACACCGGCTTCATGCTGGTCACGCCGTACTACTTCAACCTGGCGCCGAACTACGACGCCACGTTGTACCCGCGCTACATGACCAAGCGCGGCCTGCTGATGGAAGGCGAGTTCCGCTACCTGACGCCTTCCAGCGAAGGCCAGTTCGGTGGCGCGTACCTCAACGACAAGAACGACGACCGCAAAGACCAGACTGACTACAAAGAACAGCGCTGGATGGTCAACTGGCAGCACAAGGGTGGCTTGGACGAGCGCCTGATGGCTGAAGTGGACTACACCGACATCAGCGATCCGTTCTACTTCCAGGATCTCGAGTCCGACCAGATTGGTGTTGAGTCCAAGGACCTGCTCAATCAGCAAGGTGCATTGACCTACCGTGGTGACAGCTACACCGCGCGATTGAACGTACATGCCTACGAGATGGCGACCATCTCGAAGATCACGCCGTATGATCGTCTGCCGCAGGTTACCTTCAATGGTATGTTGCCGTACCATCCGGGAGGCTTCGACTTCAGCTACAAGACCGAAGCTGTGCGCTTTGACCGCGACTTGAAAACAGGTCCCGTCTTCAACGAAAACGGAGACCTTGACACCACTGCCGGGGCCAACGGCCAGCGTCTTGACGAGAACATCTTTGGCCTCGCAAGGGCGAACGGTACCCGTCTGAACCTCGCGCCGTCCATCAGCCTGCCGATGAACGCCAGCTACGGCTACGTCACGCCCAAGCTGACCTACATGTACACCAATTACGACCTGGACTTGGACAGCGAAGGCAAGGGGGACCTAGCCCGCGCTACGCAAGCCACCCGCGACCTGCGTGGCGACTTCTCGAGCACCCAGAACCGCGATATCCCGATCTTCAGCGTCGACAGCGGCCTGTACTTCGACCGCAACACCTCCCTGTTCGGCACGAACTACAAGCAGACCCTCGAACCGCGCCTGTTCTATCTCTACGTCCCGTACAAGGACCAGATGGACATCCCGCTGTTCGACACGGGTGAAACGTTGTTCAGCTACGACTCCTTGTTCCGAGAAAATCGCTTCAGTGGCACCGACCGTGTCGGCGACGAAAACAAGCTGTCGCTGGGCGTGACTACTCGCTGGATCGAAGAAAACGGCTTCGAGCGTCAGAACTTCAGCATCGGCCAGGCGTTCTACTTCAAGGATCGTAAAGTCCAGCTGCCGGGTATCGACTACCGCACCCGCGCCGACTCGCAGTCCGATGTGTCGCCTTACGCGCTGCTGTACAACTACTACTTCAACCGCGACTGGCGCTTCAATTCAACCTACAACTGGGACCCGGACACCCGCAGCCCGCGCTCGGGCAGCGCGATGTTCCACTACCAGCCTGAAGACAACCCGAACAAGGTGGTCAACCTCGGTTATCGCTACCGTAACGACACCATCGCCTACGACTCCACGACCGGTACCTGGAAAGTAGGCGGCGGCGACTATGGCACCCCGGGCAGCCCTAACTACGTGAAGGACTACTACAAGATCCAGCAGCATGACTTCTCGGTCATCTGGCCGATCGTTCCGCAGTGGAGCGTCATCGCTCGCTGGCAGCATGACTACAACCGCAACCGCACCCTGGAAGCCATGGGCGGTTTCGAGTACGACAACTGCTGCTGGAAGCTGCGCCTGATCAACCGCTACTGGATCGATTACGACGACTTCAGCCAAGCACTCCCGACGAACGAAAAAGGCGACCACGGCATCTTCCTTCAGATCGTCCTGAAAGGCCTCGGTGGTGTAGTCGGCAACAAGGTCGAGTCTTTCCTCGACCAAGGCATTCAAGGTTACCGTGAACGTGAAGACCAAGCTTATTGATCGACTGCGCCCGGCGTTGCTGGGCGTTGCATTGCTGAGTGGCGCGGTGCATGCCGCGGTGCAACCTCTTGATCGCGTGGTCGCCATCGTCGACAACGACGTGGTCATGCAAAGCCAACTGGACCAGCGTGTCCGCGAGGTCCAGCAAACCATCGCCAAGCGCGGCGGCGGCATGCCGCCTGCCGGTGCTCTGGACCAGCAGGTACTGGAACGCCTGATCGTCGAGAACCTGCAACTGCAGATCGGCGAACGCTCCGGCATCCGCATCACCGACGAAGAGCTGAACCAGGCCATGGGCACCATTGCCCAGCGCAACGGCATGTCGCTTGACCAGTTCCGCGCCGCTCTGGCCCGTGACGGCATGTCGTTCGACGACGCCCGCGAGCAGGTCAAGCGCGAGATGATCATCAGCCGCGTGCGCCAGCGCCGCGTGGCCGAGCGCATCCAGGTGTCCGAGCAGGAAGTGAAGAACTTCCTCAACTCCGACCTTGGCAAGATGCAGATGTCGGAAGAGTACCGCCTGGCCAACATCCTGATCCCGACCCCGGAAGCGGCCAACTCGGAAGCCATCCAGGCCGCCGCGCGCCAGGTTGGCGATGTGTACCAGCAGCTCAAGCAGGGCGCGGACTTCGGCCAGATGGCCATTGCCCGCTCCGCCAGCGAAAACGCCCTGGAAGGCGGCGAGATGGGCTGGCGTAAAGCCGGCCAGCTGCCACCAGATTTCGCCAAGATGCTCAGCAGCATGCCGGTTGGCGAAATTACCCAGCCTATCCGCATCCCCAACGGCTTCATCATTCTCAAGCTCGAGGAGAAGCGCGGTGGCAGCGAGAACGTGCTGCGTGACGAAGTGCACGTTCGCCACATCCTGATCAAGCCTAGCGAGATCCGCAGCGAGGCTGCTACCGAGCAACTGGCCGAGCGCCTGTACGAGCGCATCAAGAACGGCGAAGACTTCGGCGAGCTGGCCAAGAGCTTCTCGGAAGACCCGGGTTCGGCGCTTAACGGCGGCGACCTCAACTGGGTTGACCCGAACAGCCTGGTACCGGAGTTCCGCGAGCAGATGGCCAACGCCGCCCAAGGCGAAGTCACCCGTCCGTTCAAGACCCAGTACGGCTGGCATGTCCTGGAAGTGCTGGGCCGTCGCGCCACCGACAGCACCGAGCAGGCTCGTGAGCAGCAGGCCATGAACGTACTGCGCAACCGCAAGTACGACGAAGAGCTGCAGACCTGGCTGCGCCAGATCCGCGACGAGGCCTACGTTGAAATCAAGCTGCCTGGCGCTGACCAGGCCGCCCAGTGAAGCCCCTGCGCTTCGCCGTCACTCCCGGCGAGCCAGCCGGCATAGGCCCCGACCTGTGCCTGCTGCTCGCCGCAGACGCCCAGCCCCACCCCCTGATCGCCATCACCAGCCGTGACCTGCTCGCCGAGCGGGCCACGCAGCTGGGGCTGGCCGTCAACCTGCTGCCGGTAGCCCCGGGCCTATGGCCCGAGCAGCCGGCGCCAGCGGGTAGCCTGTACGTCTGGGATACCCCCCTGGCGGCCCCGGTAGTACCGGGCCAGCTCGACAAGGCGAATGCCGCGTTCGTGCTGGAAACCCTGACCCGTGCCGGGCAAGGCTGCCTGGACGGGCACTTCGCCGGGATGATCACCGCTCCTGTACACAAGGGCGTGATCAACGAAAGCGGTATCGCCTTCTCCGGGCATACCGAATTCCTTGCCGAGCTGACCCACACCGCGCAAGTGGTGATGATGCTGGCCACCCGTGGCCTGCGCGTGGCCCTGGTGACCACACACCTGCCGCTGCGCGACATTGCCGACGCCATCACTGCCGAGCGCGTCGAGCGTGTAACCCGTATCCTGCATGCCGACATGCGCGACAAGTTCGGCATTGCCAACCCGCGTATCCTGGTGTGCGGCCTCAACCCGCACGCGGGCGAGGGCGGCCACCTGGGCCGCGAGGAAATCGACATCATCGAGCCGACCCTGGCCCGCCTGCGCACCGAAGGCATGGACCTGCGCGGGCCGCTGCCGGCCGATACCCTGTTTACCCCCAAATATCTGGAGCACTGCGATGCGGTGCTGGCGATGTACCACGACCAGGGCCTGCCTGTACTCAAGTACAAAGGCTTCGGCGCTGCAGTCAACGTGACCCTGGGCCTGCCGATCATCCGCACATCGGTCGACCACGGCACCGCCCTGGACCTGGCCGGCACCGGCAAGGTCGACACCGGCAGCCTGCGCGTCGCGCTGGAAACCGCCTACCAGATGGCCGAGAACCGACCATGAACGAGCAATACCAACACCGGGCGCGCAAGCGCTTCGGCCAGAACTTCCTGCACGACGCCGGCATCATCGACCGCATCCTGCGTGCCATCAACGCCAAGGCCGGCGAACATCTGCTGGAAATCGGCCCCGGCCAGGGCGCCCTGACCGAAGGCCTGCTGGGCAGCGGGGCACAGCTGGACGTGGTGGAACTGGACAAGGACCTGGTGCCGATCCTGCAGCACAAGTTCGCCGGTCGCAACAATTTCCGCCTGCACCAGGGCGACGCCCTGAAGTTCGACTTCAACCAGCTGGGCGTGCCACCGCGCAGCCTCAAGGTGGTGGGCAACCTGCCCTACAACATCTCCACTCCACTGATCTTCCACCTGCTCAGCCATGCCGGGCTGATACGCGACATGCACTTCATGCTGCAGAAGGAAGTGGTCGAGCGCATGGCCGCCGGCCCTGGCGGTGGTGACTGGGGGCGTTTGTCGATCATGGTGCAGTACCACTGCCGGGTCGAGCACCTGTTCAACGTTGGCCCTGGCGCCTTCAACCCGCCGCCGAAAGTGGACTCGGCCATCGTCCGCCTGGTGCCGCACGAAGTGCTGCCGTACCCGGCCAAGGACGCAAAGCTGCTGGAGCAGGTGGTACGCGAAGCCTTCAACCAGCGCCGCAAGACCCTGCGCAACACCATGAAAGGCCTGCTCGACAGCGCCGCCATCGAAGCTGCCGGCGTGGACGGCAGCCTGCGCCCTGAACAGCTGGACCTGGCCGCCTTCGTGCGCCTGGCTGACCAGTTGGCTGACCTACAAGCCTGATATCTCCTGTACCGGCCCTATCGCCGGCAAGCCGGCTCCCACAGGTACTCCACAGCACTCGAGGCCTGTGCTTCACCTGTGGGAGCCGGCTTGCCGGCGATAGGGCCAGCACTGACAGCACAGATCCCCAAGCCCTTCCACCGCTGGCCCTCCCCCCTCCCAATGGCCTAGACTGCATTATTGCGTCAGTTCGCCCAAGGCCCTTGCATGTCCGACCCCCGCTATCAGATCGACGTCAGCGTCGTGACCCGCTACCTCAAAGAACAATCCGACCCCGAAAACAGTCGTTTCGCTTTCGCCTACACCATCACCGTGCAAAACAATGGCTCGCTCAAGGCCAAGCTGCTGTCGCGCCACTGGCTGATCACCAACGGTGACGGCGAGGTCGAGGAGGTGCGTGGCGCCGGCGTGGTCGGCCAGCAGCCCAATATCGACCCGGGCCAGAGCCATACCTACAGCAGCGGCGCGGTCATCAGCACCCGCGTGGGCACCATGCAGGGCAGCTACCAGATGTTCGCCGAAGACGGCAAACGCTTCGATGCCGAGATCGCCCCCTTCCGCCTGGCGGTGCCCGGGGCGCTGCACTGATGGCTACCTACGCCGTCGGTGACCTGCAGGGCTGCCTGCAGCCACTCAAGTGCCTGCTCGAACGGGTCAACTTCAACCCCGCCGTCGACCGCCTGTGGCTGGTCGGCGACCTGGTCAACCGCGGCCCCGAGTCACTGGAAACCCTGCGCTTCCTTTATTCGATCCGCCAGTCGCTGGTGTGCGTGCTGGGCAACCATGACCTGCACCTGCTGGCCGCCTGGCACAACGTCGAACGCCTGAAGAAAAGCGACACCCTGCGCGAGATCATCGAAGCGCCGGACGCCGACCAGCTGTTCGACTGGCTGCGCCAGCAAAAGCTGCTGCATTACGACGAACCCCGTGGCATTGCCCTGGTTCACGCCGGCATTCCACCGCAATGGACCTTGGGCAAAGCCCTGGAGCTGGCCGCCGAGGTCGAGGAAGTGCTGCGCGACGACGAGCGCCTGAAACTGTACCTGGACGGCATGTACGGCAACGAGCCGAACAAGTGGAGCAAGAACCTCAGCGGCATCGAACGCCTGCGGGTCATCACCAACTGCCTCACACGCATGCGCTTCTGCACCGCCGAGGGCAAGCTCGACCTCAAGAGCAAGGAAGGCCTGGATACCGCCCCCAAGGGCTACAAGCCCTGGTACGCACACAAAGGCCGCCGCTCACGCCACGTGAAGATCATCTTCGGCCACTGGGCCGCCTTGCAGGGGCAGGTCGACGAGCCCGGCATCATCGCCCTGGACACCGGTTGCGTGTGGGGCGGTGCCATGACCCTGTACAACGTCGACAGCGGCGAATACCACCGTTGTGACTGCAGCGACGACGGCAACTTACGCCACCCCACCCAAACGCCTACACTGAACGATCAATCCTGAAGGAAGCCGTACCCATGAGCGAATTCAAGCGCATCCCTCCCGAACAGGCCCTGGCCCTGCGCGCGCAAGGTGCGGTAGTCGTCGACATTCGCGACCCGCAGGCCTTTGCCGCCGGCCACATCACCGGTGCCAAGCATCTGGATAACCATTCGGTCGCCGAGTTCATCCGCAATGCCGACCTCGATGCCCCAACCCTGGTGGTGTGCTACCACGGCAATTCCAGCCAGAGCGCTGCGGCCTATCTGGTGGGACAAGGCTTCTCGGACGTATACAGCGTCGACGGCGGCTTTGAGCTGTGGCGCGCCACCTACCCGGCCGAAACCGCCCAGGGCACTGCCGAATAATTTTTTCATTTTTACTGCAGCCCGCGCCCCATGCGGGCTTGCGGCTTATCTGACGAACGGTCGTTCGCAACTTCTCCGCCCCTCGCCCTTGACCTTGCGGATAACCAACTATTCTTAAGCGCAGGCCATCCAGAAAAAGGGGAGAGCCGGTACACCGGCGTGCGGGTCATCGGTAGCGTTACAGGGTGTTCTGGGGGGTATACAGCAATCGGCAACCCCGGTTGCATGCCAGCATCAGCTGACTGATCCGGCGTCGTCTCCACGTATCGAGCGAGGTGACGTCATGAGTATTTTTAGCCACTTCCAACAACGTTTCGAGTCTACGCGCCAGGAAGAACTCTCGCTGCAGGAGTACCTCGAGCTGTGCAAAGAGGATCGCAGTGCCTACGCATCGGCGGCCGAACGGCTGTTGCTGGCCATCGGTGAGCCGGAGCTGATCGACACCTCAACCAACTCCAGACTGTCGCGAATCTTCTCCAACAAGGTTATCCGCCGCTATCCGGCCTTTGCCGACTTCCATGGCATGGAAGAGTGCATCGACCAGATCGTGTCCTACTTCCGCCACGCCGCCCAAGGCCTGGAGGAAAAGAAACAGATCCTCTATCTGCTGGGCCCGGTGGGCGGCGGTAAGTCGTCGCTGGCCGAGAAACTCAAGCAGCTGATGGAAAAGGTGCCGTTCTACGCCATCAAGGGCTCGCCGGTATTCGAGTCGCCCCTGGGCTTGTTCAACGCCACCGAAGACGGGGCCATTCTCGAGGAAGAGTTCGGCATCCCGCGGCGCTACCTGAACACCATCATGTCGCCCTGGGCCACCAAGCGCCTGCAGGAGTTCGGCGGCGACATCAGCAAGTTCAAGGTAGTGAAGCTGTACCCGTCGATCCTCAACCAGATCGCCATCGCCAAGACCGAACCCGGCGACGAAAACAACCAGGACATTTCGGCGCTGGTCGGCAAGGTGGATATCCGCAAGCTCGAGGAATTCCCGCAGAACGACGCCGACGCCTATGCCTATTCGGGCGCGCTGTGCCGGGCCAACCAGGGCCTGATGGAATTCGTCGAGATGTTCAAGGCACCGATCAAGGTCCTGCACCCGTTGCTCACCGCCACCCAGGAAGGCAACTACAACAGTACCGAAGGCCTCGGCGCCATCCCCTACTCCGGGATTCTGCTGGCCCACTCCAACGAATCGGAGTGGCACACCTTCCGTAACAACAAGAACAACGAGGCGTTCATCGACCGGATCTACATCGTCAAGGTGCCGTACTGCCTGCGCGTCAGCGACGAAATCAAGATCTACGACAAGCTGCTGATCAACAGTTCGCTGGCCAAGGCCCACTGCGCACCAGACACGCTGAAGATGCTCGCCCAGTTCACCGTACTATCGCGCCTGAAAGAGCCGGAAAACTCCAACATCTATTCGAAGATGCGGGTGTACGATGGGGAAAACCTCAAGGACACCGATCCGAAGGCCAAGTCGATCCAGGAGTACCGCGATGCCGCCGGCGTCGATGAAGGCATGAACGGCCTGTCGACCCGCTTCGCCTTCAAGATCCTGTCCAAGGTGTTCAACTTCGACCCGCATGAAGTGGCCGCCAACCCGGTGCACCTGCTGTATGTGCTGGAGCAGCAGATCGAGCAGGAACAGTTCCCGGCCGAGGTGCGCGAACGCTACCTGCGCTACCTGAAGGAGTACCTGGCCCCGCGCTACATCGAGTTCATCGGCAAGGAAATCCAGACCGCCTACCTGGAGTCCTACAGCGAATACGGCCAGAACATCTTCGACCGCTACGTGCTGTACGCAGACTTCTGGATCCAGGACCAGGAATACCGCGACCCGGAAACCGGCGAAATCCTCAACCGTATCGCCCTCAACGAAGAACTGGAGAAGATCGAGAAGCCGGCCGGCATCAGCAACCCGAAAGATTTCCGCAACGAAATCGTCAACTTCGTGCTGCGTGCCCGGGCCAACAACAATGGCAAGAACCCGAGCTGGCTGAGCTACGAAAAGCTGCGGGTGGTGATCGAGAAGAAAATGTTCTCCAACACCGAGGACCTGCTGCCGGTCATCAGCTTCAACGCCAAGGCAAGCAAGGAGGACCAACAGAAACACAACGACTTCGTCACACGGATGGTGGAGCGTGGCTACACCGACAAACAGGTTCGTCTGCTGTCGGAATGGTACCTGCGGGTCAGGAAATCGCAATAAAGCGACAAGCTACCTACCGCGCGCCCAGGGCTGCTATGCCAGCCCTGGGCGGCGGCAGCTGCTTTGCTGCCTTTACGTGCAGCAGCTCGTAGCTTGAAGCGTGCAGCTGTTCCCAGCTACCGGAGGGACCATGAGCTACGTTATAGATCGACGCCTGAACGGCAAGAACAAGAGCACGGTGAACCGCCAGCGCTTCCTGCGGCGGTACCGCGAACACATCAAGAAAGCCGTCGAAGAGGCGGTAAGCCGCCGTTCCATCATGGACATGGAACATGGCGAGCAGATCAGCATTCCGGGGCGCGACATCGACGAACCGGTGCTGCACCATGGTCGCGGGGGCAAGCAGACCATCGTGCACCCAGGCAACAAGGAATTCACCGCCGGTGAACACATCCCCAGGCCACAAGGCGGTGGCGGTGGCAGCGGCCGAGGCAAGGCCGGCAACTCCGGCGAAGGCATGGACGACTTCGTCTTCCAGATCACCCAGGAAGAATTCCTCGAGTTCATGTTCGAGGACCTCGAGCTGCCCAACCTGGTCAAACGTCACCTGACCGGGGCCGACACCTTCAAGACCGTGCGCGCCGGTATCGCCAACGAAGGCAACCCGTCCCGCATCAACATCGTGCGCACCCTGCGTTCGGCCCATGCCCGGCGCATCGCCCTGACCGGCAGCAGCCGCGCACTGCTGCGCGAAGCGCAGAAGGAACTCGCCCGCCTGAAGGTCGAGGAACCCGACAACTTCACCGATATCCAGGAAGTCGAACACGAAATCGAACGCCTGAAGGCACGCATCAACCGCCTGCCCTTCCTCGACACCTTCGACCTCAAGTACAACCTGCTGGTCAAGCAGCCCAACCCCAGCTCCAAGGCGGTGATGTTCTGCCTGATGGACGTGTCCGGCTCGATGACCCAGGCCACCAAGGACATCGCCAAGCGCTTCTTCATCCTGCTGTACCTGTTCCTCAAGCGTAACTACGACCGCATCGAAGTGGTGTTCATCCGCCACCACACCAGCGCCCGTGAAGTCGACGAGGAAGAATTCTTCTATTCGCGGGAAACCGGCGGCACCATCGTTTCCAGCGCACTCAAACTGATGCAGGAGGTCATGGCCGAACGCTACCCGGCCAGCGACTGGAACATCTACGCCGCCCAGGCTTCCGACGGCGACAACTGGAACGACGACTCGCCGATCTGCCGCGACATCCTGGCCAAGCAGATCATGCCGCATGTGCAGTACTACACTTACGTTGAAATAACCCCGCGTGAACACCAGGCGCTGTGGTACGAATACGAGCGCATCGGCGAAGCCTTCCCCGACACGTTCGCCCAGCAGCAGTTGGTATCGGCCGGCGATATCTACCCGGTCTTCCGTGAACTCTTCCAGCGCAGGTTAGCCACATGACCGCCAGAGCACAGAGACGCCAACCTATTTCCACCGGGTCCGAGTGGACGTTCGAACTGATCCAGACCTACGACCGGGAAATCAGCCGCCTGGCCGAGCGTTACGCCTTGGACACCTACCCCAACCAGATCGAGGTGATTACCGCCGAGCAGATGATGGACGCCTACGCCTCGGTCGGCATGCCGCTGGGTTATCACCACTGGTCCTACGGCAAGCAGTTCCTCAGCACGGAGAAGTCCTACAGCCGTGGCCAGATGGGCCTGGCCTACGAGATCGTGATCAACTCCGACCCGTGCATCGCCTACCTGATGGAAGAAAACACCATGTGCATGCAGGCACTGGTGATCGCCCATGCCTGCTACGGCCATAACAGTTTCTTCAAGGGCAACTACCTGTTCCGCACCTGGACCGACGCCAGCTCGATCATCGACTATCTGGTGTTCGCCAAGCAGTACATCGCCCAGTGCGAAGAGCGCCATGGCATCGATGCCGTGGAAGACCTGATCGACTCCTGCCACGCCCTGATGAACTACGGCGTCGACCGTTACAAGCGGCCTTATCCGATTTCCGCCGAAGAGGAGCGGCGGCGGCAGAAGGAGCGCGAGGAGCACCTGCAGCGGCAGATCAATGACCTGTGGCGGACCATTCCGAAGAGTGCCGACAAGGGTAACGAGCGCGATGATGCGCGCTTCCCCGCCGAACCGCAGGAAAACATCCTGTATTTCATCGAGAAGAACGCCCCACTGCTGGAGCCCTGGCAACGTGAAGTGGTGCGCATCGTGCGCAAGATCGCCCAGTATTTCTACCCGCAGCGCCAGACCCAGGTGATGAACGAAGGCTGGGCGACGTTCTGGCACTACACGCTGATGAACGACCTGTACGACGAGGGGCTGATCACCGAAGGCTTCATGATGGAGTTCCTGCAGTCGCACACCAGCGTGGTGTTCCAGCCCGGCTTCGACAGCCCCTACTACAACGGCATCAACCCTTACGCACTGGGTTTTGCGATGTACACCGACATCCGCCGCATGTGCGAAAGCCCGACTGAAGAAGATCGCCGCTGGTTCCCCGACATTGCCGGCAGTGACTGGCTTTCTACCATCAAGTTCGCTATGAGCAGCTTCAAGGACGAGAGCTTCATCCTGCAGTACCTGTCGCCGAAGGTCATGCGCGATCTGAAGCTGTTCAGCATCCTCGATGACGACCAGCGCGACGACCTGTATGTACCTGCCATCCACGACGAGGCCGGCTACCGGACCATTCGCGAACTACTGGCGGCGCAGTACAACCTGGGCAACCGCGAACCGAACGTGCAGATCTGGAGCGTCGACCGTCGCGGCGACCGCTCGCTGACCTTGCGTCACCAGCAACACAACCGCAAACCGCTGGGCGACTCTACGGACGAAGTGCTCAAGCACCTGCACCGCCTGTGGGGCTTCGACATCCACCTGGAGACCGTCCAGGGCGAGCAGGTGATGAAGACCCACCACATGCCACCACGCGGCGAGCACGGCGAAAGTGCCGACTACGGCCGCATGGACCTGGCCGTCATCCACCACCTCTAGTGCCACGCCATGAGTGCCGACAGGGTATCCTGTCGGCAGTTATGGAGAGCTGCACATGCACATCTACAAAGTTGGCGGCGCCGTGCGCGACCGCCTGCTCGGCCGCCCTGTCAGCGATATCGACTGGCTGGTGGTCGGCGCCACGGTCGAGGAAATGCACGCCAAGGGCTTTCGCCCGGTCGGCGCTGATTTCCCGGTGTTCCTGCACCCGAAAACCGGCGAGGAATATGCCCTGGCCCGCACCGAGCGCAAGAGCGGGCGCGGCTACGGCGGCTTCACCTTCCACGCCAGCCCCGATGTGACCCTGGAAGAAGACCTGATCCGCCGTGACCTGACCATCAATGCGATGGCCGAGGACGAGACGGGTACGGTGTACGACCCCTATCACGGCCAGAGTGATCTCGACCAGCGCCTTTTACGCCATGTTTCCCCGGCATTCGCCGAAGATCCATTGCGTGTGCTGCGTGTTGCGCGCTTTGCTGCCCGTTATGCGCCGCTGGGTTTCCGGGTTGCCGACGAGACGCTTGAGCTGATGCGCCAGATCAGCGCCTCGGGCGAACTGCAGGCACTGACCGCCGAGCGCAGCTGGAAGGAAATCGAGCGGGCACTGATGGAGGCGCAGCCGCAGGTGTTTTTCCAGGTGCTGCATGCTTGTGGGGCCCTGCAGGAGCTGCTGCCAGAGCTTGATGACGCCCCCCAGGCCCTGGCGGCGCTGGAACAGGCGGCAATGCACGAACAGCCCCTGCATGTACGCTGGGCCTGCCTGCTGCAGTCGCTGGCACCGGCCGCGATCAAAGCCATCAACCAGCGCCTGAAGGCGCCGCGGGAGTGCCAGGAGCTGGCGCTGCTGACGGGTGAGTGCCTGAAGCTGGGCAACCAGGCGCAGGAGCTGCCTGCCACGGCACTGCTGGAGCTGTTGCAGAAGTTCGATGTGTACCGGCGGCCACAGCGGTTCGAAGACTTCCTGATCGCTTGCGAGATGACAGCGCTGGGCGAGGGCAAAGCGGGTTATCCACAGGCAGACTACCTGCGAGGAGCAGCGGCGGCGGCGCGGGCAGTGGATGTCAAGCCGTTGGTGCAGGCTGGGCTGACTGGCCAGGCCTTGGGTGAAGCGCTCAAAGGTGAGCGGCTGAAAGCGCTCGAGGCTTACAAGCTAGGCTGAACATACCGGCCCCTTCGCGGCTAAAGCCGCTCCCACAGGTACAGCGTTGCTCTCGAGGTTGTCGCTGTACCTGTGGGAGCGGCTTTAGCCGCGAAAGGGCCGGTACAGGCTTACGCGGGAGTCAGCTGCAGCCCACGCCACTCAAAGGCAACCGGGGCCAACACCTGATCAATCCGCGCCTCCTGCCACAACTGCGCCATTGTCTTGCCTACCCCCGGATGCACCAGCTCCGGCGCCAGCAGCGACAGCGGCCACAGCACAAAGGCGTTCTTCAGGATCTCGGCCCGAGGCAATACCAGCCCGTCGAACGTGCCGTGCAGGCCGTCATACATCAGCACGTCGATATCCAGCGGCAGGCCCTTGCGGTCCGGCGCATAGCGGCCATTGTCGGCCTCGATGAACTTCAACCGGCGGTCCAGTTCGATCAACGGCAACGCAGTCTGCCCGGTCACCACGAAGTTGATGAACGGCCCGCTCTTGATCCCCACTGCCTGGCTTTCGAACGCCGGCGAAAAGCGCATGTCGGTCAGGATGCCCGCCAACGCATCGAGCCCGGCGCACAAATGCACCTCCCGGTCGATGTTGCTGCCAAGGCCCAGGTAAACCGTGCTCAGAGACATCCGCGCTCGATCTCCACGCCAACACCACCACGGGCCGCCGGCACCGCACCCGGCTTGGTCAGTTTCAACCGCACCCACGGGATGTGGAACTCTTCCATCAACGTCGCCACCAGGCGCTCGGCGAAGGTTTCCACCAACTCGAAACGGGCCTGTTCGGCAAATGCCTGGATGCGCGCCGACACACTGGCATAGTCCAGTGCCAGGTTCAGGTCGTCACCGGCCGCAGCCGGGCGGTTGTCCCAGGCAAAGCTCAGGTCCAGGCGCAAGCACTGGCGAATATCCCGCTCCCAGTCATAGGCACCGATGACGGTATCGACTTCCAGGCCTTCGATGAACACTCTGTCCAAGCACTTCTCTCCACAGCACGACAAGGGCGACTGGCGCCGTTAGAATCAGGGCGTCCTCGCCCGGAATAGTTAGCATGTTTTGGTTACTGGCGTTGCTCGCCTACCTGCTCGGCTCGCTGTCCTTCGCCATCGTCCTCAGCCGCCTTACGGGCAGCCCGGACCCGCGTTCCAGCGGTTCAGGCAATGCCGGCGCCACCAACATGCTACGCCTGGCAGGCCGCAAACTGGCGATCCTGACCCTGCTTGGCGACCTGTGCAAGGGCCTGTTGCCGGTATTGCTCGCCCGCGGTGCCGGGCTGGACCTGCACGCGCAGGCCTGGGTTGGCGTGTGCGCAGTGCTGGGCCACCTGTTCCCGCTGTACTTCCGCTTCCAGGGCGGCAAGGGCGTGGCAACCGCCGCCGGCATGCTCATGGCCCTGTACTTCCCGGCCGCGCTGCTGGCCATCGGTGCCTGGTTGCTGACCTTCTACCTCACCCGCACCAGCTCGCTGGCGGCGCTGATAGCCACACCGCTGACCTTGCCATTGCTGGCCTGGCGCGAGCCAGAGGCCCTGCTGCCGATCACTGTGCTGACGGCGATGATCGTATGGCGCCACCGCAGCAACCTGCGCGACCTGTTCGCAGGCCGCGAACGGCACTTCTAACGCTTAAACCGGCGGCAACTGCTCCATCGGCCAGCGTGCCTGCACGCTGATTGCCAGGTCCTGCTTTTGCCCGGCCAACAACCGCTGGCAACCGGCATAGGCGATCATCGCGCCGTTGTCGGTGCAGAACTGCGGGCGCGCGTAGTACACGTTGCCCTTGATGCTGCCGAGCATGTCCTCGAGGGACGCACGCAAGGCCTTGTTGGCGCTGACGCCACCAGCAATGACCAGACGCTTGAGGCCAGTCTGCTTCAACGCCCGCTTGCACTTGATGGTCAAAGTCTCCACCACCGCCTGCTGGAATGCCAGGGACAGGTCGCAACGGGTTTGCTCACTGTCGTCGCCGGCATCGCGGCACTGCTGCCAGGTGTTCAGGGCAAAGGTTTTCAGGCCGCTGAAGCTGAACTCCAGGCCCGGGCGGTCGGTCATCGGCCGCGGGAACACGAAGCGGCCAGGCACGCCGCGCTCGGCCAGGCGGGCGATTTCCGGGCCACCGGGGTAGTTCAGGCCGATCAGCTTGGCGGTCTTGTCGAACGCTTCGCCAGCGGCGTCATCCAGGCTCTCGCCCAGCAGCTCGTACTGGCCGATGCCATCGACCCGCACCAACTGCGTGTGGCCACCGGAAACCAACAAAGCGACGAACGGAAACTCCGGCGGGTTTTCTTCCAGCATGGGTGCCAGCAGGTGGCCTTCCATGTGGTGTACGCCAATCGCCGGGATGTCCCAGGCAAAGGCCAGCGCCTGGGCGCAGGAGGCCCCCACCAGCAGGGCACCGACCAGGCCAGGGCCCGCGGTGTAGGCGATGGCGTCGATCTCGGTGGCGACGCAGCCGGCCTCATCCAGCACCTGGCGGATGAGTGGCAGCATGCGCTTGACGTGGTCACGCGAGGCAAGCTCTGGCACCACACCGCCGAACACGCGGTGCAGGTCGATCTGGCTGAACAGCGCGTCGGCCAACAAACCGCGTTCGCTGTCGTATAATGCGACGCCAGTTTCGTCGCAGGATGTTTCCAATCCCAGTACTAGCATGGGTTCGTCCCTTGTGGGGGCTGAATTCGAAGCCGCGCATGATAGTCCCCGTGTCGGATGCCGACCAGCGGTTTTCGATCAGAGGCTTTGCATTCCGGCTTGCTAAGGGTTAACATCCGCAACCCTTGAAAACCGACGTTCTCCAGCACACCTTTGTTTTGCCAGGAGCACGTCTACCCCGGTAATGAATTAAGGTAGCCCTGGATGCCAGCCGTCAAAGTTAAAGAGAACGAACCCTTCGACGTAGCTCTGCGTCGTTTCAAGCGCTCCTGCGAAAAAGCCGGTGTACTGGCTGAAGTTCGTAGCCGCGAGTTTTACGAGAAGCCGACCGCCGAGCGTAAGCGCAAAGCAGCTGCTGCTGTTAAGCGTCACGCCAAGAAAGTTCAGCGCGAACAGCGCCGCGCCGTTCGTCTGTACTAATACAGACGTTCTACGCAAAGCTTCTGCCCTGCCCGGCTAACCGCCGGGCGATGGCAGTGGTCGCTTCAAACTTGAGCAGCTAGCTCAAGGCCCCGCACAAGCTTCATGCGAACTGCACATGGGCAACCTGCCTGAAACGTCAGAGCTGGTCCTCCTTGTTGTATGACCAGACGTGCACGTCCGACTGACGGGCCCTCAGGGGCCGGCGACGAGCACACATTCCCTCGCACTTTCCCAAGCGGCACTCGCCCCATCCGGCGCGTGAGCGATTAGACTTGCCAGCTGCCAGATGACGAGACTGCCATGGCCGGGCTGATTCCCCAGAGTTTCATCGACGACCTTATCAACCGCCTCGACATCGTCGACGTGGTGAGTTCGCGCGTCCAGCTGAAAAAAACCGGCAAGAACTACTCCGCCTGCTGCCCGTTCCACAAGGAAAAGACCCCTTCCTTCACGGTCAGCCCCGACAAGCAGTTCTACTACTGCTTCGGCTGCGGTGCCGGCGGCAACGCCCTGGGCTTCGTCATGGACCACGACAACCTGGACTTCCCCCAGGCCGTCGAGGAGCTGGCCCGCGCCGCCGGCATGGAAGTGCCCCGCGAGCAAGGCCGCCGCGACCACAAGCCGCGCCAGCCAACCGACTCGCCACTGTACCCGCTGCTGGACGCTGCCTCGGAGTTCTACCGCCAGGCCCTGCGCAGCCACCCGACCCGCAAGGCGGCGGTGGATTACCTCAAGGGCCGCGGCCTGTCCGGGGAAATCGCCCGCGACTTCGGCCTGGGCTTCGCCCCGCCAGGCTGGGACAACCTGCTCAAGCACCTGGGTGCCGACACCCTGCAGCAGAAGGTGATGATCGATGCCGGCCTGCTGATCGAGAACGCCGAAAGCGGCAAGCGCTACGACCGCTTCCGCGACCGGGTGATGTTCCCGATCCGCGACAGCCGCGGGCGCATCATCGCCTTCGGTGGCCGGGTGCTTGGCGACGACAAACCCAAGTACCTGAACTCCCCGGAAACCCCGGTGTTCCACAAGGGCCAGGAACTCTACGGCCTGTACGAGGCACGCAAGCACAACCGCAACCTCGACGAAATCATCGTTGTCGAGGGCTACATGGACGTGATTGCCCTGGCCCAGCAGGGCCTGCGCAACGCCGTGGCCACCCTCGGCACCGCCACCAGCGAAGAGCACCTCAAGCGCCTGTTCCGCGTGGTACCCAGCGTGCTGTTCTGCTTCGACGGTGACCAGGCCGGGCGCAAGGCCGCCTGGCGCGCCCTGGAGTCGACCCTGTCGAACCTGCAGGACGGCCGCCGCGCGCGCTTCCTGTTCCTGCCCGAAGGCGAAGACCCGGACAGCCTGGTGCGCGCCGAAGGTACCGATGCCTTCATGGCCCGCATCAACCAGCACGCCCAACCGCTGGCCGATTACTTCTTCGAGCAACTAGGCGTCGAAGCCGACCCGCGCTCGCTGGAAGGCAAGGCGCATATGGCAACCCTGGCCGCACCGCTGATCGAAAAGATCCCCGGCGCCAACCTGCGCCAGCTGATGCGCAACCGCCTGAAGGAAATCACCGGCCTCGACCCGCAGCAGGTCGAGCAACTGGCGCAACACGCACCGGCCGCCAGCAGCGTGCCGGACTACGACCCTGGCTACGACTACGACGCCATGGCCAGCTACACCCCCGACTACGGCGACATGCCGCAGCACGACTTCGCCCCCGTTCATCAGGAACAGGAGTGGAAGCCGAACAAGGGCGCTGGCAAGAAGCAGTGGAGCGACAAACCCTGGGACAAGAACCGCAAGGGTGGCAAGCCATGGCAGCAACGTGACGAAGCGCCACCACGCGTACCGGCCCCGGTCGAGCCGCCCACCCTGGCCGCCCTGCGCACCCTGCTGCACCACCCGCTGCTGGCCGGCAAGGTGGAGGATGCCAGCCACTTCGCCGACGAAGAACACCTGTACAGCCAGCTTCTGGTGGCACTGATCGAAGCCGCGCAGAAAAATCCTGGGCTAAGCTCAATGCAGTTGATCGCACGTTGGCACGGCACCGAACAGGGGCGCCTGCTGCGGGCCCTGGCGGAAAAGGAATGGCTGATCGTGGCCGACAACCTTGAACAACAGTTTTTCGACACTATAACTAGCTTGTCCGCCCGCCAACGCGAGCGCAGCCTGGAACAACTGCTCAGGAAATCACGTCAAAGCGAATTGACCAGCGAGGAAAAAACCCAGCTCCTCGCCCTGCTGAGCCGGAATGTTCCCGCACAAACGCCGACCTCATCTGGCGCGTGAGGCCCATGCTCGGGTATAATCCTCGGCTTGTTTTTTGCCCGCCAAGACCTTCAGTGGATAGGGTGTTATGTCCGGAAAAGCGCAACAGCAGTCTCGTATCAAAGAGTTGATCACCCGCGGTCGTGAGCAGGGCTACCTGACTTACGCGGAGGTCAACGACCACCTGCCTGAGGATATTTCAGATCCGGAACAGGTGGAAGACATCATCCGCATGATCAACGACATGGGGATCAACGTATTCGAGAGTGCTCCGGATGCGGATGCCCTTCTGTTGGCGGAAGCCGACACCGACGAAGCCGCGGCCGAAGAAGCCGCTGCTGCGTTGGCGGCAGTTGAAACCGATATCGGCCGCACGACCGACCCGGTGCGCATGTACATGCGCGAAATGGGTACCGTCGAGCTGCTGACCCGCGAAGGCGAGATCGAAATCGCCAAGCGTATCGAGGAAGGCATCCGTGAAGTCATGGGCGCCATCGCCCACTTCCCGGGCACTGTCGACTACATTCTCGGCGAATATGACCGTGTCACCACCGAAGGTGGCCGTCTGTCCGACGTTCTCAGCGGTTACATCGACCCTGATGACAATATCGCCGCGCCGACCGAAGAAGTGCCGATCCCGGGCACCAAGGCCGCCGCCGCGAAGGAAGAGTCCGACGACGACGAGGAAGAATCCGAAAGCGGTGACGACGAGGAAGAGGCCGAGAGCGGCCCGGACCCGGAAGTCGCTCGCCAGCGTTTCGGTGCGGTAAACGACCAGCTTCAGGCCACCAACAAGGTCCTGAAGAAGAACGGTCGCGCCCACAAGGAAAGCATCGACGCCCTGCAGGCCCTGGCCGACCTGTTCATGCCGATCAAGCTGGTACCGAAGCAGTTCGAGGTACTGGTAGAGCGTGTTCGTGACGCCCTGAACCGCCTGCGCCAGCAGGAACGCGCCATCATGCAGCTGTGCGTGCGTGACGCCCGCATGCCGCGTGCCGACTTCCTGCGCATGTTCCCGAGCAACGAAACCGACCAGACCTGGAGCGGTGACCTGGCCAAGCGCAACACCAAGTGGGCTGCCGCCCTGGGTGAAAAGGACGCTGCCATCGTCGCTTGCCAGCAGAAGCTGATCGACCTTGAGACCGAAACCGGCCTGACCGTTGCCGAGATCAAGGAAATCAACCGTCGCATGTCGATCGGTGAAGCCAAGGCCCGCCGCGCCAAGAAAGAAATGGTCGAGGCGAACCTGCGTCTGGTGATCTCCATCGCCAAGAAGTACACCAACCGTGGCCTGCAGTTCCTCGACCTGATCCAGGAAGGCAACATCGGCTTGATGAAAGCGGTGGACAAGTTCGAATACCGTCGCGGCTACAAGTTCTCGACCTACGCCACCTGGTGGATCCGCCAGGCGATCACCCGTTCGATCGCCGACCAGGCGCGCACCATCCGTATTCCGGTGCACATGATCGAGACGATCAACAAGCTCAACCGTATTTCCCGCCAGATGCTGCAGGAAATGGGTCGCGAACCGACCCCGGAAGAGCTGGGCGAGCGCATGGAAATGCCTGAGGACAAGATCCGCAAGGTACTGAAGATCGCCAAAGAGCCGATCTCCATGGAAACCCCGATCGGTGACGACGAAGATTCGCACCTGGGCGACTTCATCGAGGACTCGACCATGCAGTCCCCGATCGACGTGGCCACGGTCGAAAGCCTCAAGGAAGCCACCCGTGACGTGCTCTCGGGCCTGACCGCACGCGAAGCCAAGGTGCTGCGCATGCGTTTCGGTATCGACATGAACACCGACCACACCCTCGAAGAGGTGGGCAAGCAGTTCGACGTGACCCGCGAGCGGATCCGTCAGATCGAAGCGAAGGCGTTGCGCAAACTGCGCCACCCGACTCGCAGCGAGCATCTGCGCTCCTTCCTCGACGAGTGATGACAAAACCCCGGCCCAGGCCGGGGTTTTTCTTTTCCGGCCCTTCCACTGCCTGTTCTGGCCTCATCGCCGGCAAGCCGGCTCCCACAGGTACTGCGCCACCTTTCAGCCTTGCGCGATCCCTGTGGGAGCTGGCTTGCCGGCGATGGGCTGCGCAGCGGCCCCATTTCCTCTTCACCTGCCTCTGCCGACCGCCACAACACAAAGCCCGCCCTCCACCGCACACCTGCAGCAATGCCCGTCTACACTCGACTTCATACCACTTGAATGTGAGGCCGCTATGCCGCTGATGCCGGCCATCCTGTTGCTGCTCCTGATTTTGTGGAACACAGCGGCCGGCGCCCTGACCCTGACAGACGAGGAGAAAGCCTGGTTGGCTGCCCACCCGCAGCTGAGCCTGGGTGTAGACGCCTCTTGGCCACCGTTCGAGTTTCGCGACCAGGAGGGCCGATACCAGGGATTGGCCGCCGATTACATCGCCACGATCCAGCAACGCCTGGGTGTGACGCTCAAACCGGTCGAACCCAGCAGCTGGACCGAGGTACTGGCGCAAGCCCGTGAAAGCCGCATCGACCTACTGCCCGGCATCATGTCCACCCCCGAACGGCAAGGCTACCTGGCCTTCACCCGGCCGTACCTCGACTTCCCCATCGTCATCCTCGCCCACAAAGGCGGCGCACAGCCGCGCAACCTGGACGACCTGTACGGTCTGAAGATTGCCGTGGTCGAAAACTACGCCCCGCACGAACTGCTGCGCACCCACCACCCGGACCTCAACCTGGTGGCCCTGCCCAACGTCAGTTCCACCCTGCAGGCCCTGGCCACCGACGAAGTGGACGCGGTGGTCGGCGACCTCGCTTCAAGCATCTGGAGCCTGCGCCAGCTCAAGCTCGACGGCCTCTACGTCAGCGGTGAAACGCCCTACCGCTACCAGCTGGCCATGGCTGCCCCGCGCGACAAGAAGGTGCTGGTCGGCATTCTCGACAAAGTGATGGCCGACATGAGCAGCGGCGAAGTCAGCCAGATCCAGCAACGCTGGGTGGGCAATGTGGTCGACCAACGGATGTTCTGGTCGGACCTGCTGGTATACGGTCTGCCCGCGGTGCTGGTATTGATGGCCGTGCTGGCAGTGGTCATCCGCATCAACCGCCGGCTCAGTTCGGAAATTTCCCGGCGCATCGCCCTGGAACAGGAACTGCGCAGCAGCGAGTACCACTATCGCAGCCTGGTCGAGAGCCTGTCCGCAATCGCCTGGGAGGCCGACGCCAACGACTTCACCTACAGCTACGTCTCACCCCACGCCGAAGGCCTGCTCGGCTACCCATTGGCCGACTGGCTCAAGCCCGGCTTCTGGCGCAGCATCCTGCACCCGGAGGATGCCCTCTGGGCCCAGGCCTACTGCGACAGCGAAACCGCCGCCGGGCGCGACCACAGCCTCGACTACCGGGTAATCCGGGCCGATGGCCAGCCATTGTGGGTACGCAACATCGTCAGCATGATCGAGCATGGCCACCAGCCGGTGATGCGTGGCCTGATGATCGACATCAGCGAGACCAAGCGCACCGAGGACGCCCTGCGTCTGTCCGAGCAGAAGTTCGCCTCAGTGTTCCAGCAGTGCCCCGACATCCTGCTGATCGCCCGCCACAGCGACGGCTGCCTGCTGGAGGTGAACGAAGCCTTCGAAGAGCAGATCGGCCTCACCCCGGGCCAGGTAATCGGCCGCACCGCCACCGAGCTCAACCTGTGGGGCGTCGAAGGCACCGGCCCGCGGCTGCTCGAACGCCTGCACCGGGGCGGTATCCGCAACCTGGAAATGAGCTTCCGCCGCAGTAACGGCCAACTGTTCACCGGCCTGACCTCGGCCGAAACCTTCGAACTCGACGGCAACCTCGCGCTGGTGGTGGCGGTACGCGACATCAGCCAGCTCAAGGAAACCCAGGAGCAGCTGCAAACCTCGGAAGAGAAATTCGCCAAGGCCTTCCATGCCTCGCCCGATGGCCTGCTGCTGTCGCGCCAGAGCGACGGCTTGCTGCTCGAAGTGAACGAGGGCTTCTGTCGCCTGACCGGCTATGACCTCAGCCCGACCCTCGACCAGACCTCGCTGGACCTGGGCATCTGGGTCGACCTCAACGAACGCAAGCGCCTGGTCGAACAGCTCAACCGCGACGGCTTCGTACGCGACTTCACGTGCCACCTGCGCCGCAGCGATGGGCAGATTCGCCTCTGCGAGCTCTCTGCACGGCCGCTGCCGATTGCTGGCGACGACTGCATGCTGACCATCGCCCGCGACATCACCGAGCGCCACCTGATGCAGGAAAAACTGCAGCTGGCCGCCACCGTGTTCGAAAACACCGCCGAAGGCGTGCTGATCACCGACATCGACCAGCGCATCAGTGCCGTCAACCGCGCCTTCAGCGAAATCACCGGCTACAGCGAGATCGAAGCCCTCGGCCAGACCCCGCGCCTGCTTGCCTCCGGCCAGCACGACAGCGCGTTCTATGTCGCCATGTGGCACCAGCTGACCGACGAAGGCCACTGGCAAGGCGAGATCTACAACAAGCGCAAGAACGGTGAGCTGTACCCCGGCTGGCTGACCATCAGCGCCGTGCGCAACAGAGAGCGCGAGATCACCCACTTCGTCGCCGTGTTTGCCGACATCTCCAGCCTCAAGCACGCCCAGGCCAAGCTCGACTACCAGGCCCACCACGACCCGCTGACCGGCCTGCCCAATCGTGCCCTGTTCGAGAACCGCCTGCAGGCCGCACTCACCTGCTCGCAAGTGTCCAACCGCAAGGGCGCGGTGCTGTTCCTTGACCTCGACCGTTTCAAGCACATCAACGACAGCCTCGGCCACCCGGTCGGCGACCTGCTGCTCAAGGGCATCGCCCAACGCCTGAAGGAGCAGGTGCGTGATGTCGACACCGTGGCCCGCCTGGGCGGCGACGAGTTCATCATCCTGCTGCCCGGCTTGCACAAACCCAGTGACGCCAGCGCCATCGCCAACAAGCTGCTGACCTGCTTCAACGCGCCGTTCCAAGCCGGCGAGCACGAGTTCTTCACCAGCGCCAGCATCGGCATCAGCCTTTATCCACAGGACGGCACCGACGTTTCCACACTGATTCGCAACGCCGACGCAGCCATGTACCGCTCCAAAGCCAAGGGCCGCAACCGCGTCGAAGCCTACACCCTCGACCTCACCGCCCAGGCCAGCGAACGCATCGCCCTGGAGCACGAACTGCGCCGCGCCATCGAGCGCAACGAACTGAGCCTGTGCTTCCAGCCCAAGCTCAGCCTCAAGACCCAGAGCCTGGTCGGCGCCGAAGCGCTGATCCGCTGGAGCCACCCGACCTTTGGTGAAGTGCCGCCAGAGCACTTCATCCACCTGGCGGAAGAGAACGGCACCATCCTCCAGATCGGCGACTGGGTGCTGGAACAGGCCTGCCGGCAGATGCAGGCCTGGAAGATGCACTACGACCCCTTTGGCCCGCTGTCGATAAACCTCGCCGGCGCCCAACTGCGCCACCCCCACCTTGCCCGACGCATCGAACAGTTGCTGAAGCACTACCAGCTCAAGGCCGGCGACCTGCAGCTGGAAATCACCGAAAACTTCATCATGAGCCAGGCAGAGGAAGCCCTGGCCGTGCTGTACCAGCTGAAGAAGCTGGGCGTGCAGCTGGCCATCGACGACTTCGGCACAGGTTATTCATCGCTGAGCTACCTCAAGCGCCTGCCGCTGGACATCCTCAAGATCGACAAATCGTTCATCCGCGGCCTGCCCGACGACCCCCACGACGCCGCCATCGCCCGCGCGATCATCGCCCTGGGCCGCAGCATGCAGCTGACCATCATTGCCGAGGGTGTGGAAAACCAGGCCCAGCAACGCTTCCTGGCGGCTGAAGGCTGTGAGCAGATCCAGGGCTACATCGTCAGCCTGCCCCTGCCCCCGGACGACTTCGCGGCGACGTTTCTTCGCATAGCACTATCGGATCTTTCAGATGGCACAGGTGCGAAACCCTCGTTATAATCCGGCCACTTACTGAGGGCCTATAGCTCAGTCGGTTAGAGCAGAGGACTCATAATCCTTTGGTCCACGGTTCGAGTCCGTGTGGGCCCACCAGATGCGAAAAAAGCCGCGCGATTGCGCGGCTTTTTTTGTCTGTGTTCAGGCGGTGAATCACGCTCGCTTCTTCGGGGCATGCCCGGCCGCCTCATTTGCGAAGCTTCCAGGCAGGTGATAGGGCGCACGGCTCACTTCCATGTCAGCCATTCGAAGTGCTTCCCATCCCTTCATCGCCAAAGCGACCGTCCTCGGCACAGGCTTTTCTCCACTACGATAGTAAGCCAACATGCGCCTGCTCAAGCCCAATTCCCGAGCTGCGCGATCCAATGTCAGCTCATGCTTAGCCATCCAGTTCCAGATGAGCTCATGTGAACACTCCCCTGCCTGCTCCACCGCCCGTGCGCGCAGGTTGTCCGCAGCAAGTTCAAGACTGTCGTCATTGGCCCAGATGACTGTGTCTTGCCACTCACCAATCGCAGCCGTTGCAAATACCTTGGGATCCGCAAGCGGGCCCAGAGTCGCGTGCTTCTCAATGATTTCATCCAGCGCCACGGTGAATTGCTGCCCATCCGCAAAAGTCAGTAGCAAGGTGCAAGGGGCAGTGACGGCCACCTCTGTGAGTTGAAAATGTTTGTTGGTCATGGATTCAGCTCCTCCCACATTGCTAGTAGTCGAGCCCTGTTCCGCGAAGCCCATTCAAGCGCCTCGCTCATCTCGCGCAAGGAAACCCGTGAACCACCGAAACCGGCCAGCGGGGACAGGTCATTGATCCCAATCAGTGCCTGACGGCCATCACTGAAACGCAGATGGAAATGCGGTGGTAGATGGTCGTTTGCGTAGAGATAGATTACGCAATTGGATAATCGATGGATCGTGGGCATGAGCTCATCATATAGTGCAATGGTTGCACCAAACAGTACCATCCGACCAATCTGTTCACAGCCCCAAAAATGTAACTCTTTTGGTTATTCCCCTCTCGACCGCGTCTCAGCCTGCCGCCGATTGCAGAAGGTCATACCCGCCGTAAAGTCCTGCGTGCCCAGCGACATCGCCCCGATCATCAGGTCGCCCCAGATTGGACCGCGTCAGCGCAGCCAGCCGTGACTGCCCTTGCTCTGGCCAGCACTGGCTGGCTAGGCTAGCGGGTCAACCGTAGAGACTCGCCATGTCGGATTCCCGCTCCATCACGCTGGATGAAATCGATCGCCAGCTGATCGCCCTGCTGCAGATAAACGCCCGCGAAAGCGTCGCCACCCTCGCCCGCCAGCTGGGCATCGCCCGCACCACCGTCAACTCGCGCCTGGAGCGGTTGGAGAAGAACAAGGTCATCTCCGGCTATGGCGTACGCCTGGGCCAGCGGGTGATGGGTGGGGGGCTGCAGGCGTATGTGGGGATCAAGGTGCAGCCGCGCTCGGGCAAGGAGGTGGTGCGGCGCCTGAGTGCCATGGGCCAGGTGCAGCAGCTGTGCGCAGTGAGCGGGGAATTCGATTATGTGGCCTGGCTGCGTACGGATTCGCCCGAGCAACTGGACCAGTTGCTTGATCAGATCGGCAGTGTCGACGGGGTGGAGAAGACCACCACGTCGATCATTCTCAGCAGCAAGGTGGACCGCGGGCAGCCGCTCTGAACCTGGCTGGCGGTCAGGCCTCCTGGCCGTCGAGCAGGCCTTCCAGAATCGCCGAAAGGCTTTCGGCGGAATGCTGCATCGACCAGACGATGTCACGGCTGCGCTCGGGGGCGTGATGCTGGGCGTAGTCGGTGGCGATCTGATTGAGACCACGGGCCAGCAGGCAGGCGTGGACCAAGGCGTCTGCGGCGTCGATGCCGGAGCGTATGGCGAATAATGGCGGGTGGCTGGATTCGCAGTTGCAGAAGGTTTTTTCTGCGGTGGGTTTCAGTTTTTCGGGTTGGTCGGGTAAGCGTTTGGTCATGGTATAGCCTCCAAATCACAAGGGTGATCGGCGGCCAATCGCATCCTTCTCACGGGAATTGGGTGGCAGCCATGCACGAGGTGAGAACCGGCGAACTTGGAGGCGCGTACCCGGCCAGGCAAAGCCTGCCCGCGCACAGCTGCCATAGCAGTGCGCCTCCAGAATGGTCCGCGGGTTCTCACGCCCGATCGCCGAATTTCCGGCGACCCAGTGAAGTTAACGATGAAGCGATTCCCGCGATGCCAGACCGAGGCGGTAGAGGGCGTAGGGTAATTCCCTATTTCATGGCATGGGTGTAGGCAATGTCTGATCGACCGCATGGCAAGGGCAACACAGCCCCCTGTGGGAGCGGGTTTACCCGCGAATGCGTCGGTAGATTCACTGCAGCATTCGCGGGTAAACCCGCTCCCACATAGACCGGTTCCACTCTTGGATTAGTCAATCGCCTGCTTCGTCGTAATGCGCCTAAATAGTACTATTTCGACGATACAAGCTACATTCAGACAACAATCTGCACCTTAATAACGAACACCCCACTCCCTAAAATGGCCCCCAGGCATCTCCTATACTCAGGCTCCGCCCGCTGCGCAGCCTCTCTGGCAAGGTCACTTCATGAACAAGAAAAACCGCCACCCCGCCGATGGTAAAAAACCCGTCACCATCTTCGGCCCGGATTTCCCCTTCGCCTTCGACGACTGGCTGGAACACCCCGCAGGGCTGGGCAGCATCCCGGCCGAGCGCCATGGTGAGGAAGTGGCAATCGTGGGCGCCGGTATCGCCGGCCTGGTGGCAGCCTACGAGCTGATGAAGCTGGGCCTCAAGCCGGTGGTATACGAAGCATCCAAGCTGGGTGGCCGGCTGCGCTCGCAAACCTTCAACGGCACCGACGGGATCATCGCCGAACTGGGTGGCATGCGCTTCCCGGTGTCGTCCACTGCCTTTTACCACTACGTGGACAAGCTGGGCCTGGAGACCAAACCGTTCCCCAACCCGCTGACCCCGGCCTCGGGCAGCACGGTGATCGACCTGGAAGGCCAGACCTACTACGCCGAAAAACCCACCGACCTGCCCAAGCTGTTCCACGAAGTGGCCGATGCCTGGGCCGACGCGCTGGAAAGCGGTGCCCGGTTCGCCGACATCCAGCAGGCCATCCGCGACCGTGACGTACCGCGCCTGAAAGAGCTGTGGAACAAGCTGGTACCGCTGTGGGACGACCGCACCTTCTACGACTTCGTCGCCACCTCGCGCTCGTTCGCCCAGCTGAGCTTCCAGCACCGCGAAGTGTTCGGCCAGGTCGGCTTCGGCACCGGCGGCTGGGACTCGGACTTCCCCAACTCGATGCTGGAAATCTTCCGCGTGGTGATGACCAACTGCGACGACCACCAACACCTGGTAGTCGGCGGTGTGGAGCAGGTACCGCAAGGCATCTGGCGCCATGTACCGGAGCGTTGCGTGCATTGGCCGGAAGGCACAAGCCTGAGCGGGCTGCATGGCGGCGCACCGCGTACCGGGGTCAAGCGCATCGCCCGCGCCGCCGATGGCCGCCTGGCGGTCACCGACAACTGGGGCGACACCCGTCACTACAGTGCCGTGCTCGCCACCTGCCAGACCTGGCTGCTGACCACCCAGATCGACTGCGAGGAATCGCTGTTCTCGCAAAAGATGTGGATGGCCCTGGACCGCACCCGCTACATGCAGTCGTCGAAGACCTTCGTCATGGTCGACCGGCCGTTCTGGAAGGACAAGGACCCGGAAACCGGCCGCGACCTGATGAGCATGACCCTCACCGATCGCCTCACCCGTGGCACCTACCTGTTCGACAACGGTGACGACAAGCCGGGGGTGATCTGCCTGTCCTACTCGTGGATGAGCGATGCGCTGAAGATGCTGCCGCACCCGGTGGAAAAACGCGTGCAACTGGCCCTGGATGCACTGAAGAAGATCTACCCGAAGACCGACATCGCCGGGCACATCATCGGCGACCCGATCACCGTTTCCTGGGAAGCCGACCCGCACTTCCTCGGCGCCTTCAAGGGCGCGCTGCCTGGGCACTACCGCTACAACCAGCGCATGTACGCGCACTTCATGCAGCAGGACATGCCTGCCGAGCAGCGCGGCATGTTCATCGCCGGTGACGATGTGTCGTGGACGCCGGCCTGGGTGGAAGGCGCGGTACAGACATCGCTGAATGCGGTGTGGGGTATCATGAATCACTTCGGTGGCCGCACCCACCCGGACAACCCCGGCCCAGGCGATGTGTTCGACGAAATCGGCCCGATCGCCCTGCCGGACTGAGACAAGGAGGCAGCATGCGCATCGCTCTGTTCCAGGGCGCACCCAAGCCACTGGACGTGCCCGGCAACCTGCAACGGTTGCGCCACCAGGCGCAACTGGCGGCCGAACGCGGCGCCAGTTTGCTGGTGTGCCCGGAGATGTTCCTGACCGGCTACAACATCGGCCTGGACCAGGTCGAGCGCCTGGCCGAGGCCGTCGATGGCCCGGCGGCCATGGAGGTGGTGGAGATCGCCCAGGCGCACCGCATCGCAATCGTCTATGGCTACCCGGAGCGTGGCGATGATGGCGCCATCTACAACAGTGTGCAGTTGATCGATGCGCACGGCCGCAGCCTGAGCAACTATCGCAAGACCCACCTGTTCGGCGAGCTGGACCGCTCGATGTTCAGCGCAGGTTCCGATCACTTCCCGGTGGTGGACCTGGATGGCTGGAAGGTCGGCCTGCTGATCTGCTACGACATCGAGTTCCCGGAGAATGCCCGGCGCCTGGCGCTGGACGGCGCCGAGCTGATCCTGGTGCCGACGGCGAACATGTCGCCGTACGACTTCATCTGCCAGGTGACCGTGAGGGCGCGGGCGCAGGAGAACCAGTGCTACCTGGTGTATGCCAACTACTGCGGCTCGGAAGGCGAGATCCAGTATTGCGGGCAGAGCAGCATCATCGGCCCAGATGGCAGCCTGCTGGCCATGGCCGGGCGGGACGAATGCCAGTTGCTGGCGGAGCTGGAGCATGAGCGGGTGGTGCAGGGGCGGGGGGCGTTTCCTTACCTGAGCGATCTGCGCCAGGAGCTGCATCTGCGTAAAGGCTGACAGGGGCCGCTGTGCGGCCCATTCGCGGGTAAACCCGCTCCCACAGGGTAAATCACAGGCCTGAAAGCTGTGCAGTGCCTGTGGGAGCGGGTTTACCCGCGAAGAGGCCGGGCCTGCAAACAAATGGGTTAGCATGGACAGCAGTTACCGGAGCCCCCATGCCTGACGCCACCCGCCACCTCACCCTCGCCAACGGCCTGCAGCTGACCCTGCGCCACGCCCCGCGCCTGAAGCGCTCGGCCGCGGCCCTGCGGGTGCACGCGGGTAGCCACGACGCGCCGACCAATTGGCCCGGCCTGGCCCACTTTCTGGAGCACCTGTTCTTCCTCGGCACCTCGTGCTTCCCTCTGGACGACGGCCTGATGCGCTACGTGCAGGCCCTCGGCGGCCAGGTCAACGCCAGCACCCGCGAACGCACCACCGACTTCTTCTTCGAGGTCCCACCCAGCGCCCTGGCCGGGGGGCTGGAGCGCCTGTGCCAGATGTTGGCCGAACCAGACCTGGGCATCGAGCGCCAACGCCGCGAACGCGAAGTAATCCATGCCGAGTTCATTGCCTGGTCGCGCAACCCTCAGGCACAGCAGCAGTTCGCCTTACTGCAATCGGCAGCGCCCGGCCATCCATTGGGCGCTTTTCATGCCGGTAACCGGCACACCCTGGCCTTCCAGGATCCTGCCTTCCAGCAAGCGCTCGGTGGATTTCACCAGCGCTTCTACCAAGGCGGCCAGGTCACCCTGAGCCTGTGCGGCCCGCAATCGCTGGATGAACTGGAATTGCTGGGCCGGCAGCACGCCAAGCTGTTCGCAACGGGTGAACGGGTGCCACAAGCTCTGCCACCGCCTTTATCGACGACCGACACGCACCTGTTGTTCAGCCACGAAAACCTGCCGGCAGGTGCCGACCAGGCCCTTGAGTTGCTGATCGCCTGCCTCGGCGATAGCCGCCCGGGCACCTGGCTGCACGCGCTTCGCCAGCGTGGCTGGCTGCAAGGCTTCAAGGCCGAGGCGCTGTATGCCTTCGCTGGGCAGTTGCTGTGGCACATTGATCTGAAGCTGAGCGAGGACGCCTGCCCAGAGGAAGCCGATGCCCTGTTGCAGGGCTGGTTCGGCTTCATCCGCCAGGCCGCCCCTGAGCATTTGAGTGCCGAGTTCGAACTGCTGCAGCAAAGCCGCGAACACAGCGCCAGCGCGCTTGAGCTGGCCCGCCGAGACAGCGCCGGCCAGCCGTTCAGCGGTTTGGACACACAAGGCTTGCAGGCCCTTCGCGCCCTGCTGGAAGGCCTGCCGGGCCGCGAACATGGGCACTGGCAACT
The DNA here is from genome assembly GCF_032971465.1 of Pseudomonas sp. LSJ-87. Lineage (NCBI taxonomy): Bacteria > Pseudomonadati > Pseudomonadota > Gammaproteobacteria > Pseudomonadales > Pseudomonadaceae > Pseudomonas > Pseudomonas sp. LSJ-87. Next base: position 66,212 of record NZ_JAWJYQ010000029.1, on the reverse strand, counting down.
GCCTGCCGTCGATCCCTTGCTCCTGGCCGACTTGCCTGATGCCAGGTCGCACCCGTTGCCAGCGGCACTGAAAGTCAGCGACCAGCTGCCTGGCGCTCGTCAGTACGCGGCGCTGTACCTGCGCTGGCATGTCCCGTCCCCCTTGCGCCAGCGCCTGCATGCGCTGCTCGAACGCGCCTTGCACCCCCTGCAGGAGCGCTGCGAGCGCGTATCGGTGCAGCTGCAGTTCAGTACCGCTGGCGAATATTGGCAACTGCGCTGCGCCGGGCTGCCGACAGCGGTATTGCGCACTGTGGAACAGGCCTTGGCACTGATGCTCAAGCCCCCGGCAGGAAGCTGGCTGCCGAGTTCGACGCAGCCTCCGGCACTGATCCCCATCCGGGCCCTGCTCAAGCAGCTGCCCGACGCCGTGTTGGACGCCGAGCCTGCACCTGCTCCGGCCTGCCCCCTGGCACAGACGCATCTCGACAGCCTGTGGCAGCAAGCACGCTGGCACGGCCTGGCTGCCGGCTTCGACGATGCCGCCCTGAACGCATTGGGCACCGTGCTGCAGCACTGCCCTGGCCAAGGCTCGGCGCCTGGCCCTCTGCCCGCCTGGGCCAACCACCGTTGGCAACATGCCGAAGTACCTGGCAGTGAGCATGCCCTGCTGCTGTTCTGCCCACTGCCGGCGGCCATGGAAGCCGCTGGCCGCCTGCTCGCCCATTTGCTGCAAGGGCCGGTTTACCAACGGCTGCGGGTAGAATTGCAACTCGGCTATGCGGTATTCAGTACCTTTCGTCAGGTCGAGGGGGTCGGCGGCCTGCTGTTCGGGGTCCAGTCGCCTCATGCCAGCCAGGTACAGATCCTCGACCACCTGCTCACCTTGCTGCGCGAGGGCGTCACCCTGGCCCCTGCCGCTCGTCAGGCCCTGGCCGGGCAATTCGATGAACCGGCGATGGGCAACGCCGAAGTCGCCGAATGGGCGTGGCAGACATTCCTGGCCACACAACCCGGCAAGCTGGATGCGCTGCGCAGGTCTATCCTGAAAACGCGGCAGACGGATCTGGACCATCTGCTGAGCCACTTGCTCGATACAGGCTCCACTTGGCTATGCCTTGCCAACGCTGCCGCACCAGATGCTTCCTGGCTGGGTACAACCCCATGATTGTTACGAAAACCGCAACGGAGTTTTCGAATAATTAACCTTTCGGTACAAATTTTTCTTGTAAGATAGCGCAATCCCAGCCATGGGAACCTCCAGCCAATGGCGGTACCCAAGTAGTAGCTGACAAACCCACCCCCTCATCCGGAAGGAGTAATTCCATGTGGACCAAACCTGCATACACTGATCTGCGCATCGGCTTCGAAGTCACCATGTACTTCGCCAACCGCTAAGCCCGGCTTACGGTTCAACGCCTCGGCCTGCCGGGGCGTTTTCGTTTTTTCGCTACGGTTTCTGCAGAGAGAGTGGCCATGTACATCCAGGTTCTCGGTTCCGCCGCCGGCGGCGGGTTCCCACAGTGGAACTGCAACTGCGTCAACTGCAAGGGCTTGCGTGACGGCACCCTGCGGGCCACGCCACGCACTCAGTCGTCCATCGCCCTGTCCGACGACGGCGTGCACTGGGTGCTGTGCAATGCCTCGCCCGACATTCGCGCCCAGCTCCAGGCCTTTGCGCCGATGCAGCCGGCCCGCGCCCTACGCGACACCGGCATCAACGCCATCATCCTGCTGGACAGCCAGATCGACCACACCACCGGCCTGCTCAGCCTGCGCGAAGGCTGCCCGCACCAGGTGTGGTGCACCGATATGGTCCACCAGGACCTGACCACCGGCTTCCCGCTGTTCAACATGCTCAGCCACTGGAACGGCGGCCTGCAGTGGAACCGCATCGAGCTGGAAGGCAGCTTCATCATCGACGCCTGCCCCAACCTGCGCTTCACCCCGTTCCCCCTGCGCAGCGCCGCGCCGCCCTACTCGCCGCACCGCTTCGACCCGCACCCGGGCGACAACCTTGGCCTGCTGGTCGAGGACACCCGCACCGGCGGCAAGCTGTTCTACGCCCCGGGCCTGGGCCAGGTGGACGACAAGCTGCTGACGATGATGCACGGCGCCGACTGCCTGCTGGTCGACGGCACCCTGTGGGAAGATGATGAAATGCAGCGCCGTGGCGTGGGCACCCGCACCGGCCGCGAGATGGGCCACCTGGCGCAGAACGGCCCAGGCGGCATGCTGGAGGTACTGGATGGCTTCCCGCGCCAGCGCAAGGTACTTATCCACATCAACAACACCAACCCGATTCTCGACGAAGACTCGCCCGAGCGTGCCGAAGTGCTGCGCCGGGGTGTGGAAGTGGCCTTTGATGGCATGAGTGTCGAGTTGTAACAGCCAGATTGCACAAGCAACACAGGCCCTGTGGGAGCGGGTTCACCCGCGAAGAATCCCACACAGTGTATGGCACCGGCTTCGCCGGTGTTCGCGGGTAAACCCGCTCCCACAGGGATCGCGCCGAGACTCAGCTATACAGGAGCCAGCCGAATGAGCGACGCACTGCCAATGTCCCCTGCCGAATTCGAGCAGGCCCTGCGCGCCAAGGGCGCCTACTATCACATTCATCACCCGTACCACGTGGCGATGTACCAGGGTCGCGCCACCCGCGAACAGATCCAGGGCTGGGTGGCCAACCGCTTCTACTACCAGGTCAACATCCCGATGAAGGATGCCGCGATCCTGGCCAACTGCCCGGACCGCGAAGTACGCCGCGAGTGGATCCAGCGCCTGCTCGACCACGATGGCGCGCCCGGCGAGGACGGTGGTATCGAAGCCTGGCTGCGCCTGGGCCAGGCCGTGGGCCTGGCCCCGGACCAGCTGCGCTCCCAGGAGCTGGTACTGCCCGGTGTGCGCTTTGCCGTGGACGCCTACGTCAACTTCGCCCGCCGGGCCAGTTGGCAGGAAGCGGCCAGCAGCTCGTTGACCGAACTGTTCGCCCCGCAGATCCACCAGTCGCGCCTGGACAGCTGGCCGCAGCACTACCCGTGGATCGACCCGGCCGGCTACGAATACTTCCGCACCCGCCTGGGCCAGGCCCGGCGTGACGTGGAGCACGGCCTGGCGATTACCTTGCAGCACTACACCACCCGCGCGGGCCAGGAGCGTATGCTGGAGATACTGCAGTTCAAGCTGGATATTCTCTGGAGCATGCTCGACGCCATGAGCATGGCCTACGAGCTGAACCGCCCGCCCTATCACTCCGTCACCCAGGAACGGGTGTGGCACAAAGGGATCACCCTATGAGTTTCGACCGTAATCAAGTGCCGAACTGGCGCCCCGGCTACCGCTTCCAGTACGAGCCGGCGCAAAAGGGCCATGTGCTGCTGTACCCCGAGGGCATGATCAAGCTCAACGACAGCGCGGCCCTGATCGGTGGTCTGATCGACGGCCAACGCGACGTTGCCGCGATCATCAGCGAACTCGAACAACAGTTCCCCGGTGTCCCGGAAGTGGCCGATGACATCGAGCAGTTCATGGAGGTGGCCCGTGCCGAACACTGGATCGTCCTCGCCTGAGTTATCGCCCACGCCCGCAGTCGGCCTGCCGCTGTGGCTGCTGGCCGAGCTGACCTACCGCTGCCCGCTGCAGTGCCCGTACTGCTCCAACCCGCTGGACTTCGCAGCCCAGGGCCAGGAGCTGAGCACCGCGCAGTGGTTCAAGGTGATGGCCGAAGCCCGGGAAATGGGTGCCGCGCAAATCGGCTTTTCCGGCGGAGAACCGCTGGTACGCCAGGACCTCGCCGAACTGATCGGCGAGGCCCGCCGGCTGGGCTACTACACCAACCTGATCACCTCGGGCATCGGCCTGACCGAAGCGCGCATCGCCGACTTCAAGAAGGCCGGCCTGGACCATATCCAGATCAGCTTCCAGGCCAGCGACGAGCAGGTCAACAACCTGCTGGCCGGCTCGAAGAAGGCCTTTGCGCAAAAGCTGGAAATGGCCCGTGCGGTGAAGGCCCATGGCTACCCGATGGTGCTCAACTTCGTCACCCACCGGCACAACATCGACAAGATCGACCGCATCATCGAGCTGTGCATCGCCCTGGAAGCCGACTTCGTCGAGCTTGCCACCTGCCAGTTCTACGGCTGGGCCCACCTCAACCGGCTGGGCCTGCTGCCGACCCGCGCGCAGCTGGAACGGGCCGAACGCATCACCAACGAGTACCGGGACAAGCTCAAGGCCGAGGGCAACCCGTGCAAGCTGATCTTCGTCACCCCGGACTACTACGAGGAGCGCCCCAAGGCCTGCATGAATGGCTGGGGCAGCCTGTTCCTCACCATCACTCCGGACGGCACCGCCCTGCCCTGCCATGGCGCGCGCCAGTTGCCGGTGCAGTTCCCCAACGTGCGCGACCACGACCTGCACCACATCTGGTACGACTCGTTCGGCTTCAACCGCTTCCGCGGCTATGAGTGGATGCCCGAACCCTGCCGTTCCTGCGACGAGAAGGAAAAAGACTTCGGCGGCTGCCGCTGCCAGGCCTTCATGCTCACCGGCGATGCCAGCAGCGCCGACCCGGTGTGCGCCAAGTCGGCCGACCACGGCATCATCCTCAAGGCCCGCGAGGAGGCGGAAAGCGCCCAGCTCACCATTGAAGAGATGACCTTCCGCAATGAACGAAACTCCCGTGTCATCGTCCGCGGCTGAGTTCAGCGCGGCCCAGGCAGTTGCCGCCGGCACCGACTTCGCCGAACTCAAGGTCAGCGCCGCGGGGCTGTTCTGGAACGAGTTTCGCCCGGCCGATGGTGCCTGTCGCATCTGGCACTGGCAGCACCAGCAGGCCCGCTGCCTGACCCCCGATGGCTTCAGCGTGCGTAGCCGGGTGTACGAATACGGCGGTGGCAGTTTTTGCCTGGGTGGTGACGGGCTACTGTTCGTCAACGAAAAGGACCAGCAGGTCTATACCCAGGCCCTGGAAGGCGCGGTACCGCGCGCCCTGACCGATGATGCCAGCTGCCGCTATGGCGATGTGCAGTGGCACGACGGCCTGGTGCTGGCGGTCGAGGAGCAGCATGGCGAACGGGTCGAGCATCGCCTGGTCGCCCTGGGTGAACAAGCCCGCGAAGTGCTCGCCGAGGGTGCCGACTTCTATGCCTCGCCCACGGTGAGTACCGACAGCCAGCGCTTGGCGTGGGTCGAATGGGACCGCCCGGCACAACCCTGGACCGTCACCAGGCTGATGTGCCGCACACGTGATGCAAGTGGCCACTGGGGGCCCGCGCAATGTGTGGCCGGCGCTGACGAATCGCTGCAGCAGCCGCGCTTCGATAGCGAAGGCCGACTCTACTGCCTGTCCGACCGCAATGGCTTCTGGCAACCCTGGGGCGAGGTCGATGGCTGCTGGCAGGCCCTGCCTGCCGAGCCCGCGGACCACGCTGCGGCACCCTGGCAACTGGGCGCCGGTACCTGGTTGGCGCTGGGGCCACAAAGCTATCTGGCCAGCTGGTTCGAAGACGGCTTCGGGCAACTGGGGCTGCGTACTGCCGATGGTAGCCTGGAGCGTTTCGCCAGCGCCTACACGCGCTTTCGCAGCCTGGCCATGGATGCCGAACACCTGTATGCCATTGCCGCCTCGCCGATCAGCCCGCCGGCGGTCATCGCCATCACCCGCAGCAACCACGAGGTCAACGTATTGGCTGGTGGCGCCGAAGTGCTGCCGGCAAGGCATATCAGCCTGCCGCAATCGATCCACTACGGCAGTGACGGCCACCGCGCCCATGGCTTCTTCTACCCAGCAGCCCGCTCACAAGGGGCCGCGCCGCTGGTGGTGTTCATCCACGGCGGGCCGACTTCGGCCTGTTATCCCGTGCTCGACCCGCGCATCCAGTACTGGACCCAACGCGGCTTCGCCGTCGCTGACCTGAACTACCGGGGCAGCACCGGCTATGGCCGTGAATACCGCCAGGCCTTGCATCTGCGCTGGGGCGAGAGCGATGTGGCCGATGCTTGCGCGGCGGTGGAATACCTGGCCGGACGTGGGCTGATCGACAGCCGCAAGGCGTTCATCCGCGGCGGTAGCGCGGGCGGCTACACCACCCTGTGCGCCCTGGCGTTCCATGATGTGTTCCGCGCTGGCGCCAGCCTGTACGGGGTCAGCGACCCGGTTGCCCTGGGCCGGGCCACCCACAAGTTCGAAGGGGACTACCTGGACTGGCTGATCGGCGACCCGCTGCAGGATGCCGAGCGCTATCGCCAGCGTACGCCGCTGCTGCATGCGGGGCAGATCAAGGTACCGGTGATTTTCTTCCAGGGCGAACTGGATGCGGTGGTGGTGCCGGAGCAGACGCGGTCGATGCTGGCGGCGCTGCAGGCTAACGGGATAGAAGCCGAAGGGCACTTCTATGCGGGGGAGCGTCATGGGTTCCGCAAGGCGGAGAACCTGGCGCATGCGCTGGAAGAAGAATGGAAATTCTATTGCCGGGTGTTGGGGGGCTGAGCATCTTGGGGCTACTTTGCAGCCCAATCGCCGGCAAGCCAGCTCCCACAGGTATTACACAGGCCTTGAGCGTTGCGCAGTCCTGTGGGAGCCCGGCTTGCCGGCGATGAGGCCCTGTTAGGCTAACGCTTGGCGATGATATACACCGCATGCACGATCCCCGGAATATACCCCAGCAAGGTCAGCAAGATATTCAGCCAGAACGCCCCGCCAAACCCCACCTGCAGGAACACGCCCAGCGGTGGCAGGATGATGGCGATGATGATGCGTATAAAGTCCATGCGAGTCTCTCCTGAAGGGGTTACATCAGAGACTAGCCGCCCGCCACAGAGGTTCAACAGGCAAAAAAAACGCCCCGGGCCGAATGAAACAGGCCAAGGGCGATGCGCAGGAACGCCAGACGGTTCGTAGAATTCTCGATGTCACCAGGCCGCTAGGCTGGCATTTCGCGGCGGGCCTGCTGCTGGGCGTGCAGGCGGGCGAAGGCACGGGCCAGGCGCAGCAGCATTTCGTCGATGTTGCCCTTGCTCACGGTCAGCGCTGGTGAAAAACGCACCACATCCGCCTGCGGTGCGTTGAGCAACAGGCCTTCGTGCAGGGCTGCCGCCACCAGCTCGCGGGCCAGGTTTTCTTTCATCTGCAGGGCCCACAGCAGGCCTTGCCCGCGCACTTCGCCCTGGCCATAACGCCCGGCCAGCCGGCTCAGGCCTTCACGCAGGTGGCGGCCGTTGTCCTGCACGTGGACGAAGAAGCCAGGCTCCAGCACGGTATCCAGCACGGCCAGGCCGGCGGCGCACATCAGCGCGTTGCCATGGTGGCTGCCTTCCAGTTCGCCAGGCTCGGCGCAGCACGCCGTGCCCCGGGCCAGCAAGGCCGCCAGCGGCACGCCACCGCCCAGGCCCTTGCCCAGGGTGATGATGTCGGCGCGCACGCCGTAGGTTTCCTCGGCCAGCAGCGCGCCACAGCGGCCGATGCCAGTCTGCACCTCGTCGAGGATCAGCAGGATGCCCAGTTCGCGGCACAGCGTTTCCACACCCTTGAGGTATTCCTGCGTGGCCGGGATGACACCTGCCTCGCCCTGGATCGGCTCGAGCATGATCGCCACGGTGCGCGAGTCCACCTCGGCGTGCAGCGCCGCCAGGTCGTTGAACGGCACCTTGCTGAAGCCCGGCAGGCCCGGCTCGCAGCGGTTGCATGGCAGCGGGTCGGACGCCGACAACGCGCCCAGGCTGCGGCCATGGCAGGCCTGGCTGGCGGTAATGATGTGATAGGCGCCGTTGCGGTGCAGTTGGCCCCACTTGCGCGCCAGCTTGATCGCACCTTCGCAGGCCTCGGCACCGCTGTTGAGCAGGTAGGCCTGGTCGCTGCCGGTGCTCTGGCACAGGCGGTTGACCAGCCCCAGCAGGCCACGGCTGTGGAAGCCCGAGCCCGGGTTGATCAGCGCCTGGGCCTGGTTGCCCAGTGCCTTCACCAGCACACTGGGGCTGTGGCCCAGGCTGTTGACTGCACCACCCTGGGTGAAGTCCAGGTAGGCATGCCCTTCGTTGTCCCACAACCAGGAGCCCTGGCCACGCACGAACACCTGCGCTGCGCGTTCGGTGCTGGGCATCAGGCGCTCACGCGACAGCTGCGGCGCTTCCGGCACGATCACCGGCGCACGCTTGGGCTCGGCGACGGCGGCAGGGGCCGGGCGGCGCAGGTTGAACAGGTTCATCAGGGCTCCAACCAATCACGACAGGGGCGGCCACGGTGCGGTCTGGGTGCCGGCACTCGATATTTTGCCTTGCCTATCAAAAGTGTTTTTCATCCGGGGTAACAATCGATCGATTCATCGCTGTAACCCGTTGGAATACGGCGATAGACTAGGCCTCGCGAGGGTTTTCGACCATTTCGTTTTTCCAGCATTTTCGATAAGTGTCACTTATGGATTTCCGCCAACTGCGTTATTTCGTCGCGGTGTATGAAGAAGGCCACGTGGGCCGCGCCGCCGAGCGCCTGTCGCTGTCCCAGCCAGCGCTTTCCCAGCAGATCCGCCAGCTGGAGCACAGCCTCGACCTGAGCCTGTTCGAACGCAGCAACAAGCGGCTGCTGCCGACTCTGGCCGCCCACACCCTGTACAACCACGCCCTGCCGCTGCTCGACGGGCTGCAGCGAGCCCACGAGGCCATGCGCAACTTCAAGGGCCAGTCGCTGCGTACTTTGGCCATCGGCGTACTGCAGACCGTGCGACCGAGTCTGGTGCCGCAGCTGCTCGAACGCCTGCGCAGGGCACAGCCGCACCTTGTGGTGCAGATCTACGAACTGTCGGGGCTGGAGATCGAACGGCGCTTGCTCAATGGCAGCCTGGACATCGGTATCAGCTACCTGCCGCCACGCCAGCCGGGGCTGCATGGTCTGTTGCTGTACGAAGATGAGCTGCAACTGGTCATCCCCGCTACCCACCCGCTGAAGGACTTCAAGAAGGTGTCCATCCGCCAGGCCGCCGAGCTGCCCATGCTGATGCTGGGCGAGGAGTTCCAGATCCGCCAGATCTGGCAGGCGCAGCTGGCCAGCCAGGGGCGTCGGCCGCAGGTGCAGGCAGAGATGAACAACATGGCGGGGATTCTCGACAGCCTGGCCCATACCGCGCTGGCCACCATCCTGCCGGGGCGGGCCAAGGAGGCCGCCGAGGATGATCAGGGGCTGCTGTGGAAGCCGTTGAGCGAGCCGCGGGTACCGCTGAAGGTTGGCTTGGTGTTCCGCGATGCCCAGCGCCAGCAGGCCTCTGTGGAGCTGCTGCGCACGCTGCTGGAGGAAGAGACGGACGCCCGCCTGTTGGGTGCATCACCGCTGGATGTGCTGGGCTGAAAAACACGCGCACAAAGAAAACCCCGCCGAAGCGGGGTTTTCCAGACTGTTTCCCTGTGACATCCGTATCGCCCCGCCATCCTGGCAGGTGGTCCTTCGTCGTCATCCGTGATCTGTCCTTTGCGCTTCCTGCGCAACGTCCATGTGGTAAAGAATAGCCGTGGATCCAATCTGAGAACAGTGGTGAAAAGTCACCGCGTCGTGTAGGAAAAAGCTTACAAAGGGGATTCATTCCCAAATTTGGCAAATCTGTCGCCTGTACCGGCCCTTTCGCCGGCAAGCCAGCTCCCACAGGTACTGCATATGACTTGAAGCCAATGCGGTCGAGGTGGGAGCTGGCTTGCCGGCGAAAGGGCTGCGTAGCAGCCCCAAAAATGTCAGAACTGCTCGGCATCCAGCAGGTACAACGACTCACTCCCCGCCTTCACCGAAGCCACCAGCGAATCCACCCGCGGCAGCAACCGCGCAAAGTAGAACCGCGCCGTACCCAGCTTGCCCGAATAAAACGCTGCATCCCCCTCACCCGCCTTCGCCGCCCGCGCCATCAATGCCCACATGTAGGCATAGGCGACATAACCAAAGGCATGCAGGTATTCGACCGAAGCCGCGCCAATCTCGTTCGGGTTGCCCTTGGCCTGTTCCAGCACCCACTCGGTCAGCCCGTCGAGTTGATCGAGACCGGCAGCCAACGGCTTGGCAAATTCATCCAGCTCGCTATCCGCGCTGGCAATGAACTGGCGAATCTCGTCGGAGAACAGCCGGTAGTACGCCCCACCACTGGCCACCACCTTGCGCCCCATCAGGTCGAGGGCCTGGATGCCGTTGGTGCCTTCGTAGATCTGCGTGATACGCACATCGCGCACCAGTTGCTCCTGCCCCCATTCGCGAATGTAGCCATGCCCGCCGAACACCTGCTGGCCGTGCACCGCGCACTCCAGGCCCAGGTCGGTTAGGAAAGCCTTGGCCACCGGCGTCAGCAGTGCCACCAGCTCTTCGCTGCGCTTGCGCACGGCGGGGTCTTCGCTGTACTTGGCACTGTCCAGCTGCATGGCCACGTAGCTGGAGAAGGCACGGCCACCCTCGATCAGCGCCTTCATGGTCAGCAGCATGCGGCGCACGTCCGGGTGGACAATGATCGGGTCAGCGGCCTTGTCCTTGGCTTGTGGCCCGGTCGGGGCGCGGCTTTGCAGGCGGTCGCGGGCGTACTCCACGGCATTCTGGTAGGAGCGCTCGGCCGAAGCCAGGCCCTGGATACCAACACCCAGGCGCTCGTAGTTCATCATGGTGAACATGGCCGCCAGGCCCTTGTTCGGCTCACCGACGATATAGCCGACCGCTTCGTCGAAGTTCATCACGCAAGTGGCCGAGGCCTGGATGCCCATCTTGTGCTCGATCGAGCCACAGGTGGCCGGGTTGCGCGCCCCCAGGCTGCCGTCTTCATTGACCAGGTACTTCGGCACCAGGAACAGCGAAATGCCTTTCGGCCCCGCCGGTGCGTCCGGCAGCTTGGCCAGCACCAGGTGGATGATGTTCTCGGTCAGGTCGTGCTCGCCGCCGGTGATGAAAATCTTGGTACCGCTGACCTTGTAGCTGCCGTCGGCCTGGGGCTCGGCCTTGGTGCGGATGATGCCCAGGTCGGTACCGGCGTGCGGCTCGGTCAGGCACATGGAACCGGCCCACACGCCGGCGTACATGTTCGGCAGGTACTTTTCCTTCAGCGCTTCACTGGCGTGGGCATTGATCGACAGGCAGGCGCCGGCAGTCAGCATCGGGTACAGGCCGAAGGACAGGCTGGAGGCGTTGACCATTTCCTCGACCTGGGCCGAGATGACCTTGGGCATGCCCATGCCGCCGAACAGCGGGTCGCCGCCCACGCCCACCCAACCGCCTTCGGCATAGGTATTGTAGGCCTCGATGAAACCGGCCGGTGTGCGCACTGCGCCGTTGTCCCAGTGGCAGCCCTCTTCATCCGCGGCGCGGCTGAGCGGCGCAATGGATCTGGCAGTGACCTTGCCGGCTTCTTCCAGCACCGCCATGGCCGTGTCGGCATCGACAACCTCGGCCAGCCCGGGCAGCTGCGCCCACTGCTCGGCCACGTTGAAGACTTCATTCAGTACGAAGCGCATGTCGCGCAGGGGCGCTTTATATTCAGCCATGACAACCTCTCGCTAGTCGGGTCGGGGCGGTCTCGGGGAACCGCGACACTGGGTTGCAGGCAGTGTAACCGAACAACTTTTACGAGACATAGGGTCATCACTAGACCGTGCAGTCTATTTTGGTCACGCCGTGCGCACTGCCCCTCGCTGCGATTGTTGCCCATGCACCATGACACAATTGCGCCCCGCGCCCTTGGCGCTGTACAGCGCCTGGTCGGCGGATTTCAGCACGGCTTCGGGGTTACGATGATCGGCCTGGCGCTCGGCCACGCCGATGCTGATGGTGACCGACACCGTGCCGCCACTGCTGCCCGCCCGCCGTTGGCGCCCGGTGGTATCGTCCTGCGGGCGGTTGTGCTGGTCGCGCAGGTGCATCACGTAGTTGGCGATCACTTCGCGCACAGCCTCCACGTGAGGCACGCATTCCTCGGCGGTCTTGCCGGCAAACACCAGGGCGAATTCCTCGCCGCCATAGCGGTAGGCGCGGCCACCCCCGGTGACCTTGGACAGGCGGCTGGCAACCAGGCGCAGCACCTGGTCGCCGACGTCGTGGCCGTGGGTGTCGTTGAATTTCTTGAAGTGGTCGACATCGGTCATGGCGATCACATAGTTGCGCCCCAGGCGCTGCATGCGCTCGTTCAGCGCACGGCGCCCCGGCAGGCCGGTCAGCTCGTCGCGGAAGGCCATCTGGTAGGCCTCGTGCGCCACCGCTGCGGCGATCATCAGCATTACCTGGCTGCACATGATGTTCAGGGTGAACGGCAGGATGAAGGTTTGCGGCAGCATCCAGAAGATGCCCAGCAGGCCCATCACCTGCGCAGCGTGCAGCGGCCGTGGCGCACGCAGGTATTGCACCACCAGCAGGATGCATACGCCGAGGAACAGCGGGTAGACCATCTGGATCAGGCTCATCCACTGGCCATGCAAGGTTGGCCAGCGGATTTCCGCCAACCAGGTCAGCAGCGCTTCGGGGTAGCTTTGCTCCAGGGCCACTGCCACGCTGCCCACGGCAAACAGCACGGCGCCACGGGCGACCAGGTCCTGCAGCAGGTGGGTGCGCTCCTGCCAGGCACCATACAGCCCGAACAGGGTGGGCAGCAGCAGGCACACCAGGTGGAAGATCACCGCCGCGTCCTCGCGCACGCGGCCATGGTCACGGTAGAAGTCGGTCTGGGTGTCGAGCAGGTAGTAGGCGATGTACACCGTGAGCATCAGGAACAGCTCGCGCTGACGACGGTACACCGCACAGTAGGCTCCGCCCAGCAGCAGGACCAAGGTGGGCAGGACGTTGAACAGCGATGTGAAAAAGACACTGAGGTCTCTCACATAGGCCGCGGCGAGGCCTGCCAGCAAAAGAATCAGCGAAGGCAGGAAGTGGCTCGCGCGAACAGCGTTAAAACGAAACAAGGGTAATCTCCAACCCGGCAGATCAATGGTGGCATTGTGCCCTTACTTCATCGGCAGTGCACATGAACAGTTGAATATGCGGATGGAATGAACAGGAAATTCCGGCGTGCACGCGATCATTGTGGGAGCGGCCTTGCGTCGCGAAAGGGGCGCGAAGCGGCCCCAGCTTTTTGTATCACAGCCGAAATTGCCGGGGTTGCTACGCAACCCTTTCGCGACGCAAGGCCGCTCCCACAGGGGATAGCGTTCAGCTTTCCAGAATGTAAAAACCCGCCTGCCGGTGAGGGCAGGCGGGTTTGGTTTACAGCGGCAGGATCAGTACGACAGGCCGAAGTGCTCTTCGTCCATAGCCATCAGGTTGTTGGCACCCGACAGCATGGTCGCCACGTGGGTACGGGTACGCGGCAGGATGCGCTGGAAGTAGAAGCGCGCGGTCTGCAGCTTGGCGGTGTAGAACGCTTCTTCGCTGGTGCCAGCAGCCAGTTTCTCGGCCGCCAGGCGGGCGATGTCGGCCCAGAAGTAGGCCAGGCAGGCATAGCCGGAATACATCAGGTAATCGACCGAGGCCGCACCTACTTCTTCGCGGTCCTTCATGGCGGCCATACCCACTTTCATGGTCAGCTCGCCCCATTCCTTGTTCAGCGCCGCCAACGGTTCGACGAACTCCTTGACCGCTTCGTTGCCTTCCTGGGCCTGGCAGAACTTGTGCACGATCTTGGTGAAGCCCTTCAGCGCTTCGCCCTGGGTCATCAGCACCTTGCGGCCGAGCAGGTCCAGGGCCTGAATGCCGGTGGTGCCTTCGTACAGCATGGAAATGCGGCTGTCGCGCACGTTCTGCTCCATGCCCCATTCGGCGATGAAGCCGTGTCCACCGTAGATCTGCACGCCGTGGTTGGCGGCTTCGAAGCCGACCTCGGTCATGAACGCCTTGGCGATCGGGGTCAGGAACGCCAGCAGGGCATCGGCCTTCTTGCGCTCTTCTTCATCCTGGCTGTACTTGACGATGTCCACCTGCTTGGCAGTGAAGTACACCATCGCGCGGTTGCCTTCGGCGAAGGCCTTCATGGTCAGCAGCATGCGACGCACGTCCGGGTGGACGATGATCGGGTCAGCAGCCTTGTCCGGTGCTTTCGGGCCGGTCAGGGAACGCATCTGCAGGCGCTCACGGGCGTACTTCAGGCCACCCTGGAACGCTACTTCGGCGTGGGCCAGGCCTTGCAGCGCGGTACCCAGGCGAGCGGTGTTCATGAAGGTGAACATGCAGTTCAGGCCTTTGTTGGCCGGGCCGATCAGGTAGCCGGTAGCGCCGTCGAAGTTCATCACGCAGGTGGCGTTGCCGTGGATACCCATCTTGTGTTCGATCGAGCCGCAGCTCACGCCATTGCGCTCGCCCACACCGCCTTCGGCGTTGGGCAGGAACTTCGGCACGATGAACAGCGAGATGCCCTTGGTGCCAGCCGGTGCGTCCGGCAGGCGGGCCAGGACGATATGGACAATGTTGTCGGCCATGTCGTGCTCACCGGCCGAAATGAAGATCTTGGTGCCCGACACCTTGTAGCTGCCGTCGGCCTGTGGCTCGGCCTTGGTGCGCAGCATGCCCAGGTCGGTACCGCAGTGCGGCTCGGTCAGGCACATGGTGCCGGTCCACTCGCCGGATACCAGCTTGGTCAGGTAGGTGTGCTGCTGCTCGGCGGTGCCGTGCGCAGAGATGGTGTTCATCGCGCCGTGCGACAGGCCCGGGTACATGCCCCACGACCAGTTCGAACCGCCGACCATTTCGCTCAGGGCCAGGCCCAGCGACTCCGGCAGGCCCTGGCCGCCGTGCTCGACGTCATGCGCCAGGCTCGGCCAGCCGCCTTCGACGAACTGCTGGTAGGCCTCTTTGAAGCCGGTAGGGGTTTTCACGCCCGATTCGCTCCAGGTGCAACCTTCCTGGTCACCCACGCGGTTCAGCGGCGACAGCACCTGCTCACAGAACTTCGCGCCTTCTTCGAGGATCGCGTCGACCATGTCGGGCGTGGCGTCCTGGCAACCCGGCAGGCTCTGATAGTGCGCCTCATAGCCGAGCAGCTCGTCGCGAACGAAGCGGATATCACGCAAGGGGGCTTTGTAATCAGGCATTGCGATGAACCTCTAGGTGAGTTCTGTGGGGTGACCCGCACTTGGCGGCCGTCGATCAAACAGTTGTTTGAAACTTACGTTTAGCTCCGCCTTATGTCAAGGATGGACTATGGTGCCATTTACGCCACGAAAAATGGCAAAAGCGCCAAGCCATGATATGTACCCCTGTGGGAGCGGGTTTACCCGCGAATGGGCCAGCCCGGAAAACAGAGGTGTCCGGGCGGACGCATTCGCGGGTAAACCCGCTCCCA
Organism: Pseudomonas sp. LSJ-87; assembly: GCF_032971465.1. Lineage (NCBI taxonomy): Bacteria > Pseudomonadati > Pseudomonadota > Gammaproteobacteria > Pseudomonadales > Pseudomonadaceae > Pseudomonas > Pseudomonas sp. LSJ-87. Next base: position 50,961 of record NZ_JAWJYQ010000029.1, on the reverse strand, counting down.
CAGGGATAGCGTTAGGTTCGGAAAGGCCGCCGTATCAGGCGTAGGTGTCGATGATCCGGCCGAGCATTTCGTCGGATGCCTTGGCGACCTTTGCGCCAAGTTCGACTTCAAGTTTGCCCACGGCCAGCTGCACGGTGCTGGTGGCCAGGTCCATCTGCTGGCTGCGGTCGACCGCGCGCAGGCGTTCGGCCTGAAAATCGCTGGACTGGCTGGTGGCGCTACGTTCGGCGGTGGTGCTGGCGATCTGGCTGGCGGCCTGATCGACGCGGTTCTGGCCGGTCTGGATTGCGCTCAGGCCCGCATAGTAGGCGGAGCTACCGGTGATTTCCATGTCAGGACTCCATTGACGCTGGATGACGAACAGGCCCAATTAAAGCAGGCCAGGGGTGAAAAGGCCCGTTTAAATCCCTAATGGCCTGGTGCCATTTGATAGGCCTTGGGTATTCCTGTACCGGCCTCTTCGCGGGTAAACCCGCTCCCACAGGTACTGCACAAGTCTCAAAAACTGAGGAGATCCTGTGGGAGCGGGTTTACCCGCGAAAGGGCCGAGCCTGGAAACGGCTAATCCAGCAGATCCAGCTGAAGGTGTTCAGCCACCATGTCGGCACTGGCCTGCTTCAATTTGGGCACCCGCCCCAAACATGGCGCTGGCAAACGCTCGGCCAGACTGGCCAGGTTCTCTTCCAGTCGCGAAGTACGCGGCTCGATGATGTTCGCCACCCATCCCGCCAATTGCAGCCCGTCACGCTCGATTGCCTCAGCACTTAGCAAGGCATGGCTGATACAGCCGAGCCGCACACCGACCACCAGAATCACCGGCAACCGCAGGGCCACCGCAAGGTCGGAAAGATTTTCCAGCCCCGACAACGGCACGCGCCAGCCACCGGCCCCCTCGATCAGGGTGAAGTCGGCATTTTGTTGCAGCACATTGCGCATCGCCGCCAACAGTTCCGGCACGGCAAGCGTTACCCCCGCCTCGCGCGCTGCCACATGGGGTGCGATAGCCGGTTCGAAGGCAAACGGGTTGACCTGCTCGTAGTTCAGCTTGATCGTGCTTTCATCGATCAGCGCCTGAGCGTCACTGTTGCGCAAGCCTTTCGGTGTCATCGTGCAACCGGAGGCCACCGGCTTGGCCCCCAGCGTGCTCATGCCCTGCAACCGTGCCGCATGCAACAGCCCGGCAGCGATGGTGGTCTTGCCAACATCGGTATCGGTACCGGCAATGAAATAGGCCTGGCTCATCTCGCTCCCCTTACACCTGTGGCTTGCGCAACAAACCATAGACCACCTGATAGGTGGCTGGCAGCCCCTCAGGCTGGCGAAATGCCTCATAAGCCTGCAGCAGGCCCTGCATGCGTGCCCGACCAGTAAGCCCGGAAGGTCGGCCAGGGTTCAGGTTGTGGGCACCGAGGGCCTTGAGTTCATGGGTCAGGCTGCGTACATCCGGGTAGTGCAGCACGTGCGGGCAGCGCTGCAGCCCAAGCTGTTCGAAGCCGCTGGCTGCGCACAGGCGCTGATAGTCCTCGAAACGGCGGAAGCGGTTCACATGCACCAGGCCATCCACCGCCTGCCAACTGGCGCGCAGTTCATCGAGGGTACCCACACACAGGCTGCTGAAGGCCAGCACGCCGCCCGGGCGCAGCACTCGCAGCGCTTCTGCCAGCACACTGGCGAACTGGTCGCACCACTGCACGGCCAGGCTGGTGAACACCAGGTCGACGCTGGCATCACGCAGCGGCAAACGCTCGGCGTCACCGGCCACGTGATAGAGCGCCCCGCCCTGTTCGTTGCGGGCATGGCACAACATGCCCTCGGCGATATCCACCGCCACACCGCTGGCCTGGGTGAAACGCTCGGCCAGCGCCCGGCTGAAATGGCCGGTGCCGCTGCCCAGGTCCAGCCAGCGCGACGGCTGCAGGCCTTCCGGCAACTGCTCCAGCAAGCTCGAACCCACCGCGCGCTGCAAGGCTGCCACGCTGTCGTAACTGGCTGCGGCGCGGGAGAACGAGGCCGCTACCTGGCGCTTGTCGGGCAGCGCACCGGGCAGGGTCGGACGGGAAAGGTCAGTCATCGCCACTCTCATGCAGAAAACTCTTGATGCCCGCCGCCAGTTCCTGCGGGTACTCCAGCAGGAACGCGTGGGAACTGTCTTCGACCAGGCCCACTTCCACATCGGGCAGCAGCTCGCTCAGCGCTTTTGCCGCCTCTGCCGGCACCAGCGCATCGCTGCCGGCGAACAGGTGCAACTGCGGGCCACCGTAGGCCTGCAATGCTTCGCGGGTGTCCAGCTTGGCCAGCACCTCAAGGCCGGTGGCCAGGTACAGCGGGTCGGTGTCCGGTACGCCGACACCCAGCTGGCGCAGCAGGGTGCGCGGTTGCAGGGCACCGTCGCTGCACAAGGTACGGAAGCGCTTCAGGGTGACCTGGGTATGGCTGCGGCAGCCGTCGAGGAAGGTGCCGAAAGTGTCTTCGGCCATGCCGTGGGGCCAGTCGGGGCGAGCCACGAAACTGGGGTTGCTGGCCAGGGTCAGCAGGCCGCAGCAATGGTCGCCGCGCTTGTGCGCCAGCGCGCTGGCCAGCATGCCGCCTAACGACCAGCCGCCCAGCCAGACATCGCTCGGCAGCTTGCGGTCGAGGTGGTCGACCCAGGCCTGCACATCGCTGTGGGCCAGTTCCGGCAAGGGCATCAGTTCTACCTGCAGGCGAGCGTCCTGGGCACGCAGGCTGGCGGCCAGCGGCTCCAGAGAAGCAGTGCCCAGGCCCCAGCCGGGCAACAGAACAAGTCGATTACGCATCGGCGCTCTCCAACTGTGGATAACACTCGGCCAATGCATTCAACAATAGCTGCACCTGCGCCTCGCTGTGCGCGGCGCTCAATGTCACCCGCAGGCGTGCGCTGCCCGCCGGCACGGTGGGCGGGCGGATGGCCGTCACCAGCAAGCCGCGCTCGCGCAACATGCGTGACAGGCGCAGGGCCTGCGCGCTGTCACCGATGACGATCGGCTGGATCGGCGTCGGGCTGTCCATCAATGCCAGGCCGATCTGCTGCGCGCCTTCACGGAACTGGCGGATCAGCGCGGCCAGGTGCTCGCGGCGCCAGGCCTCGCGGCGCAGCAGTTCCAGGCTCTTGAGGGTGGCGCAGGCCAGCGCCGGTGGCTGGCTGGTGGTGTAGATGTACGGGCGGGCGAACTGCACCAGCGCCTCGATCAGCTCTTCGCTGCCGGCCACAAAAGCGCCAGCGGTACCACAGGCCTTGCCCAGCGTACCGATCAACACCGGCACATCTTCAACGCCCAGGCCGAAGTGCTCGACGATACCGCCGCCCTGAGTGCCGAGGGTGCCCAGGCCATGGGCATCATCGACCATCAGCCAGGCACCGCGGGCGCGGGCGACATCGGCCAGCGCCGGCAGGTCGGCCAGGTCGCCGTCCATGCTGAACACGCCATCGGTCACTACCAGGGTATTGCCGACGGCCTTGTCCAGGCGGCTGGCCAGGCTGGCCGGGTCGTTGTGCAGGTAGCGGTTGAAACGGGCGCCGCTGAGCAACCCACCATCCAGCAGCGAAGCGTGGTTCAGGCGGTCCTGCAGCACCGTGTCGCCCTGCCCCACCAGCGCGGTGATGGCGCCCAGGTTGGCCATGTAGCCGGTGGAGAACAGCAGCGCACGAGGGCGCCCGGTGAGTTCGGCCAAGGCCTCTTCCACCTGGTGGTGCGGCGTACTGTGGCCGATCACCAGGTGCGAGGCACCGCCACCGACACCCCAGCGCTCGGCGCCGGCCTGCCAGGCGGCAATCACCTCGGGGTGGTTGGCCAGGCCCAGGTAGTCATTGCTGCAGAAGGCCAGCAAGCGCTGGCCATCGACCACCACTTCCGGCCCCTGCGGGCTTTCCAGCAGTGGCCGCTGCCGATACAGGTCTGCGGCGCGCCGTTCGGCCAGGCGCGCCGCCAGGTCGAAGGCCATTTCAGGCTGTCGCGGCGTTGTAGAACATCTCGCTGCTGCGCTGCTCGACCAGCGCCTGCTCGATGGCCGCCTGGTGCACTTCGTCGGCGTGCTCTTCACGCGCTTCGGGCTTGATGCCCAGGCGTGCGAACAGCTGCATGTCCTTGTCGGCCTGCGGGTTGGCGGTGGTCAGCAGTTTTTCGCCGTAGAAGATCGAGTTGGCGCCGGCCATGAAGGCCAGGGCCTGCATCTGCTCGTTCATCTGCTCGCGGCCGGCGGACAGGCGCACGTGCGACTTGGGCATGAGGATACGGGCCACGGCCAGCATGCGGATGAAGTCGAACGGGTCGACGTCCTCTTCCTCGGCCAGCGGCGTGCCGGCCACCTTGACCAGCATGTTGATCGGCACCGATTCCGGGTGCTCGGGCAGGTTGGCCAGCTGGATCAGCAGGCCGGCGCGGTCGTCCAGCGACTCACCCATGCCGAGGATGCCGCCGGAGCAGATCTTCATCCCGGCATCGCGCACGTAGGCCAGGGTCTGCAGGCGCTCGCTGTAGGTGCGGGTGGTGATGATGCTGCCGTAGAACTCCGGCGAGGTATCGAGGTTGTGGTTGTAGTAGTCCAGGCCGGCCTGGGCCAGGGCCTTGGTCTGCTCCTGGTCGAGCTTGCCGAGGGTCATGCAGGTTTCCAGGCCCATGGCCTTGACGCCTTTGACCATCTCCAGCACGTAGGGCATGTCTTTGGCCGACGGGTGCTTCCACGCCGCGCCCATGCAGAAGCGGGTAGAACCGATGGCTTTGGCGCGGGCGGCTTCTTCCAGCACCTTCTGCACTTCCATCAGCTTCTGTTTTTCCAGCCCGGTGTTGTAGTGGCCGGACTGTGGACAATATTTGCAATCTTCCGGGCAGGCGCCGGTCTTGATCGACAGCAGGGTCGAAACCTGCACGCGGTTCGGGTCGAAATGCGCCCGGTGCACGGTCTGCGCCTGGAACAGCAGGTCATTGAATGGTTGCTGGAACAGCGCCTTGACCTCGGCCAGGGACCAGTCGTGACGTGTTGTTGCAGTTGTGCTGGCGCTCATTGGCGTTTCCTTGTTTAGGCTGAAGCAGGCGCCGGGACAGGAAAGCCCGCCAGCGCATCACGGATAGCTCGCATAGTCATGGAAGGCCTATGAACTGTCAACCACACTGGAAAAGACTGGTTTACAAGTGCTCACTTATTAACCAATCGTGTTTGCTGTGCGATGACCCTGCCGAGCAGGCCTACCCGCTGTGCGTCGCCTGCGAGCAGGAACTGCCCTGGCTGGGCGATCATTGCCTGCGCTGCGCCCTGCCGTTGCCCATGGCCGGCCTGACTTGCGCCCAGTGCCAGCGCCGCGCACCGGCCTTCGAGCAGGTGCTTGCACTGTGGCATTTCGGCTTTCCGGTGGACACGCTGATCAGCCGTTTCAAGCACAACCGCCAGTGGCCCTTGGGGCGCCTGATGGCCGAATTGCTCGCGCATGGGCTGCTGCACCGCTTTACCGAAGGGCTGCCGCGCCCCGACCTGTTGTTGCCTGTACCCTTGGCCAGACGTCGACTACGGGAGCGTGGGTTCAACCAGGCGGGGATGCTCGGGCGCTGGCTGTCGTCGCAGGTGGGGGTACGTTGCGACGAGCGGTTGCTGCTGCGCACACGGGAGACACCTGCGCAGCAACAACTGGACGCCAAGGCCAGGCGACGCAACTTGCGCCTGGCGTTTACCGTCACGGGCAAGCTGACGGGCAAACACGTCGCCATTGTCGATGACGTGTTGACCACCGGTGCGACCGCGCAGGCGGTTGCCCAAGTGCTGCGCAAGGCCGGTGCGCGGCGGGTGGATGTGTATTGCCTGGCGCGCACGCCCAAGCCGGGGTATGTATGACGTGTGGGAGCGGCCTTGTGTCGCGAAAGGGCTGCGTAGCAGCCCCAGGATCTCTGCCACGGCAAAAATCGCTGGGGCTGCTACGCAGCCCTTTCGCGACACAAGGCCGCTCCCACACAAGCTACACTTCGCTGCCACTTACAATGACCGAATGCCCATGTCCCTGCCCCCCCACCTCACCCAGCACATCGCCCGCCGCCCCCAGCGCATCGCGCTGCTGCAGCACATTGCCGAAGAAGGTTCGATCACCCGCGCCGCCAAGGCTGCGGGCATCAGCTACAAGGCCGCCTGGGACGCCATCGACGAACTCAACAACCTGGCCAGCCAGCCCCTCGTCGAGCGCAGTACCGGCGGGCGTGGCGGCGGTGGTGCCCGTCTGTCGCCAGAAGGCCAGCGGGTGCTGCGCCTGTATCAGAGGCTGCAGGCCCTTCAGGCGCAAATCCTCGAAGCGGCCGAGGAGTCGAGCGACCTCGACCTGCTCGGCCGGCTGATGCTGCGTACCAGCGCGCGCAACCAGTTGCAGGGCCAGGTCAGCGGCCTGCGCCGCGAGGGACGGCATGATCGCGTCAGCCTGGCGTTGGGTGGCGGGTTGGAGATCGAGGCATTGATCACCCACGACAGCACCGCACGGCTGGAGCTGACGCTGGGGACGACGGTAGTGGCGCTGCTCAAGGCGGGGTGGGTGAGGTTGCTGGCCGACGAGGAACAGGCCGAAGCGGGGAGTAACTGCCTGCGGGCGACAGTGGAGGAAGTGCTAGCGGAGGCTGATGGGCCTGGTGAGGTCCGGTTGGCGTTGGGGAATGGGCAGACGTTGTGTGCGTTTGCCGAGACGGATTGGTTGGCTGGCCAGCGGGTGACAGCAGGCAGTTCGGTGCGGGTTCAATTTCATCCCTCTTATGTATTGCTTGGGATTCCTGCATAGCCTGGCCGCCAGGGAAACGATGCACCTGTGGGAGCGGGTTTACCCGCGAAGAGGCCGGTACAGGCATAACGCGCTACCATGGCCCCCACGCCGCCTACCCCCGGAGCCACCATGTCCCACCCCTTCGACACCCTCACCCCCGACCTGGTCCTGGACGCCGTGGAAAGCCTGGGCTTTCTCAGCGATGCCCGGGTGCTGGCGCTGAACAGCTACGAAAACCGCGTCTACCAGGTGGGCATCGAGGGCGCGCAACCGCTCATCGCCAAGTTCTACCGCCCAGGCCGCTGGAGCGACGCGGCCATCCTCGAAGAGCACAGCTTCACCGCCGAACTGGCCGACTGCGAAGTGCCGGTGGTCGCCCCGCTGCAGCACGACGACCGCACCCTGTTCGAACACCAGGGCTTCCGCTTCACCCTGTTCCCCCGCCGCGGCGGCCACGCGCCAGAGCCGGGCAACCTCGACCAGCTCTACCGCCTCGGCCAGTTGCTCGGCCGCCTGCACGCCGTGGGCGCCAGCAAACCGTTCGAGCACCGCGAAGCGCTGGCTGTGGACAACTTCGGCCATGCATCGCTGAATACCCTGCTGGAAGGCGACTTCGTCCCCCGCGAACTGCTGCCAGCGTTCGAATCGGTAGCTCGCGACCTGCTCAAGCGGGTGGAGGACATCTATGCCCGCACGCCGCACCAGCTCATCCGCCTGCATGGCGACCTGCACCCCGGCAACCTGATGCACCGCGACGAGGTGTACCACGTGGTCGACCTCGACGACTGCCGCATGGGCCCGGCGGTGCAGGACCTGTGGATGATGCTGGCCGGCAGCCGCGAGGAGCGCCTGGGGCAACTGGCCGAACTGATCGACGGCTACAACGAGTTCCACGACTTCGACCCGCGCGAGCTGGCGCTGATCGAACCCCTGCGCGCCCTGCGCCAGCTGCACTACAGCGCCTGGCTGGCGCGGCGCTGGGACGACCCGGCATTCCCGCCGAGCTTCCCCTGGTTCGGCCAGCCACGCTACTGGGGAGACCAGATTCTCGCCCTGCGCGAGCAAATGGCCGCACTGGATGAAGCGCCGCTGAAATTGTTCTAGAAGCACGCCCGCCTCTGTCTACAATAGGCGTCGCTTTATTTAGCTACCTAAGCAAGGATTCTGCATGCACGCTGCAAACCCGCGTCGCGGGTACCTACTGGGCCTCAGCGCCTACATCATCTGGGGGCTGTTCCCCCTGTACTTCAAGGCAATCCAGAGCGTCCCGGCGGTGGAGATCATTGTCCACCGGGTGCTCTGGTCGGCTTTGTTCGGCTCGTTGCTGCTACTGGTATGGAAACACCCAGGCTGGTGGCGTGAACTGCGTGACAACCCGCGCCGGCTGGGCATCCTGGCCCTGAGCGGGGCGCTGATCGCCGGCAACTGGCTGACCTACGTATGGTCGGTGAACAACGGGCGCATGCTCGAGGCCAGCCTTGGTTACTACATCAACCCACTGATCAATGTGCTGCTGGGCATGCTGATTCTCGGCGAGCGCCTGCGGCGCCTGCAGTGGCTGGCAGTGGCCATGGCCGCCGTGGGTGTGGCCCAGCAGGTGTGGCAGGTGGGCAGCCTGCCGTGGGTATCGCTGGTGCTGGCGCTGAGCTTCGGCTTCTATGGGCTGATTCGCAAACAGGCACCAGTGGCGGCACTGCCAGGCCTGGTGGTGGAAACCTGGATGCTGGTACCGCTGGCCCTTGGCTGGCTGTTGCTGCACCCGGCGGCGACAAGTGCCCAGGGCGCGTTCTACACCAGCAGCGAAGCGTTGTGGCTGATGGCTGCGGGGCCGGTGACACTGGTGCCGCTGGTGTGCTTCAACGCTGCCGCGCGGCACTTGCCGTACACCACGCTGGGCTTCCTGCAGTACCTGGCGCCGACCCTGGTGCTGCTGCAGGCGGTACTGCTGTTCGATGAGCACTTGTCGTCGAGTAACTTGATGGCGTTCATGTTCATCTGGGCAGGTTTGGCGATTTACAGCGTCGATGCGTGGGTCAGTTTGCGCAAGCGCAGCTGATCAAAAAATGACCATAACTCTGCCGGCCTTGTGATTCGTGGCCTGCAGAGACATCTCCAAAGGTTATCCACACCCTCGTCCCCGTGCTTTGTGCACAAGCTGCTGATTTTTGGGTGTTTTTTGATCAAAGCCGTGTAAGGCGCGCGCCGTCTGGGCTGGAGAGGGGAACCCCCAGGTTATCCACAGGGCCTTCCCCGTGATATCGGGATAACCGCAGGGGGCTGCTTTGCAGCCCTTTCGCCGGCAAGCCAGCTCCCACAGGGATAGCGCATGGCTTGAGGTCAATGCGGTCGAGGTGGGAGCTGGCTTGCCGGCGAAAAGGCCGCAACGCGGCCCCGGCAATCTCGGATCAATCCTCCGGCCGCAGCTTCAACTCCACCATCAAGTCGTCCGCCAGGCTCTCCAGCTTCTGCTGCAAATCCTCCAGCGACAGGGTCAACGGCAATGCCAGCAAGGCATCGGCATGGAACAGCGGCTCGCTGCTCATGGGCGCCGGCCGCACCTCAGTGGTAAACCGCTCAAGGTTCACCCCCAGGTCCGCCAGCAAGCGGGTGATATCACGCACGATCCCCGGCCGGTCATTACCTACCAGCTCCATGGCAATCGGCTTCCAGGTACACGACGGCTCGATGCCGCTCTCGGCAATCAGCACGCGAATGTCATATCGGACCAACCCCTGCAGCGAAGCCACCAGCTCGTCGTAGTTTTCCGCCGGCACCGCCACCCGCAGGATGCCGGCAAACTGCCCGGCCATGCGCGACATGCGGCTCTCCAGCCAGTTGCCACTGTGGTCGGCGATGCACTGGGCAATGCGCTCGACCTGGCCGGCCTTGTCAGGGGCAATCACAGTCAGTACAAGATGATCCACAAGCCCTTCCTCGTGTCGGACCGCGCCGTGCGGCAGAAAATCGGGGGATCGACTCAGTATAGGCAAGGCGCGGCAACCTGCCGCAGGGCAATCCGCATAACGAATCGTGTACTGTTTCAAGATTTATCTGGAACAATCCACCTGTTTTTTGCGAACATACTCACTCCCAGCGTGACCATACGCGACCAACGGGTCGCATAACGGCGCTTTTAGTCTGATTTTGCCCCGCCTACTGCTTCATGTAGTATCCCGTGGCGCGGACTACAAAACGTCGTTTGGATGTCTGCCAAGGCGCCTGTGAAAATACGCACACTGTCTGCCAGCCGGTCTGGCAGGCCGCACCCAGCCGCGCTCGGGGCTTTACTCGGGGGCATGCACTGGTGCCGTGTTTAGAGAAGCGCTACAGGCTTAATACAGAAGAGCGAAATAGCTGAGCAGAGTGAGGCAAGCAATGACTGGATACGTTCAAGTCGGTGGCCTTCAGGTCGCCAAGGTCCTGTACGACTTCGTGAACAACGAAGCCATCCCAGGGACCGGCATCGTCGCCGAGCAGTTCTGGGCCGGTGCAGAGAAGATCATCAATGACCTCGCTCCAAAGAACAAAGCCCTGCTCGCCAAGCGCGACGAGCTGCAAGCCAAGATCGACGCCTGGCACCAGGCACGCAAAGGCCAGGCCCACGACGCCGTAGCCTACAAAGCATTCCTCCAGGAAATCGGCTACCTGCTGCCACAAGCCGACGATTTCCAGGCCACCACCCAGAACGTGGACGAAGAAATCGCCCACATGGCCGGCCCGCAGCTGGTCGTACCGGTGATGAACGCCCGCTTCGCCCTGAACGCCGCCAACGCCCGTTGGGGTTCGCTGTACGACGCGCTGTATGGCACCGATGCCATCAGCGATGAAGGCGGCGCCGAGAAAGGCCAAGGCTACAACAAGGTACGTGGCGACAAGGTCATCGCCTTCGCCCGCGCCTTCCTCGACGAAGCCGCGCCACTGGCGGCCGGCTCGCACGTCGACTCCACCGGCTACCGCATCGAAGGCGGCAAGCTGGTAGTTGCCCTGAAAGGTGGCAGCAACAGCGGCCTGCGTGACGACGCCCAGCTGATCGGCTTCCATGGCGATGCCGCCGCGCCGACTGCCGTGCTGCTCAAGCACAACGGCCTGCACTTCGAGATCCAGGTCGATGCCAGCACCCCGGTCGGCAGCACCGACGCCGCCGGCGTGAAAGACATCCTGATGGAATCGGCGCTGACCACCATCATGGACTGCGAAGACTCGGTTGCCGCCGTCGACGCCGACGACAAGGTGATCGTCTACCGCAACTGGCTGGGCCTGATGAAAGGCGACCTGGCCGAAAGCGTGAGCAAGGGTGGCAAGACCTTCACCCGCACCATGAACCCGGACCGCGAGTACGCCGCGCCCAACGGCGGCAGCGTGACCCTGCACGGCCGTTCGCTGCTGTTCGTGCGCAACGTTGGCCACCTGATGACCAACCCGGCGATCCTCGACGCCCAAGGCAACGAAATCCCCGAAGGCATCCAGGACGGCCTGTTCACCAACCTGATCGCCCTGCACAACCTCAATGGCAACACCAGCCGCAAGAACACCCGCAGCGGCAGCGTGTACATCGTCAAGCCGAAGATGCACGGCCCGGAGGAAGTAGCCTTCGCCGCCGAGATCTTCAGCCAGGTCGAAGACCTGCTGGGCATGAAGCGTAACACCGTCAAGGTCGGCATCATGGACGAGGAGCGCCGTACCACGGTCAACCTCAAGTCGTGCATCAAGGCCGCAGCCGAGCGCGTGGTGTTCATCAACACCGGCTTCCTCGACCGCACCGGCGATGAAATCCACACCTCGATGGAAGCCGGCGCCGTGGTGCGCAAGGGCGCCATGAAGAACGAGAAGTGGATCGGTGCCTACGAGAACAACAACGTCGACGTCGGCCTGGCCACCGGCCTGCAAGGCCGTGCGCAGATCGGCAAAGGCATGTGGGCCATGCCCGACCTGATGGCGGCCATGCTCGAGCAGAAGATCGCCCACCCGCTGGCCGGTGCCAACACCGCCTGGGTGCCGTCGCCGACCGCCGCCACCCTGCATGCCCTGCACTACCACAAGGTGGACGTACAGGCGCGTCAGCGTGAACTGGCTTCGCGCACCCCGGCGTCGGTGGACGATATCCTTTCCATCCCGCTGGCCGCCGACACCAACTGGTCGGCCGAAGAGATCCGCAACGAACTGGACAACAACGCCCAGGGCATCCTCGGCTACGTGGTGCGCTGGATCGACCAGGGTGTGGGTTGCTCGAAGGTGCCAGACATCAACAACGTCGGCCTGATGGAAGACCGCGCCACCCTGCGCATTTCGGCCCAGCTGCTGGCCAACTGGCTGCGCCATGGCGTGGTCAGCCAGGAGCAGGTGCTGGAAAGCCTCAAGCGCATGGCCGTGGTGGTCGACCAGCAGAACGCCGGCGACGCTCTGTATCGCCCGATGGCACCGAACTTCGACGACAACGTCGCGTTCCAGGCTGCGGTAGAGCTGGTGGTGGAAGGTGGCAAGCAGCCGAACGGCTATACCGAGCCGGTACTGCACCGCCGTCGCCGCGAGTTCAAGGCGCGTAACGGATTGTAAGCGACATCTGCGACAGGGGGCCGCTTTGCGGCCCAATCGCCGGCAAGCCAGCTCCCACAGGGACTGCACAGGCCTCAAACGCTGTGCGGTCCCTGTGGGAGCTGGCTTGCCGGCGATGAGGCCGGAACAGGCTCCTCAGCTAACCGATCTGCAGTTCTTTCTTCACCAGCTCCAGCAGCCTGTCCAGATCGACCGGCTTCAGCAGAAAATCCACAACCCCCAGGTGCATCACGTCCACCGCCTCTTTCACATCGGTGTCGCCCGACACCACGATGATCGACAACGCCGCCCGTTCCGACTCGCGAATCTGCCGGATCAGGTCCAGGCCATCCTCGGGCTGCATGCGCAAATCCGTAATCATCAAGCCAATCCGTTGCTGGTAGTGCAGGTATAGCCTGGCTTCCTCGGCCCCATCCGCTCCGACACAGTCAATCCCCCGGCTTTTCAGGTACAGGATCAGCGCCTCACGGTTCACTGCATTGTCATCCACCACCAGCACCAGTGGCTTGGCTGCCACAGGCGCACTTACGACTGCCAATGCCTCGCGCTCGGCGTCGCTCAGGATGTCGTGTTGCTCAGGCATGCTCATCTCGTCAAAAAAATTCCGCTTCAGCATTAGGACCGCAGAACTTGCGTAACCCGGTTGGCCTTTCGTCGGGTCTTTGACAGGGGCGCTCATAGACTTACGTCCAATGGGCACCACCCCGCCGCAAGCCGACCATGGAGGCAGAGAACAACATGGCCGGCACCTATATATAGATATATATAGTTCGGCATAGCGATACGGTCAGTTTCATGAGCAAAAAGGACGCCTACACCCAGGCGGGCAGGACAGCAGTGCTGCAGAACATCCAGGGCACCCTGCAGTTCCTGCAGCGTTTTCCGCCGTTCAACCAGATGGAACACAGCCACCTGGCCTACCTGGTCGAGCAGTGCCAGCTGCGCTTCTATGCCAGCGGCGAAAGCATCGTCAAACCTGCCGACGGGCCGGTCGAGCACTTCTACATCGTCAAGCAGGGTCGCGTGGTGGGTGAGCGCCAGCACCTGGTCAAGCCTGGTGTGGAAACCACCTTCGAAATCACCAGCGGCGAATGCTTCCCGCTGGCTGCCCTGCTCGGCGAGCGAGCGACCCGTACCGAGCACTTGGCCGGTGAGGACACCTTCTGCCTGCAGCTGAACAAGGCCGCGTTCATCCGCGTGTTCTCGATGTCGGAAGTGTTTCGGGATTTTGCCCTGCGCGGGGTCAGCAGCCTGCTCGACCAGGTCAACCAGCAGGTACGCCAGCGCGCAGTGGAAACCCTCGGCACCCAGTATTCGCTGAACACGCCACTGGGTGAACTGGCCATGCGCCACCCGGTGGTATGCAGCCCCGACACGCCCCTGCGCGACGCCGTGCGGCTGATGCACGAGCAGCAGGTCGGCAGCATCGTGGTGGTCGACCCGCAGCGCTACCCCATCGGCATCTTCACCCTGCGCGACCTGCGCCAGGTGGTGGCTGCGTCCGATGCCGACCTGGGCGCGCCGATCGCGCGGCACATGACCGCCCAACCGTTCTACCTCAGCCCCCAGGCCAGCGCCTTCGACGCAGCCATGGCCATGACCGAGCGGCATATCGCCCACGTATGCCTGGTGGAAAACCGACGCCTGTGCGGTGTGGTTTCGGAGCGCGACCTGTTCTCCCTGCAACGGGTCGATCTGGTGCACCTGGCGCGCACCATCCGCCATGCGCCACGCCTGGATACCCTGGTCTCGCTGCGCGGCGAAATCAGCCAACTGGTCGAGCGCATGCTGGCCCATGGCGCGTCCTCCACGCAGATCACCCAGATCATCACCCTGCTCAACGACCACACCGTGTGCCGGGTGATCGAACTGGCGCTGGCCGAGCGCGGTGACCCGGGCGTGCCGTTCAGCTGGCTGTGCTTTGGCAGCGAAGGGCGGCGTGAACAAACCCTGCACACCGACCAGGACAACGGCATCCTCTTCGAAGCCGCCGACGGCGCCGAAGCCGACGCCATCCGCGCACGGCTGCTGCCGCTGGCGCAATACATCAACCAGTGCCTGGCCCAGTGCGGCTTCACCCTGTGCAAGGGCAACGTCATGGCCGGCAACCCCGAGCTGTGCCTGTCGCGCAGTGAGTGGGCGCGGCGTTTTGCCAGTTTTGTCCGTGAAGCCAGCCCGGAGAACCTGCTGGGCTCGAGCATCTATTTCGACCTGCGCGTGGTGTGGGGCGACGAGCAAGGTTGCGAGCAACTGCGCCAGGGTCTGCTCGAGCAGGTGGCCGACAACCGCATCTTCCAGCGCATGATGGCTGACAACGCCCTGCGCCAGCGCCCGCCGGTGGGCCGCCTGCGCGAGTTCGTGCTGACCCGCCAGGGCAACGACAAGGCCGCCACCCTCGACCTCAAGGTCCAGGGCCTGACGCCCTTCGTCGATGGTGCCCGGCTGCTGGCCCTGGCCAACGGCATCGGTGCCTGCAATACCCTGGAACGCCTGCGCCAGCTGGTGGCCAAGGGCGTGATCGAGGCACTGGACGGCGCAGCGTATGAAGAGGCCTACCACTTCATCCAGCAAACCCGCATGCAGCAGCACCAGCGCCAGACCCGCGACAACCTGCCCTACTCCAACCGCCTGGACCCGGACAGCCTCAACCACCTGGACCGGCGCATCCTGCGCGAGTCCCTGCGCCAGGCCCAGCGCCTGCAAAGCAGCCTGGCCTTGCGGTACCAGCTATGAGCCTGTTCGCCTGGTTGCGCCCCAGTGCGCCCGAACTGGACCATGCCACGCGCCAGCGCCTGGCCCGGCTGCCCAAGGCCGCGCCCCTGGGGGTGTGTACCCTGCGCGAGCAGCGCTGGGTGGTGCTCGACCTGGAGACCAGCGGCCTGAACCCCAACCGTGACCAGGTGCTGTCGGTTGGCGCCGTGGCCATCGAAGATGGCGCCATCGACTTTGCCCAGCAGTTCGAACGCACCCTGCACCGGCCTTTGCAGAAGACCAACGCCAGCGTGCTGATCCATGGCCTGGGCCCGAGTGCCCTGGCTGCCGGTTGTGACCCGGCCGAGGCCTTGCTCGATCTGCTCGACTTCATTGGCAATAGCCCGGTGCTGGCATTCCACGCGCCGTTCGACCAGCGCATGCTGGCCCGTGCGCTGAAGGAAAGCCTCGGCTATCGCTTGCACTCGCCCTTCCTGGATGTTGCCGAACTGGCACCGATGCTCAACCCCGACACAGTGCTGCGCGAGGCCGGGCTGGATGACTGGGTGGCGCGGTTTGGCCTGCAGGTAGAGGAACGCCATCATGCCAGCGCCGATGCCTTGGTGACCGCCGAGCTGGCGCTGATCCTGTTCAGCCAGGCCCGCCGCCAGCAGCTGGACAGCCCGCTGCAGCTGGAGCAGCGCTTGCGCGGGTGGCGCAGGCGCAAGGTGCACAACCACGGCCTGTAGATTTGTATTGACCTGACAGGGCCAATCGCCGGCAAGCCAGCTCCCACAGGTACTGCACAAGTTCCAGAATCAACGCGTTTCCTGTGGGAGCTGGCTTGCCGGCGATTGGCCACCTGCCTTTTCCATGATGGCCATCCGATAAGCGTCCATTGCACCCACCCCCTCCCCTCTGCAACAATCGCGAATAATTATCGTTAGTTAATGCATTCGTTCCGGGGGGACGCTGCTTGTCTTCTGCACAGAGCCCACACGCCGATCTGGTCGGTGCGCTGTACCGCGACCACCGCGGCTGGCTGCTCGCCTGGCTGCAACGCAGCATGGCCTGCCGCCAACGTGCCGAAGACCTGAGCCAGGACACCTTCGTGCGCCTGCTCGGCCGTGAGCAACTGGATACGCCCCGCGAACCCCGCGCGTTCCTGGCCGCCGTGGCCAAGGGCCTGATGTTCGACCACTTCCGCCGCGCCGCGCTGGAACAGGCCTACCTGGCCGAACTGGCCCTGATGCCGGAAGCCGAACAACCTTCCCCGGAAGTGCAGCACCTGATCCTCGAGGACCTCAAGGCCATCGACCGCCTGCTCGGCAAGCTGTCGAGCAAGGCCCGCGCAGCATTCCTGCACAATCGCCTGGACGGTATGAGCCATGCCGAAATCGCCGAGCGCATGGGGGTTTCGGTGTCGCGGGTGCGCCAGTACATCGCCCAGGGCATGCGCCAGTGCTACGTGGCCCTGTACGGGGAGCCGACGTGAGCAGTGCACCGGTTTCGTCCCGGGTGCTGGAAGCCGCCATTGCCTGGAAACTCAGCCTCGACAACGGCAGCGGCACACCCGACGAGCGCAGCGAATTCATGCGCTGGCATGCCGCCAGCGAGGAGCACGCCCGCGCCTGGCGCCAGCTCGGCGCCATGGACCAGCGCGTGAGCGCCGCTGCCGGCCCGGCACGCCAGGCCCTGCTGCAATCGCGCGCCGGCCTGCGCCGACGCATCGGCAAGGTCGGCGGCGGGCTGGCCGGCATGTTTCTTTTGGGCTCGCTGCTGGCCTGGGTCGGCGCACCATCGCTGGCACCGAGCTACTGGCTGGCCGACCAGCGTACCGCCACCGGCGAGCTGCGTACCCTGCGCCTGGAAGACGGCACCTTGCTGAGCCTGAACAGCCACACTGCCGTGGATATCGACTACGCCGGCGAGCAACGGGTAATCGTGCTGCACCAGGGCGAGATCTCGGTCGAAACCGGCCATCAGGACCCGCGCCCGCTGCTGGTGCGCACCGACGATGGCCGCCTGCGCCCATTGGGCACGCGCTTCCTGGTACGCCGCGAGGACGACGGCACGCGCCTGGAGGTGTTGCAGGCCTCGGTCGCCGCCATGCCGCTGAACAGCGGTGACGAACAGGTGCTGCGCGAAGGCCAGCAGGTGCTGATGAACGCCAACGGCCTTGGCCGGATCGGCACTGTGCCAGCCGGTGCCGACGCCTGGACCCGCGGCATGCTGGTGGTGGACAACGTGCGCCTGGCTGACCTGCTGGCCGCGCTCGGCCAGTACCGCAGCGGTTACCTCGGGGTGGACGACCAAGTCGCCGACCTGCGGGTGACCGGCAGCTTCCCGCTGACCGACACCGACCTGGCACTGTCGTCGCTGGTGCCGGCACTGCCGGTGAAGGTCGAGCGGCATACGCCGTGGTGGGTGACCGTCGTTCCCAAGTAGGCCTGTACCGGCCTCTTCGCGGGTAAACCCGCTCCCACAGGATTGCACCAGCCTCAAAGCCCCCGCGATCCCTGTGGGAGCGGGTTTACCCGCGAAAGGGCCGGTACAGGCAAAAACCAATTCCAAATAATTCTCAATTTTTTTCAGATTCGCCCTGTCACTTTTCAAATCTCGCTCGGCAAGGAAGCAGAAAGCACTTATCCGTCGAGGAGCCGCTGCATGTCCCGTGCTGTTGATCGTATCCTGCGCCCCAGTCTGATGGCCTTGGCCATCGCCGTGGCCGCGCCATTGGCCAGCCCTGCCCTGTTCGCCGCCGAGCAATCCGCTCAGCGCGCCTACGACCTGCCCAGCGCCCCGCTGGCCACCACTCTCAACCAGATCGCCAGCCAGGCCGGCATCGCCCTGGCCATCGACCCGGCACTGGTCAGCGGCCGCACCTCCGCCCCGGTGAGCGGGCAGTACGATGGCCTTGGTGCCCTGCAGGCCGCCCTGCGCGGCACCGGCCTGCAGCTGCAGCAAAGCAGCGTGGGCAGCTACAGCCTGGTGGCTACGCCGGAAGGGACACTGGCGTTGCCGGAGACTGCGATCAATGCGACTTCCAACTATGAAAGCGCCTGGGGGCCGGTAGAAGGTTACACCGCGACCCGGACAGCAGCTGGCACCAAGACCGACACCGCCATCGCCGAACTCCCCCGCTCGGTAAGCGTGATCACCCGCCAGCAGATGGAAGACCGGCCGGTGCTCAGCCTGAACGATGCCCTTCGCTACACCGCTGGCGTGCAAAGCAGCGGCTATGGCTCCGACTCGCGCAGCGACTGGTTGCTGGTACGTGGTTTTGAGCCTACCCAGTTCCTCGATGGCCTGCCATTGCCCAAGGGCAACTACGCCACCCCAAAGATCGAACCCTGGAACCTGGAGCGCATCGCCGTGCTGCGCGGCCCGGCTTCTTCGGTCTACGGCCAGACTCCACCAGGCGGCCTGCTGGACATGACCAGCCGTCGGCCGCAATTGGAAAGCAGCCACGAAGTCGAAGCCCAGGTTGGCAGCAACAACCACAAGCAGATCAACTTCGACAGCACCGGCAAGCTCGACGATGCAGGCCAGTTCCTGTACCGAGTGAGCGGCACCGTACGTGACAGCGGTGCGCCGGTAGACCACATCCCGGACAAGCGCTACAACATCGCGCCCAGCCTGACCTGGAACATCAACGACGATACCAAGCTGACTTTCATCAGCCAGTACACCCGCGATGACACCGGCATCACCGGCCAGTTCCTGCCACTGCAAGGCACCAAGCTGGATAGCCCCGCAGGCAAGATTTCGCACCACAAGAACCTGGGCGACCCGGATTGGGAGTCCTACGACCGCACCTACTACCACCTGGGCTATGCGTTCGAGACCCGCCTGAACGATACCTGGCAGTTCCGTCAGAACCTGCGCTACGCGCGTAACGAACTGGACTTCAAGGGCATTACCGCCGGTGGTTCGATCTGGCCAGCCGGCCCGGAC
This sequence comes from Pseudomonas sp. LSJ-87, assembly GCF_032971465.1. Classification (NCBI taxonomy): domain Bacteria; kingdom Pseudomonadati; phylum Pseudomonadota; class Gammaproteobacteria; order Pseudomonadales; family Pseudomonadaceae; genus Pseudomonas; species Pseudomonas sp. LSJ-87. Next base: position 32,015 of record NZ_JAWJYQ010000029.1, on the reverse strand, counting down.
GAAGCTGTCAGCGCCGATGGCACCGTGCAACGCACCGCCGGTATCGTCGAGGAGGACATCTCCCAGTTCGCCCTGGACAACAACTTCCAGGCCGACTTCCAGACCGGCCAGGTTGCCCATACCCTGCTGCTGGGTCTCGACCACCAGCGCTCGGACAGCAATGCCCGCTGGCGCTGGGGCTCGGCTGGTGTGCCACCGAGCAATATCCACAACCCAATCTACGGTCAGGATTTCTCGAACGTTCAGTACTTCGACATGTACGACTACGACCAGAAAACCCAGCAGACCGGCCTGTATATCCAGGATCAGATGGCTCTGGACAACTGGCGCCTGACCCTTGGTGGCCGTGAGGACTGGGTGCACACCGGCACCACCTTCCACAACAAAGGCGACGCCACCAACACCCAACGCGACAAGAAATTCAGTGGTAACGCAGCACTCAGCTATGTATTCGATAACGGCCTGACGCCTTACATCTCCTATGCCGAGTCGTTCCAGGCCGCCACCGGCTCCACCGTCAACAGCACCGATGCCTTCAAACCGACCGAAGGCAAGCAATACGAACTGGGCATCAAGTACCAGCCTCCAGGCAGCAATAGCCTGTTCACCGCTGCTGTGTTCGACCTGACGCAGGAGAACATGTCGGTGACCGAGGGTGGTGTAACCCGCCAGGTTGGCGAAGTGCGTGTCAAAGGCCTGGAGCTGGAGGCTACCTCGGATGTGACCGAGAACCTCAAACTGGTGGGCTCGTACACCTACAACGACAGCGAAATCATCAAAGGCACCAGTGACGAGAAAGGCAAGCGCATGGCGCAGGTGCCGCGCAACCAGGCCACTGCCTGGGCTGACTACACCTGGCACAGCGGACCACTGGATGGGTTTGGGGTCGGTGTTGGCGTGCGCTACGTGGGCGACACCTACGGTAATACCACTAACACCGATTGGGGCCATGTGGGGTCCTACACCGTCTACGACGCATCGGTGCACTACGACCTGGGCCGCCTGAACAGCACTCTCAAGGGAGTGACCGTGGCCGTGGATGCGAAGAACCTGTTCAACAAGGACTACTTGTCTACCTGTGACGGGTACTACTGCTACTACGGCGACGAGCGCAACGTGGTGGCCAGTGTCAATTACAAGTTCTGAGTGAACGGGGGCCGCTTTGCGGCCCTTTCGCGACACAAGGCCGCTCCTACAGGAAAACGTGCTCCCCTGTAGGAGCGGCCTTGTGTCGCGAAAGGGCTGCGCAGCAGCCCCAGCTTCCAACAGGCAAAAATCGGTACCGTGATGAAAAGCCCAACCATCCGCCGCTGGTCGGTGATCCACACCTGGAGCAGCCTGGTCTGCACCCTGTTCCTGCTGTTGCTGGCAGTCACCGGCCTGCCGCTGATCTTCCACCACGAACTCGAACACCTGCTCGGCGACGCCCCCGAACTGCGGGAAATGCCGGCCGATACGCCACACCTCGACCTGCAGCAGTTGGTGATCAAGGCCGAGCAGCACCGCCCCGGCGAGGTCATGCAGTACTTCGGCTACGACGAGGACGAAGCCAACGGCGTAGTGGCCATAACCGCCGCCACCGCCGGCACCGAACCCAATTCGTCGCACACCTTCATGCTCGACGCCCGCACCGGTGAAGCCGTGGCCATGCCCGCCGCCAACGGCGGCTTCATGATGACCATGCTGCGCCTGCACGTGGACATGTTCGCCGGCCTGCCCGGCAAGCTGCTGCTGGCCTTCATGGGCGTGCTGTTCGTCGTGGCGATCATCTCCGGCACCGTACTCTATGCACCGTTCATGCGCCGCCTGGACTTCGGCACGGTGCGCCACGGCAAATCCCGTCGCCTGCGCTGGCTCGACCTGCACAACCTGATCGGCGTGGTCACCTTGGCCTGGGCACTGACGGTAGGCGTGACCGGCGTCATCAGCGCGCTGTCGGACCTGGTCATCGCCGCCTGGCGCAACGACAGCCTGGCCGCCATGGTTGCCCCGTACCGTGATGCCCCACCGCTCACCGAACGCGCCCCGGCCACCCACCTGCTGACCATCGCCGAACAGGCCGCCCCCGGCATGCGCCCGGACTTCATCGCCTTCCCCGGCACACGCTTTTCCAGTGAGCACCACTATGCGGTGTTCATGAAGGGCGCCACGCACCTGACCTCGCACCTGCTCACGCCCGTGCTGATCGATGCGCGAACACTGGCGGTGACCGCCGTCGGCGAACGCCCCTGGTACATGGATGCCATGGGCCTGTCGCAACCACTGCACTTCGGCGACTACGGCGGCCGGCCAATGCAAATCCTGTGGGCGCTACTCGATGTGCTGACCATCATCGTCCTCGGCAGCGGCTTGTACCTGTGGTGGGGCAAACAACGCACGAAGCGGGAGGCGCGGGCATGAGCCACAAGTCACAGCCGACCTGGCGCATCTTCATCTGGCCGATGGTCGTGGCCCTGCTCACTGCCGTGGGGCTGTTTGCCGCCTTGCTGGGGGACGGGGTCTGGGACAGCCTGGCCTGGCTCGGCCTGGGGGTGTCGGCGGCTCTCGGCATGCAAGGTTTCTACCCTCGTCCACGGCAGTAACCGGGTAATACCCGCACCCTCTTTTGCCACGACATGGTTGGCTCCCATTTTCCAAGGAGCCATACCATGACACCTTTGCAGCGCCTCGAAGCGCTCGATCAACAACTCATCGCCCTTGAGCAAGGCAAACCCGAACTGGCGGGCGAAACGGAACCGACCGCCATGCGTCAGCGTTTTTTTGGTGACCTGGCAGCGTTCTGGAACGACCCTGTCGAAGCAGGCCGCAGCCGCGTCCGGCAACTGCGCGAACTGCGTCATGAGCAACTTCTGGCCGAACTGGAACTGCGCCTCGCCGACCAGACCCTGGACTACAGCCACATCAGCCTGCTGCGCACCTCCCTGGAGCTGCCGCTACCCTGGCAGCGCAACCACCTGCCAGACGCCCACCGGGCCCAGGTTTATCGGCCGGTATTCAACCGTTCAAGCCCCCATGGCCGGTTGCCGTTACCCGGCGTGCTGGTATTGGTGGCAGACGCACCGGAAGGGGCCGTTGCCGAGCCTGCAACAGCCACAGGCCAGGCACTGCTGTGCAGCGTTTCTCATGGCGTTGAAGGCTTCGCCAACCTGGCCGAACTGCATAGAGAGCTGTGCGAGCGCCTGGACGACCCCATGCAAAGCCGGCCAATGCTGCAACTGCTACCCCGCCTGCAGGACCAGCAACTGGTCCGATGTGCCGACCGGCTGCGCTACGAGTGGTTTACCGGCGACCTGGTCGAACAACAGGCCACTGACGTGATCGACGCGCAGCATCAACGGCTCACCATCGCCTGGCACGCCGCCTGGACGCTTGACCAGAACCCGGATCTGCCGGCGCTGAAAACCGCCCTTGCCAAACAGCAGTCACTGACCGATCTCATGGGCAGCCAATATGCGTTGTCCACCCGTTATGCGCTGCTGCTGGAAAAACACCTTCCCGCCTGGCTGCGCCAGAGCTCCACGCAAAGCCTGACGCACATCATGCAAACGATCCAGGAGCTCGCCGGGGCCATCACCCAGGCTGCTGCACCCGGCCTTTTGACCCTGGAGGCGTTCGGCAATCGCCACCACCTGCTGGCATGGGTGCGCGAACACCTTGGCAAGGCGCTACGGCGCGAATTTTCCATCGACTTGCCTGCCGAAAAAGTCTGCATAACCGTCACGCTTGCACACCGCACCGGCCCGCTGATCAACCCGCTGGCACCTTCAGGTTACGTGGCTGTTGCCAACCGTCGCCATGTCGGTGGCACCATCGAACTGGTAACCACCACCTACCGCCTGGACGAGCTGGCCCTGCTGAACATCGGCTGGTTCGACGTCGATTACTGGCTGACTGCCCGGATACACAACGAAGACGGTTCCACGCTGGAATCGATATCCGCAGAAGGGGTAAAGCGCCTGGTGCGCGAGCTTGACGCCGGCAGTGGCTACATCCGCTACCTGCGAACCCACCTGCTGGAGTCTCCCGGTGCACGCTGGCGCATGCAATGCCACGGCAACATGAACCGCGCCCGCATGCGCGCCGAGGCGGCCAAGGCCCGCTATGCCAGGCACTTTCTGAACGATACCCACGAGCGAGGCTATCGCTGGGTCAAAGCCGTCACCGACCACCCCGACAACAATTGGCGCCCTACCATCGACGAGCATCGTATCGCGGTGCGCCAGCTGATCATCGACGGGCACACGCTGCAAGGGGTGCTGCTGCTCAATGCCGAGAGCGACAACCACCCGTCGCTGGTGCTGTATACACCGGACGCACCCGACCGGCGCGCATGGCGTGAATACCCCGATACCCGGGCGCTGCTCAGAACCCTTCGCAGCACGCCGTCCTTGCGAAAGTACCTGATCCAGCGCGCGCCTCTGGCTGATGGCAAGCGGCTCGACAAGTTGGTGCGCAAGGGCCGCCTCGGGCCATATGTGCAAAGGCCAATGATCAACGGCAACCTCTTCGATGCCCTTTACAAGGCCCAGGTCCACGCCATGATCGCCGAGGCCGATACCAACAGCCGCAGCAACCGCGAGCTGCTCGGCGAGTACGGGCTGTCGACGCTGCGCCTGGTTCTCGACATGATCAGCCTCGTGCTACCGGCCCCGACAATGTCAGCCCTGGCCTTCGGCCGTATGTCGATTTCGCTGTGGGACGGCTTCGAAGCCCTGGAAAAAGAGGATTATGCAGCAACCTTCCACCACGCCATGGCCGCTTTGAGCCACAGCGCCGACGGGTTGTCCAGTTTCGCTGGCTCGCCCCTCATGCGCAGGGCCATGCGCGGCCTGCCACCGCAACCCCCGCGCCCACTGCCGAAAACCCACGAAGCGGCCGTGGACGTGAGCAAGCTGCGCTACCGGATCGACGGGGTCCATGGCGAGGAAGTGTACGAACAGATCAACAGCGTGCCAGGTCCGGACCGGTACTTCGTCAAGGACAGCCAGGGGCGGTTGTACAACGTCCACTTCGACGGCTATCGCTGGAGGGTGCTCGACCCCAGGCAGCCGGATGCCTACGCGCAGCTGCCGATCAAACGGCTGCGCAATGGCAATTGGGTGGTCGATTCCATCGTGCTATGGCATGACGGGCTACCTGACATAGCCCAGCTGTTGGAAGAGGTACGCCTGCAACCGCCGCTCGAGGGCGAACCGGTGGCAGGGGAAGCCGACCTGCACGACGCCGGGGGGCAACTCTATCTGCAGCTGGGTGACCAGCAGTTGCCGGTTCGTCGGCACCTGCTCGCCGGGCATTACCATCTGCTGCTGCCCGAGAAGGCACTGGGCGCAGTCCACGCCTGGGCAGTACTGCGCCAACAGGGCGGCCAATGGCGCATTCGCGTGCGCCAGCCAGGCCGCAGCAGCGACTGGCTGGCACTGCCGGCGGATTACTCGGCCAGCTTGGGCAGCAGCCGGTCCAGCCGCTGATGCAAGGCACTGCCACTCGGCCAGTTGCGCAGCAGCCGCGCCCGATCACGGGCGTAGGCCGGGGCAAAGCTGAGCTGGGTGGCGTGCTGGCACATGGCGTCGAGGTCGATCAGCGACCACTGGCCGTTGTGCCAGAACAGGTTGTGGCCCTTGAAGTCGCCGTGGCTGATACGCTCGCGAATCAGTTGCTGCATCACGTGCACCAGGGCATCCACCTGCTCCTCGGGCGCATCGCCGTTATCCACATAGGGCGCGAAGCATTCGGCCAGGTCCGGGCCATCGATATACTCGGTGACCAGGTAGGCACGGCTTCGCAACCCCATCACCCGCTGCTCCAGCACCGCGAGTGGACGCGGCGTGGCAATGTCGAGGAATTCCAGGCGGTGGCCTTCGATCCAGGAATGCCAGGCCCGGCTCGGGCGCCAGAAGCGCTTGAACCAGTGCGCGGTGTTCTTGATGTTGTACCGTTTGAGCACCAGCGTGCGGCCGCCAACCTCGATGCGCGCCACACTGGCCGCACCACCGGTCTTGTACAGGTGGCCCTGGTCGATCAACGCGTCGGCCTGCTCCAGCACCGGCAGCATGGCTTCGACCTCGTCGCGGCGGATTGCCCGCAAGCCCGAAAGGCTGCGCTCGACACTGAACAGGCTGCATTCACGACCAGCCTTTTCCAGGTAATCCTTCTGGCGCCAGCTGCGCACCTTGTCCACCTGCTTCTGCAAGGCTTCCAGCGGCAGCGCATGCTCGGCGTTGGCCAGCAGGTAGTGCACCAGCAGTTCTTCGATGAACGGCTCCAGGCGCTTGGGTAGCTGGGCGAAGAACACCCCCAGGTTTTCCAGCACACGTGGGCGCGACAGCTGCTGGCCAGGCGTTTCGGCCTTGATGCCGGCGCCGTCGATCAGGTACAGCTTGCCGCCGTGGCGCAGCAGGTTGTCCAGGTGCAGGTCTTCCTGCCACAGGCCCCGGGCGTGCATGTGCGCCACTGCGGTGAGCGCCTCGCCCAGCACCAGGTGCTGCTCGTCGGCCAGTACCGGCAAGCTCTCCACTGCCGCCCAGGCATCGGCCAGGCTTTCGGCGCCGTCGAGGAATTCGAACAGCAGCCAGCCGCCCTCGCCTTCCTTGAGGCCGTCGGCCAGCAGCTTGGGCGTGGTCAGGCCCTGCTCGGCCAGCAGCTTCACGCCTTGCAGTTCGCGCTGGAAATGCCGTGCAGCGTTACCACCGACCAGCAGCTTGGCCAGCACCGGGGTACCGCGCCACACACCGGCGCCCACATAGCGCTGGCCCGGCAGCACGCGCAGCAGGCTGAGCAATTGCAGGTCGGCCGTGCCGGCGGCATCGGCCAGGGTGATGCTCAGGGGCAACGAGGGGCTGCGCCCGGCCTCTTTCAATTCAGACAAACGCATCAGCGGGCCTCTTTTTCACGACGGCGTTGCGTCAGGCGTTGCAGCCAGGTATCGACCAGCGTGCCATCGGCAGGCTGCGCCAGGTAGCTGGCCAGCAAGGTACGTACATCACGCTCGCTCCAGACCGGGGCGCGACGCAGCAGCGGCTCCAGGTCCTTGAGACGGTCACGCATGCCGAACAGCAGGGGGCGGGTCTTCTCCAGGTCGATCAGTTGCGCGTCCCAGCCTTCGCGGCGCTGGCGCAGGAAGATGTGCTTGGGGTAGAAGCAGCCATGCACCTGGCCGGCGCTGTGCAGGGTGCGCGCCAGCTGGCCGCAGGCCTGCAGGACGCCATTGCGTTCAGCATCGCTCAGTTGTGGCCACCGGGCCAGCAGGCTGTCGAGGTCGGCCCATTCGTCCAGGGCGCGAGTCATCAGGATCGCCCGGTGCGTGCCACCTTTCTTGCGCTCGCCATAGAACACCGCCTGCAAGGCCGGAATCTGCAGCTTCTGGTAACGGCTGATGTTGCGGAATTCGCGGGCGAAGGTCGGCTCGCCGAATGGCCGGTGCAGGGTACGGGTCAGGTAGTCGCTCTGGCGCTTGAGGTAGTAGCCCTTGCCTTCGAGCTCCAGGCGGAACACGCTGCTCCAGCCACCGCGGCCGGTGTTCGGTTCGTCCACGGCATCCAGTTGCAGCGCCCACAGCGCCTCGAAGTCGTCCAGGCCATGGCGTTTGAGCAGCGCGAGGTCCGCGCTGGCCAGGTAATCGGTCATTCCCTTCCCTCGAAAAAGCTCACCACCTGGCGAATGCGCTTCTTGTCACGCACATTCAGCCGGTCGCGGCCACGGTATTGCAGGTAGAAACGCAGGCGCTGGGTTGCCGACAGGTGGTATTTGGCCACTTTGTCCAGGCACGCCAGGTCCTTGATCATCCGGTGCCGCCACATGAAGCCGCGCCAGAAATCGCCGGTGGGGCAGTCGATGAAGAATAGCGTGCCCTGGTCGTCGACCAGCAGGTTGCGCCATTTCAGGTCGTTGTGGGCGAAGTGGTGCTGGTGCATGACCCGGGTGTGGCGCGCCAGCTGGCTGCTGACATGCCCGACCCAGGCGCGATCGGCCAGGCGTGCATCGTTGCGCTCGGCCAGCGCCGACAGGTCTTCGGTGCGCGGCAGTTCGCGGGTGATCATGGCCCCCCGGCCAAAGGCCAGGCCATTGCGCTCCAGGCCCCAGGCCACCACTTCGGCAGTGGGGATGCCCCACTTGTCGAACTGCTTGAGGTTCTGCCATTCGGCCTTGATCCGCGGCCGGCCCAGGTAACGGCGCATGTGCTTGCCGGCCCCGGTGTAGCGCTTGACGTAGTAATTGACCCCGTCACGCTCGATACGCACCACCTCGCTGATCGGGTCGCGGGTCAGGCGCTCGCCTTGCAGGGCAAATACCGCTTCCAGGCTGCCGAAGTCCGCCGCCAGGTGTTCGTAGCCCGGCGCCAGTGTCCACCCCGCCATCAGAGTGCATCCCCATAACGTTGCTTGCGGTCGTAGAGTTTCTGCGCCTTGCGCTCCAGCCAGGCGAGCAGCGCGGCTTCATCCTTCAGGACCTGCCGCAGCGGGCGCTGGAAGTAACCGCGCAGGAAGCGCAGCTTGTCGCGCTGGGTCAGGCCGATGTCCAGCGCCGAGAAGTACAGCGCGGCCAGGTCCTTGTCGCGCCAGCGGCGGCTGATTTTCGCCCGGGTCTGCGCGCGGTGCAGGTCGATCACCGACAGTTTGAAGTCGTCCGCCGTCACCGGGCGGTCGGTATGCAGCAGGAAGTGGCAGATGTAGCAGTCGCGGTGGTTGACCCCGGCGCGGTGCATGCCGCCGGTCATCTTCGCCACTTCGGCGATCAGCGCGCGCTTCAGGCGCGGCTCGGGCGGCTGCCTGACCCAGTCGATGCTGAAGTCTTCCAGGCTGATGGTCGGCGCCAGTTCTTCGGTGATGATGAACGAATGCTGCGCGGCCGGGTTGCTGCCACGCTCGCCATAGGCGACGGCAGTCATGGTCGGCACGCCAACCTGGTGCAGGCGCTGGATGGCCTGCCATTCCTGGCCGGCGCCAAGCACCGGCAGCTTGGCGGTAAGCAGGTTCTTGAAGATCTCGCCCCAGCCAATGCCGCGGTGGATCTTGACGAAGAAGCCCTCGCCAGCGACCTCGGTGCGCAGCGTGCGGCGCCCTTCCAGTTCGCGATAGACCTCGCCTTGCAGCGCCTCCACGGCATCGAAGGCATCACGCCCGGCCCACAGGCGCTTGAACGGTTCGGCCAGTATCAGCTTCATGCGGACTCCTGCCCCAGGATCACGTCGGCGGCATGCTGCGGCATGCTGTACAGATCGGCGGTTTCAGCAAACGCCAGGCCGTTGCGCGACCAGCTGGCGCGGGCCTGTTGGTCTTCGAGCATGCGCTGCAGGTAGCCATTGAGCTGTTCCTGCTCGAATGGCTCGTCCAGCACCAGGCCGCTGTCGGCCTCGGCAATGTAGTGGGCGTAGCCGCACACCTTGGAGACCAGCACCGGCAGGCCGGCCACCAGCGCCTCGAGCAGCACCGTGCCGGTGTTTTCGTTGTACGCCGGGTGGATCAGCAGGTCGGCGCCCAGCAGGAAACGCGGGATGTCGCTGCGGCCCTTGAGGAACTGCACCTGCTCGCCCAGGCCCAAGGTAGCGCTTTGCAGCTGGAACACCTTGGGGTCATCCTGGCCGATCACCATCAGCCTGGTGCGCTTGCGCAGGGCCGACGGCAGTGCGGCCAGGGCCTTGAGGCTGCGGTCAACGCCCTTGGTCTTGAAGCCCGAGCCAATCTGCACCAGCAGCAGGTCTTCATCGCCCAGGTTGAATTCCTTGCGGAACTCGGCGCGGATTTCGCCGGCATTGGCCGGCGCGCGGCGGTCCTGGGAAATGCCCGGCGGCAGCAGGTGGAAACGCTCCACCGGGGTGCCGTAGTGCTTGATGAACAGCGGCTGCTGCACTTCGGAAATCATCAGCACTTCGGTATGGGCGTCCTTGGCGAACACCGCACGTTCGTACTCGGCAAAGTGCCGGTAGCGGCCCCAGCGGCGGTACAGGCCGCCACGCAGGGTCTGCGCCTTGTCCTCGAAGCAGCCGTCGGCGGCGTAGTACACGTCCAGCCCTGGCATCTTGTTGAAGCCGATCAGGCGGTCGACCGGGCGCTTGGCCAGGTCGGCGGCCATCCAGGCGCTGAGCTTCTCGTTGCGGCGGTGGTTGAAAATCGCCTTCACCGGCGCCACCAGCACTTCGAAGCCCGGCGGAATGTCACCCTCCCAGATCAACGTGTACACACGGATCTGGTGGCCCCGCTTCTGGCATTCCAGGGCAATGCGCATGAAGTCGCGCTGCAGCCCGCCGAAGGGGAAATATTTGTAAAGCACGAAAGCCAGTTGCATCAACGGACATCCTCAGCCAGCAGCAACGCGCTCAAGCGGCTCGCCACATGCTCGGGATTCAGGCGAGTGAAGCACAATGGCCACTCGCGTTTCAGATCGAACCGGCGCAGGTCGTCGGCGCTCGGTTTGTAGGTGCACTTCTTCTGCAGGCAGGGCGCGCAGGGCCAGTCACTGGCCTGGTGAATCTGGGTCCGTCCGTAGGCGCCGGTCAGGCCCGGGTTGGTCGGGCCGAACAGCGAAATGGTGGGCACATCGAGTGCCGCCGCCAGGTGGCCGAGGCCGGTATCGACCGCCACGCAGGCTTTTGCCGCCGCCAGCACGCGTGCGACGCCGGCAAGGTTCAATTTGGGGAGCACCTGGCAGTTGTTCAAGCCCTGGGCGATGCGCTCGGCCCGCGCCTTCTCGGCCGGGTTGCCCCACGGCAGGCGCACTTCCAGCTTGCGCCGGCCCATGCGCTCGGCCAGTTCGCGCCAGTAGGCTTCGGGCCAGTGCTTGGTCGCCCAGGTGGTGCCATGCAGGAACACCACATAGGGGGCGGCCGGCGGCAGTTGCAGGCGCTCGAGGTCGAGGCCGTAGTTGCCGAGGCCTTCCGGCAGGTCGTAGGCCAGGGCCATGGCGAACAGCTGGCGCACCCGCTCCACCGCGTGCTGGCCGGTGGCAACCGACAGGCGCCGGTCATAGAAGCGGCTGGCCCAGCCTTCGCGGGCCGAGTAGCGGTCCAGGCCAGCCACCGGCGCCTTCACGTAGCGGGTCAGCCAGGCAGACTTGACCAGGCCCTGGGCGTCGATCACCAGGTCGTACTTGCGCTCGCGTACACGTTGCTTGAACGCCTTCCACTCGCCGCTCTTGATGGTTTGCCAGAGGTTCTTGCGCCAGCGGCGAATGGCCACCGGGATCACCTGATCGACCGCCGGGTGCCAGCTGGGGATTTCGGCGAAGCCTTCTTCCACCACCCAGTCGAAGCGGATGCCCGGGATGGCGTGGGCGGCATCGGTAAGCGCCGGCAAGGTGTGGATCACATCACCCAGCGACGAAGTCTTGATGATCAGTACCCGCACTTAGTCGACCTCGGCCACGGTATCGATCAGGTCCGGCCCGGTCAGGCTGTGCAGGGCAGCGATGACCTTGCCCGGTTCCAGCAAGCGCAGGCAGTTGTAGTGGCCGAAGCGGCAGGTGCGGTCGAAGCACGGGCTGCACTCGATGCCGGTGCGCACCACTTCCACGTGCTCGGCCAGCGGCGGGGTGAAGCCTGGCGAGGTCGAGCCGTACACCGCCACCAGCGGGCGGTTCAGCGCGGCGGCCACGTGCATCAGGCCCGAGTCGTTGGACACCACGGCATGGGCGCAGGACATCAGGTCGATGGCCTCGGCCAGCGAGGTTTCGCCGGCCAGGTTGGACGATTCTTCACGCAAGCCCGGGATCAGCCGGTCGCGGATCTGCTCACCAACCGGGTGATCGTTCTTCGAGCCGAACAGCCACACCTGCCAGCCCTGGCGGATCATCGCATCGGCCACGGTGGCGTAGTGCTCGGCCGGCCAGCGCTTGGCCTCGCCGAACTCGGCACCAGGGCACAGCGCCAGCACCGGGCGGTCCAGCTCCAGGCCGAACTTGGCCAGGGCGGCGTCGCGGCTTTGCGCTTCAATCTGCAGGCTGGGGCGCGGGTACGGCTGCGGCAGCTCGGCGCCGGGCGCGTAGGCCAGGGCCATGAAGCGCTCGATCATCAGCGGGTAGCGGGCCTTGTCCAGCTTGCGCACGTCGTTGAGCAGGCCGAAGCGCATTTCGCCGCGCCAGCCAGTGCGCTTGGGGATACCGGCAAAGAACGGCACCAGCGCCGACTTGAGCGAGTTGGGCAGCAGGATGGCCTGGTCGTACTGGCCGGCCAGGGACTTGCCGATGCGTCGCCGCGTGGCCAGTTCCAGTGCGCCGTGGCCGAGCGGGAAGCTCAGGGCCTGACGGACCTCGGGCATGCGTTCGAGGATCGGCCGGCTCCACTCGGGGGCCAGCACATCGATCACGCAGTCGGGGTGCTGCTGTTTCAGGCACTGGAACAGGGTCTGCGCCATCACCATGTCGCCGACCCAGCTGGGGCCAATGATCAGTATTCTCATGCTTAGTCCAGAAACGCTCGGGGAGGCTACAGGCTGCGGTACAGCCTGGCCTCCCCTCTTTATATTCAGGCTATGTGGCGGACAGTGTACCACTCAGGCATATCCGTCGCTGATTGCAGACCCTGTGGGAGCGGGTTTACCCGCGAACACCGGCGAAGCCGGTGCCAAGCATCGCGTGGCCTTCTTCGCGGGTGAACCCGCTCCCACAGGGTTGGCGGGGCCTTCAGGTAAGGCCCAATTCACCCCAGATCCGCCGCACCTCACGGCGTTCATCGGCAAACTGCGCCGCATCGATAACCCCGGCCTGCTTCTGCAGGGCCTGGCGGTGCGAGGCCGAGCGGAACGCCTTGTACACTTCACGCAACAGCACCGCGTCACTGGCCGGCATCAAACCCGCCTGCTCCAGCTCTTCCAGAATGCGGATGTTATCGGTCCATCGGAGTATGGCCGGGTGGTCGTGGGACCAGGCCAAAGCGGCGTATTGCACCATAAATTCGATATCGACGATACCGCCGGCATCCTGCTTGATATCGAACGGCACACCGGCCTCGAAGGCGTTTGCCGCGGTACCGGCTGCGGTGGCCTTGGTGCCGAGGTTGTCGCGCATCTTGGCGCGCATTTCGCTCACTTCGCTGCGCAGTTTTTCGAGGTCGCGGGCCTGGCCCAGCACCTTGGCGCGCACGCCTTCGAACGCCGTGCCCACCTGCTTGCAGCCCACCAGCACCCGGGCCCGCACCAGGGCCTGATGCTCCCAGGTCCAGGCCTCGTTCTGCTGGTAGCGCTCGAACGCTCTCAGCGAACTCACCAGCAGGCCCGAGGCCCCCGACGGGCGCAGGCGCATGTCCACGTCATACAGCTGGCCCGAGTTGGTCTGGGTGGTCAGCAGGTGAATGATGCGCTGGCCCAGGCGGGTGAAGAACTGCGCACTGTCGATCGGCTTGGCGCCGTCGGTTTCCGCCTGCGGGTCGCCGTCATGGATGAATACCAGGTCCAGGTCCGAACCGTGGCCCAGTTCCAGGCCACCTACCTTGCCGTAGCCGATGATGATGAAGCCCGGGTCGCACAGGCTGCCGTCGCTGCGCTTGGGCTGGCCGTGGCGGGCCACGGTCTGGCGCCAGGCCAGGGCCAGCACCTGGTCGAGGATGGCCTCGGCCAGCCAGGTCAGGTAGTCGCTGACTTTCATCAGCGGCAGGTTGCCGCTGATTTCCGAGGCGGCCACGCGCAGGCTATGGGCCAGCTTGAAGTGGCGCAGCGCCTCCATTTGCTGTTCCAGGTCGTCCTCGGGGATGCGCGTCAGGCGCTCGCGCAGTTCGCTGGCCAGCTCCGGCGCCAGTGGCGGGCTGAACAGGCGGCCTTCATTGAGCAGCTCGTCGAGCAGCAGCGGGTAGCGGGCAATCTGCTCGGCAATCCACGGGCTGGCGGCGCACAGGGTCAGCAGGCGGCGCAAGGCGCCGGGGTTTTCGGTGAGCAGCACCAGGTAGGCGGAACGGCGTGCCACGGCCTCGACCAGCGGCAGCACGCGCTCGAGCACCAGGTCGGGGTTGTCATGTTCCACAGCCTGAGCCAGCAACCGCGGAATAAAGGCGTCCAGGCGCTCACGGCCAATCCGCTGCATCGAACGCAGCTGCGGGCTGGAGCGCAGCGCGGCCAGGCGCCGCAGGGCTTCGGCGGGCTGCTGGAAACCGGCCTCCTGCAGCTGACGGCCAGCGGCATCTTCATCCTGCGCCTGCTCCCACAGCGGCGACCATTCGCCACCCACCACCAGCTCGCCCTCGCCGTCTTCATCATCCGGGTCGGCGATCACCTGGCGGAAGTGCCAGTCAATGCGGCCACGCCAGTGCGTCAGCTGGTCATGGAAGCTTTGCCAGTCGGCATAACCGAGCATGTAGGCCACCCGCGCCTTATCGGTCTCGCTGTCCGGCAGCATCTGCGTCTGGCGGTCGGCGATGGCCTGGATGGCGTGTTCGGTATAGCGCAGGAACTCATAACCCTCGCGCAACTCGGCGACCACGGCTGGCGGCAGGTAGCCCTGCCCCTCGAGGGTGGCCAGCACTTTCAGCAGCGGCCGCTGTTGCAGGCTGAGGTCGCGCCCGCCGTGGATCAGCTGGAAGGCCTGGGCGATGAATTCCACCTCGCGAATGCCACCGGCACCCAGCTTGATGTTGTCGGCCATGCCCTTGCGCCGCACTTCCTGCTGGATCAGCTGCTTCATGGTGCGCAGCGCTTCGATCGCGGAAAAGTCCAGGTAGCGGCGGTACACGAACGGCCGCAGCATCTCCTGCAGCTGCGCGCCGGCCGCCTGGTCGCCGGCCACCACCCGCGCCTTGATCATCGCGTAGCGTTCCCAGTCACGGCCCTGGTCCTGGTAGTACTGTTCAAGGGCATTGAAGCTGAGCACCAGCGCGCCGGCCGAGCCATACGGGCGCAGGCGCATGTCGACGCGGAACACGAAACCGTCGACGGTGACCGGGTCCAGCGCCTTGATCAGGCGCTGGCCCAGGCGGGTGAAGAACTCCTGGTTGTCCAGCGAGCGCTTCACCCCTTCGGTTTCGCCGCCTTCGGGGAAGGCGAAGATCAGGTCTATGTCCGACGACAGGTTCAGCTCCACCGCGCCCAGCTTGCCCATGCCCAGCACCACCATGTGCTGCGGCTGGCCGCTGCGGTTGCCGACAGGCGTGCCGAACTGCTGGCAGTGGCGCGGGTACAGCCATTGGTAGGCTTCATCGATGGCGGCGTCGGCCAGGTCGGACAGGTCGCGGCAGGTTTCGCCCAGCGCGGCCTGGCGGGTGATGTCGCGCCAGATGATACGCAGCTGTTGGCGGTTGCGCTCGCGGCGCAGGTTGCGCGCCAGCTCGTCCTCGCTCTGCGCCGCCTGGGCGGCTGCAGCGATGTGCCCGCGCAGTTCACCCGCGGCGTAACGCCGATCCAGCTCGCCACTGGCCAGCAGGCCGAACAGCATGGCCGGCTCGCGCCGGACCAGGCCGAGCACGAAGTCGCTGGCGGCGGCTACCTGGTCGAACTGTTGCCGGTGCAGCGGGCTCCAGGCCTGGAGGTCGAGTTCCGGGTGGGCAGCCACCGCATCGCTGATGAATTGCTGGTTGCGCGCGACCAGCGGCTGCAGGGTAGCGGGCAGATCGGACGGCAAAGGTAGGCGCATGGTCTATCCTTGATCGGCGTGAAATAGAGGGGAAGAAGCGGCCAAGGGGAAGCCGGACCACGGTTGGACTGTCGTACAAAAGTTGGAAATAGCTGAAAGAAACGAAAAATTGGCAACAAACATCAAGAGTTACCCGTTCGCGACACAATGCCAACCAACATGAACGTTTTTCCTCACAAGCCAGCATGCGACGAAACGTCGCACAAATGTAGTTTTACTACTACTCGTGTCGTGTAAAAGCATGAAATGCGAAAGCAAATGTAGTAAAACTACACGGCGCCGGAGGACACCCCGGTAATCCAAGAATTCACGACGTCTGCCCATAAGGCCAGTCGCAATCTCAGGCAATCGATTCTGGTTGCCTTTCCGCCCTGGAGCAAGCCATGCAAGACCTCGATCCAATCGAAACCCAGGAATGGCTGGATGCCCTGGAGTCGGTCCTCGACAAAGAAGGCGAAGACCGCGCTCATTACCTGATGACCCGTATGGGCGAGCTGGCCACCCGTAGTGGCTCCCAGCTGCCGTATGCGATCACCACGCCATACCGCAACACCATCCCTGTCACCCACGAAGCACGCATGCCTGGCGACCTGTTCATGGAACGCCGCATTCGCTCGATGGTGCGTTGGAACGCCCTGGCCATGGTCATGCGTACCAACCTGAAAGACTCGGACCTGGGCGGACACATCTCCAGCTTCGCCTCCAGCGCCACTCTGTACGACATCGGCTTCAACTACTTCTTCCAGGCCCCGACCGAAGAACACGGCGGCGACCTGATCTTCTTCCAGGGCCACGCTTCGCCAGGCGTCTACGCCCGTGCGTTCATGGAAGGCCGCATCAACGAAGACCAGATGAACAACTTCCGTCAGGAAGTGGACGGCAACGGCCTGTCTTCGTACCCGCACCCATGGCTGATGCCTGACTTCTGGCAGTTCCCGACCGTTTCGATGGGTCTGGGCCCGATCCAGGCCATCTACCAGGCACGCTTCATGAAGTACCTGGAAGCCCGCGGCTTCATCCCGGCCGGCAAGCAGAAGGTCTGGTGCTTCATGGGCGACGGCGAGTGCGACGAGCCGGAATCCCTGGGTGCAATCGCCCTGGCCGGCCGCGAGAAGCTGGACAACCTGATCTTCGTCATCAACTGCAACCTGCAGCGCCTCGACGGCCCGGTTCGCGGCAACGGCAAGATCATCCAGGAACTCGAAGGCGTGTTCCGTGGCGGTGGCTGGAACGTCAACAAGGTCGTCTGGGGCCGTTTCTGGGACCCACTGTTCGCCAAGGACACCAACGGTGCCCTGCAGCGCCGCATGGACGAAGTCATCGACGGCGAGTACCAGAACTACAAAGCCAAAGACGGCGCGTACGTTCGTGAGAACTTCTTCAACACCCCAGAGCTCAAGGCCATGGTCGAAGACCTGTCCGACGAAGAGATCTGGAAGCTCAACCGTGGCGGCCACGACCCGTACAAGGTCTACGCGGCGTACCACCAGGCGGTCAACCACAAGGACCAGCCTACCGTCATCCTGGCCAAGACCATCAAGGGTTACGGTACCGGTGCCGGCGAAGCCAAGAACACCGCGCACAACACCAAGAAGGTCGACGTCGACAGCCTGCGTCACTTCCGTGACCGCTTCGACATCCCGGTCAAGGATGCCGACCTGGAGAACCTGCCGTTCTTCAAGCCGGAAGAAGGCTCTGCCGAAGCCAAGTACCTGGCCGAGCGCCGTGCTGCCCTGGGCGGTTTCGTGCCACAGCGCCGCGCCAAGAGCTTCAGCGTACCGACCCCGCCACTGGAAACGCTGAAAGCGATCCTGGACGGCTCGGGCGACCGCGAAATCTCCACCACCATGGCCTTCGTGCGTATTCTGGCGCAGCTGGTCAAGGACAAGGAAATCGGCCAGCGCATCGTCCCGATCATCCCGGACGAAGCCCGTACCTTCGGTATGGAAGGCATGTTCCGCCAGCTGGGCATCTACTCGTCGGTCGGCCAGCTCTACGAGCCAGTCGATAAAGACCAGGTGATGTTCTACCGCGAAGACAAGAAGGGCCAGATCCTCGAGGAAGGCATCAACGAAGCCGGCGCCATGTCGTCGTTCATCGCTGCCGGTACCTCGTACAGCTGCCACAACCAGCCGATGCTGCCGTTCTACATCTTCTACTCGATGTTCGGCTTCCAGCGTATTGGCGACCTGGCCTGGGCCGCTGGCGACAGCCGCACCCGTGGCTTCCTGATCGGCGGTACCGCCGGCCGTACCACCCTGAACGGTGAAGGCCTGCAGCACGAAGACGGTCACAGCCACATGATGGCGGGCACCATCCCGAACTGCCGCACCTACGATCCGACCTACGGCTACGAGCTGGCGGTGATCATCCAGGACGGCATGAAGAAGATGACCGAAGAGCAACAGGACATCTTCTACTACATCACCGTGATGAACGAATCCTACCAGCAGCCAGCCATGCCGGCCGGTGTCGAGGAAGGCATCATCAAGGGCATGTACCTGCTGGAAGAAGACACCCGCGAAGCCGCGCACCATGTACAGCTGATGGGCTCCGGCACCATCCTGCGCGAAGTCCGCGAAGCAGCGAAGATCCTGCGTGAAGAGTTCAACGTCGGTGCCGACGTGTGGAGCGTCACCAGCTTCAACGAACTGCGTCGCGACGGCCTGGCCGTGGAACGCGCCAACCGCCTGAAGCCTGGCCAGAAGCCACAGCAGACCTACGTCGAGCAGTGCCTGAACGGTCGCAAGGGCCCGGTCATCGCCTCCACCGACTACATGAAGCTGTTCGCCGAGCAGATTCGCCAGTGGGTACCGAGCAAAGAGTTCAAGGTCCTGGGTACCGACGGTTACGGTCGCAGCGACAGCCGCAAGAAGCTGCGTCACTTCTTCGAAGTCGACCGCCACTTCGTGGTGCTGGCTGCCCTGGAAGCCCTGGCTGACCGCGGCGAGATCGAACCAAAGGTTGTTGCAGACGCTATCGTCAAGTTCGGTATCGACCCGGACAAGCGCAACCCACTGGACTGCTGAGGAGTATTTTTAAGTGAGCGAACTCATTCGCGTACCTGACATCGGCAGCGGTGAAGGTGAAATCATCGAGCTGTTCGTCAAGGTCGGTGATCGTATCGAGGCTGACCAGAGCCTGCTGACCCTGGAGTCCGACAAGGCCTCCATGGAGATCCCGGCCCCGAAAGCCGGCGTCATCAAGGAGCTGAAGGTCAAGCTGGGCGACCGCCTGAAAGAAGGCGACGAGCTGCTGGTCCTGGAAGCCGAGGGCGCCGCTGCTGCGGCACCTGAGGCCCCGGCCGCAGCCCCGGCCCAGGCTGCTGCGCCGGCTCCGGCCGCCGAAGCCGCCCCTGCCCCTGCTCCGGCAGCAGCCCCGGCTGCCGCCAGCGTGCAGGACATCCACGTGCCGGACATCGGCTCGTCGGGCAAGGCCAAGATCATCGAAGTGCTGGTCAAGGTCGGCGACACCGTCGAAGCCGACCAGTCGCTGATTACCCTGGAGTCCGACAAGGCCTCCATGGAAATCCCGTCGCCGGCTGCCGGCGTGGTCGAAGAAGTCCTGTGCAAGCTGGAAGACGAAGTCGGCACCGGCGACCTGATCTTCAAGCTGAAAGTCGCGGGCGCTGCCCCGGCTGCAGCTCCGGCACCTGCCGCTGCTGCTGCCCCGGCCAAGGCTGAGGCGGCTCCGGCCGCCGCACCTGCCGCTGCTGCCCCGGCTGCTACCCCTGCACCGGTTGCTACCGCACCGGCTGCCGGCAGCAACGCCAAGGTTCACGCAGGCCCGGCGGTTCGCCAGCTGGCCCGTGAATTCGGCGTCGACCTGGGCGCGGTTGCCGCGACCGGTCCGCACGGCCGCATCCTGAAAGAAGACGTGCAGGTCTACGTCAAGGCGATGATGCAGAAGGCCAAGGAAGCACCGGCAGCCGCTGGCGCAACCGGTGGCGCCGGCATCCCGCCGATCCCTGCCGTGGACTTCAGCAAGTTCGGTGAAGTGGAAGAAGTGGCCCTGACCCGCCTGATGCAGGTCGGTGCTGCCAACCTGCACCGCAGCTGGCTGAACGTGCCGCACGTGACCCAGTTCGACTCCGCCGACATCACCGAGCTGGAAGCCTTCCGCGTTGCGCAGAAGGCCGTGGCCGAGAAGGCTGGCGTGAAGCTGACCGTGCTGCCACTGCTGCTCAAGGCCTGCGCCTTCCTGCTCAAGGAACTGCCGGACTTCAACAGCTCGCTGGCGCCAAGCGGCAAGGCCATCATTCGCAAGAAGTATGTGCACATCGGCTTTGCCGTGGACACCCCGGACGGCCTGCTGGTCCCTGTGATCAAGAACGTCGACCAGAAGAGCCTGCTGCAACTGGCTGCCGAAGCGGCTGCGCTGGCCGAAAAAGCCCGCACCAAGAAGCTGTCGGCCGACGAGATGCAAGGCGCCTGCTTCACCATCTCCAGCCTCGGCCACATTGGCGGCACCGGCTTCACGCCGATCGTCAACGCGCCGGAAGTGGCTATCCTGGGCGTCTCCAAGGCGACCATGCAGCCGGTATGGGATGGCAAGGCATTCCAGCCGAAGCTGATGCTGCCGCTGTCGCTGTCCTACGATCACCGTGTGATCAACGGCGCTGCCGCCGCGCGCTTCACCAAGCGCCTGGGCGACGTGCTGGGCGATATCCGCACCATGCTGCTGTAAGGCAGCCCACTGCCCCTCCCCGCGAGGGGCAGTACCCTTTTCGAGCTGCCACGCTCGTACCTCAACCCCGTCGATTGGCGGGGCTTTTTTTTTGCCTTGAGAAAGCCGGGAGGGCTTTGCCCTCCTATCGCGACACAAGGCCGCTCTTACAAGGTACCGCGATCGCCTGCGATGGGCCGCAAAGCGGCCCCGGAACTATCAGCCAGACTACAGATTCCCACCCGCCAGCCGATAACCCGTCCACAGCATCACGCATGGCTGCTTGCCAGCCCCCGGGACATGATGCAACCTTGCCAGACCTGCCGCCCCCAAGGCCGCGTTTCCTCTTCAAGCGAGTCTTCGATGAAAAGCCAACCCGATGCCGCCAGCCGTGTGGCGGCCGAGGTCGTCACGCAGTTACCCGTGCCCTCGCGGCTCGGCATGCTGCGTTTCGAAAGGCTCAACGAAGCCAGCTGGACCATGCTCTACCTCGACCCGGCCTGCGAGCGCCAGTTCGGCCTGCACGCCGGCGACCTGTGCGCCCTGGTAGACGCACCCTATGCCAGCCTGATGGAACCCGAGGCCCGCTACCGGCTGCACGACGAGATCCAGCTGCAACTGGCCCAGCGCGGCTACTACCGCGTGCGCTACACCTTGCACACACCAACTGCATCGCTACGCCTGCTGGAAGCTGGGGAAGCTTACAAGCAGCACAACCGCCACCTGTTGCGCGGCTACCTGAGCGTGCTCGACGACCAAGCTGAAGATACTGGCGAAGCCGGTGCCAGCGACCTGGAATCGCGCAACAACCGCCTGCAACTGGCCCTGCAACTGAACCAGCGCGCGCAGCAGGAACAACTCGAGCATCTGGACCGGGTACGTGGCCAACAGGACCTGATCCTGCGCCTGGCCCGCCAGCGCTACAGCGCCGGGAACTCGCTGCGGGAAGCCGCCCAGCTGATTACCCAGAGCGCCTGCGAGATCTACAAGGTCGACAGCGCCAGCATCTGGCACCTGGAAGACCAGCGCCTGGAGCCGATCATCGCCTGGTACCGGGACGCGCAAGAGCACCGCCAGCCCGAAGCCATCGATGCCAGCCACTTCCCCGATTATCTCGACGCGCTGCACGCCAGCCGCGCCATCGACGCCCACAATGCCGGCCACGACCCACGCACCCGCGCCCTGGCGCGAAGTATGTGCCCGGAAAACAAGGCCATGCTCGATGCCAGCATCCGTGTCGATGGCCAGGTAGTCGGCGTGCTGTGCCTGGAACAGACCGGCCAGACACGGGCCTGGCAGTCGGACGAAATCGCCTTTGCCGGCGAACTGGCCGACCAGTTCGCCCAGGTCATCACCAACCACAACCGGCGCACCGCCGCCAGCGCCCTGCACCTGTTCCAGCGTGCGGTCGAGCAGAGCGCCAACGCCTTCCTGCTGGTCAACCGCGACGGTGTGGTGGAGTACGTCAACCCCAGCTTTACCGCCATCACCCAGTACAGCACCGAGGAAGTGCAAGGCCGCCACCTGGGCGAGTTGCCGGCGCTGGAGAACCTGAGCGAGCTGCTGTTCGACTCGCCGTCGAGCCTGGCCATGGGCAACAGCTGGCAGGGCGAGTTCAAGAGCCGGCGCAAGAACCTCGAGCCCTACTGGGGCCAGCTGTCGATTTCCAAGGTATACGGCGACAACCGTGAGCTGACCCACTACATCGGCATCTACGAAGACGTCACCCAGACCAAGCTGGCCCAGCAGCGCATCGAGCGCCTGGCCTACACCGACAACCTGACCAACCTGGGCAACCGCCCGGCGTTCATCCGCAGCCTGGACGAGCGCTTTGCCCGCGATGGCGAGTACTCGATGTGCCTGCTGCTGGTGGACATCGACAACTTCAAGCGCATCAACGACAGCCTCGGCCACCAGACCGGCGACAAGCTGCTGATCAGCCTGGCCCGGCGCCTGCGCAACAGCCTGCACACCGGCGGTATCCTGGCGCGCTTTGCCAGTAACGAGTTCGCCGTGCTGCTGGATGACACCAGCCTGGAAGATGGCCAGGGCGTCGCCCAGCAACTGCTGCGCACCCTCGACAAGCCGATGTTCGTCGACAACCAGCTGATCAACGTCACCGCCTCGGTGGGCCTGGCCTGCGCGCCACTGCATGGCGCCGACCCGGCCAGCCTGATGAAGAACGCCGGCCTGGCGCTGCACAAGGCCAAGGCCAACGGCAAGCACCAGGTGCAAGTATTTACCGAAGTGCTCAATGCCGAAGCCAGCTACAAGCTGTTCGTCGAGAACAACCTGCGTCGCGCCCTGACCCAGAACGAGCTGGAGGTGTTCTACCAGCCCAAGCTGTGCCTGCGCAGCGGCCGCCTGCTGGGGCTGGAAGCACTGCTGCGCTGGAACCACCCCGAACGCGGCATGATCCGCCCGGACCAGTTCATCAGCGTGGCGGAAGAAACCGGCCTGATCATCCCCATCGGCAAATGGGTGGTGCGCCAGTCGTGCCGCATGAGCCAGCAACTGCGCGAGGCCGGCATGGGCAACCTGCATGTGGCCATCAACCTGTCGCCCAAGCAGTTCTCCGACCCGGACCTGGTGGCGTCGATCAGCACCATCCTCGAGGAAGAGGCCCTGCCCCCGCACTTGCTGGAGCTGGAGCTGACCGAAGGCCTGCTGCTGGAGGCCACCGAAGACACCCACCGCCAGCTGGATGAGCTGAAGGCACTGGGCCTGACCCTGGCCATGGACGATTTCGGCACCGGTTATTCGTCGCTGAGCTACCTGAAGAAGTTTCCGATCGACATCCTCAAGATCGACCGCAGCTTCATCAACGAGATCCCGGACAACCAGGACGACATGGAAATCACCTCGGCGGTGGTGGCCATGGCTCACAACCTCAAGCTGAAGGTGGTGGCCGAGGGTATCGAGACGCCGGAGCAGCTGGCGTTCCTGCGCCGGCACCGCTGCGACGTGGGCCAGGGCTACCTGTTCGACCGGCCGATTCCGGGGCGCGAGCTGGCTGAACGGCTGAAGCGCTATCCGCGTGGCCCGGTGGCCTGACAGCCGCGCAAACCTCGGGCACTATAGAGCCCATTCGGGCCCTATCGCCGGCAAGCCAGCTCCCACAGGGACCGCTCATATCTCAAAATCTGTGATATCCCTGTGGGAGCTGGCTTGCCGGCGATGGCCCCACCACCTATCCAACTGAATAAACACAGAGGAACGGCCATGGTCCTGCGTTCGGAAATCCTGGTGAACAAAAACGTCATGCCAACCGCGGAACAGGCCCTGCCTGGCCGCGAAACGCCAATGAGCCTGCCCGAGTTCCACTACGTGTTCAAAGACACGCCGCTGCTCGGCCCTTTCTTCGAAGGCGCCATCGACTTCGCCATCTTCGGCCTGGGTTGCTTCTGGGGCGCCGAGCGTCGCTTCTGGCAGCGTGAAGGTGTGGTCAGCACAGTGGTCGGCTACGCCGGCGGCTTCACTCCCCACCCCACCTACGAAGAAGTCTGCTCGGGCCTGACCGGCCACACCGAAGTGGTGCTGGTGGTGTTCGACAAGGACAAGGTCAGCTACCGCGAGCTGCTGGCAATGTTCTGGGAGCTGCACAACCCGACCCAGGGCATGCGCCAGGGCAACGACATCGGCACCCAGTACCGCTCGGCCATCTACTGCACCAGCCCTGAACAGCTGGAACAGGCCAAGGCCAGCCGCGACGCCTTCCAGGCCGAACTGAACAAGGCCGGCTTCGGCGAGATCACCACCGAAATCGACCAGGCACCGACCGTGTACTTCGCCGAGGCCTACCACCAGCAGTATCTGGCCAAGAACCCGGACGGCTACTGCGGTATCGGCGGTACCGGCGTGTGCCTGCCACCGAGCCTGCAGGGTAACTGAAGCATGAGCACGATGACTCTGTTCCACTCGCCGTTGTCGCCTTTCGTGCGCAAGGTCATGGTGGTGTTGCACGAGACTGGCCAGCTTGAGCGCGTGCAGCTGCAGCCGGTGAACATCAGCCCGGTCAGCGGTGACCCACAGCTCAACCAGGACAACCCGATCGGCAAGATCCCGGCCCTGCGCCTGGAAGACGGCACCGTGCTGCATGACAGCCGGGTGATCTGCGAGTACCTCGACCTGCAGCACGTCGGCCTGCCGCTGCTGCCGCGCGAAGGCTCGGCGCGCTGGCGGCGCATGACACTGGTGTCGCAGGCCGATGCCATCATGGATGCGGCGGTGTCGAGCCGCTATGAGAGCTTCCTGCGCCCTGAAGACAAGCGCTGGAATGGTTGGCTGCAGGCACAGGGCGACAAGATCCGCCGTAGCCTGGCCAATCTGGAGCAGGACCATTTGCCCGAGTTGATGTCCGGGTTCGACCTGGCAGCGATCGGCGTGGCCTGTGCGCTGGGGTATCTGGATTTGCGCCAGCCAGAGTTTGGCTGGCGTGAACACCAGCCTGGATTGGCGGCGTGGTATGCCGAGGTGGCCAAGCGGCCGTCGATGGTGGCAACAGCACCGACAGCCTGACGGGCCGCTATCGCCGGCAAGCCAGCTCCCACAGGTACTCACAGCTCTTGAATCCTGCGCTGTACCTGTGGGAGCTGGCTTGCCGGCGATTGGGCTGCAAAGCAGCCCCGCCTCACTTCGGTATCACAGGAAACAGCTGCCCGATCCTGAGGGCCAGCCACCGCCCGATCTCTCTGTCCTCCCTCATGCCGCCCTCCCCACCCGGGCCCAATCCAGCCGCCGGGTCAGCACCATGAATACCCCCAGCAGGCCGAAGCACAGCAACGAGCCCATCAACAGCGCATAGTCCTCGGCACTCAGCAGCCCGTAGAGCAGCGCGTACAGCGCCGCCAACCCCACCGCAAAGCCCACCCCACGCCCCAGGCTGCGCAACACATGGCTCAGGTAGAAGCCGATCAGCAGCACACATGCCGAAGCTGACAGCCCATACGCCAAACCAAAGCCGATGTGCTCGGACAACGACAGCAACAGCAGGTAGAAGAACGCCAGCGCCACCCCCACCAGGATGTACTGCACCGGGTGCACGCTGAGGTTCTTCAGCACTTCGAACAGGAAGAAGCCGGCAAAGGTCAGGGCGATGAACAGCAAGGCGTACTTGATCGCCCGCTCGCTCTTCAGGTACTGGTCCACCGGGTCGACGAAGCTGACACCGAAGCTGCGCTCGCTGAAGTCCGCACACTGCCCGGCGGTGGCGCACTGGCGCAGGGCGTCTTCGAGGTTGGTGGCAAAGAACGAAGTCTGCCAGTGGGCACTGAAGCCCTGGGCGTCGATGTCGCGACGACTGGGCAGGTAGTTGCCGACGAAGCTCGGGTGCGGCCAGTTGGCGCGCAGGTCCACGGCACTGGTGCGGCCCACCGGCACCACGTGCAGCTGGCCGGTGCCTTGCAGTGCAAGATCGAAACCGTAGCTGAATTCACGCGCCTGCAGGCCGTCCAGCCCCGGCAGGCTGGCGTGCACGCCACCACGCATCCAGTCGAGCCGGGTGCCGGCTTCGAACGGCACTTTCTGCTCGCCCATGCTCAGCTCCAGGCCGTTCTCGATGCCGCGGATATCGCTGATGCCTACCACCAGGAACGGCTTGTCGAAGCGGTAGTCGTCGAAGTCCTTTTCGATACCCCAACGTTCCGGGAGCTTGAAGCGGCCACTGATACGGCCCTTGGCGTGGAACAGCCGGGCCTGGTAGATGCCACGGGCGCGCAGTTCGGTGTCCACGCCCAGGTCGGCGTGGAAGGTTTCCGGCAGGAAGTACAGGTGGCCGGCAATGGTGCTGGTTTCCTGGGTGCGCTCGCCGTCCTTTTCGATCCAGCGGCGCTGGTACTTGCGGTAGGGCACCACCAGCAGCGGGCCGCTGAGTTGCTGGTCAAAGCTGGCGCTCTGGGCGATATCGCGGAGCACATTGTCGCGCAGGGCCTGGCGTTCACCGATCAGGCCGCTGATCAGCAGTAGCGGGACGAGCAGCAGCAAGATCAATACGGCGATCATGCCGAGTTTGAAACCGAGGGTCTTGTTCATGGGGCCTCCTGTGGCAGTGGGCGCAGTGTCTGCGCCTTGCGTGGAGGCTTCGGGGAGATGGTGTGGAGATTGTGTGTTTTTCAAGGGCCCAATCGCCGGCAAGCCAGCTCCCACAGGTTATGCACATTGCCTGAGGCCTGCGAAAACCTGTGGGAGCTGGCTTGCCGGCGATTGGGCTGCGCAGCAGCCCCGGCAATGTCAGCTGATACGCCGCACCGGCAGCCACAACCTCACCCGCACCCCTCCATCGACGTTATCCACAGCCAACGCCCCGCCATGCAGCTGCATCACCTCGGCCACAAAATTAAGCCCCAACCCGGTGCTCTTGCGCCCACTCCCCGGCCGCGGCAGCGAGTAGAACCGCTCGCTCACCCGCCCAATGGCATAGGCCGGTATCGCCTGCCCCTGGTTGAACACACTCAGCGCCACCCGTTCGCCATCGCGCTCCAGGTCGAACAACAGCGCGCCTCCCTCCGGGGTGAAGTCCAACGCGTTGTCGAGCAGGTTGGCCAGCGCCTGGCGCATCAGGAATGGGTCACACAACAAGCGCAAGCCAGCCGGCACCCGCTGGCGCACCTGCAAATCGGCACCTTCGATACGCGCCGCATGGGCCAACAGCAACTCGTCCACCAACGCCGCCAGCGCCACCTGCTGTTCATCCTCCAGCGCCTGCATCTGCTCGACCCGGGCCAGGTTGAGCAGGCGTTCGATCATCTGCTGCAAACGCTCGCTCTCGCGCTCGATGTTGCCGGCAAAACGCGCCCGCTGGTCAGCCGGCATATCATCGCCCTGCAACAGCTCGGACGCACCACGAATGGCCGCCAGCGGGCTTTTCAGCTCGTGTGTCAGGGTATGCACATACCGCTCGACATAGGCCTTGCCCTCCAGTTGCGTGCGCATGCGCTCGACCGCCTGGGCCAGGTGTGCCAGTTCGCCACCCTTGTAGTGCGGCAGGGCGGCACGCTCGCCCTCGCTGACCGCCTGGGCGTAGCGGGCCAGCCGGCGCAACGAGCGCGCCAGCCACCACGACAACGCGGCACCGATCAGCAGGCCCAGGCCAATCAGCCCCAGGCCCAGGGTAAGCAAGCGCCGTTCGGAGCGGTCGATGTACGGTTGCAGCGAGCTGTTGGGCTTGGCCACGGTGACCACGCCGATGATCTTGCCATCGTCGATGATCGGCGCGCCCACGTGCATCACCGAAGTGCTTTCATCGTCGGGGTCGCTGCGGGTGGAGCGGGCGCCGTACTGGCCACGCAGGGTCAGGTACACGTCATTCCACTTCGAGTAGTCCTTGCCCAGGTCCTCGCCGCTGGAGTCCAGCAGCACGGTGCCCTTGGCATCGGTGACATAGATGCGGTGGCTGACCTGGTTCTTGGCCAGGCCCCAGATCTGCGCACCCGGGCTGCGCGAACCATAGGCCTTGAGCACTTCGGGCAAGCGGCTCTGGTTCAGGGTGCCGGCCTTGACGTCATCGTGCAGGATCTCGGCCAGCAGGTTGGCGGTGTCTACCAGCGTTTCTTCCGAGGACTGGCGCACCACCGGTCGGATCTGTTCGCGCACCGTGTTGAGCAGAAAGTAGCCCGCCAGCCCGACGAACAGGAAGTACACCAGGAAGATCCGGATGCCCAGGCGCATCAGGCATGGTCCGGGCTGTAGCTGTAGCCGAGGCCACGGTGGGTCTGGATCGGTTCGGCATCGCTGGCCACCTGGCGCAGCTTGGCGCGCAGGCTCTTGATATGGCTGTCGATGGTGCGCTCGTAGCCAACGTCAGAGGCCACGCCCACGGCGTCCAGCAGCTGTTCGCGGCTGAATACCCGCTGCGGTTGCTCGAGCAGGCATTGCAGCAGGCGGAATTCGTGACGGGTAAGGGGGAGTGGCTGGCCGCGGTAGGTGATCTGCATGCGCAAGGTGTCGAGCTGGAACAGCGTGGCCTCGACAGCGGGCTCGACCCTGGGACCCATGCGCTTGAGGATCGCCCGTACCCGCGCCGCCACTTCACGCGGGCTGAAGGGTTTGACCACATAGTCGTCTGCACCGATTTCCAGGCCCACCACCCGGTCGATTTCGCCGTCGCGGGCGCTGAGGAACATTACCGGCACTTCGCTGAAGCGGCGCAGCTGGCGGCAGGTTTCGAAGCCACTGATATCGGGCAGGCCGATGTCGAGGATGACCAGGTCGGCCGGGCGCTGGCGCTGCTGGTCGAGGGCGGCGCCGCCCAGGGTTACCCATTCGGTGCTATGGCCGTCGGCCTGCAGGGCGTAGACCAGGGTGTCGGCGATGGCGGCTTCGTCTTCGACGATGAGGATGTGGGGCATGGCGTCCGGGCCTGTGCAGATATCTATGGCGACGCACTATTGTGTAGGAGCGGCCTTGTGTCGCGAAAGGGCCGCAGAGCGGCCCCGGCGATTTCTGCATCAGCGCTGAGATCGTGGGGCCGCTATGCGGCCCATCGCAGGCAAGCCAGCTCCCACAGGTATCGCGCAGCCCACAAGGATACGCGCCATCCCTGTGGGAGCGGGCATGCCCGCGAAGAGGCCGGTACAGGTGGCTTGCGATCAGCAGCCTGGCTTGCCAGCGGTGAACTTCTTGGCCGGGTTGACCGCCGCCTTGAACTCGCGCAAAGCCTTGGAGCCCACCAGCAGCGGGTAGTTGAAGCTGCTGCGGTCCACCAGGTTGACCTCGACGGTGCGCTTCACATCCCCCAGGCACAGCTCCAGGTCGACCACCGGGCGCTTGGAGATTTCCGGCGCATCGCCTTCCTCCTCTTCATCGGCACGGCCCTTGATCTTGCTGATGCGCGAGACCTTGTGCTCGTACACCTTGCCGTCCGAGTCCTTGGTAGCCAGGCGGAAGCGCACCCACTCGTCGCCATCACGGGTGAACAGCTCGATGTCCTTGGCCGACAGCGACGCGGTGAAGGCACCGGTATCCATCTTGGCTTTCAGGGTTTCGCCCAGTTCGGGCAGGGCTATGTTCTCGTAACGGCCATAGATTGTGGGCTCGGCGGCCATGACCGGCAGCGCCAACAACGACAGCAGGGCAAGCAGAGGTTTCACAGGCAAGCTTCCTTGAGGAGGGTCAGTGCTTAGACTGCACTGGCAGGATAGGTTCGCTGTCACAAGCCTAACCAACATAATGTGAAACATTTGTCCTCGCCGCAGGGCACTGGAAATTTGGCGTAGGCCACTGCCCTGCTTATCATTGCCAACCGTTTATCTCCCACAACAAGAGTCTCTTTATGCGTCGCCTGCTGACCGGCATCCTCACTACCACCCTGCTGCTGCTCAACACCCTGGTGTTGATCTGCCCGCTGCTGGTCTTCGCCCTGCTCAAACTGGTGCTGCCGGGGCGTGGGCGTGACTATGCCTCATGGGCGGTGATGTGGGTGGCCGAGACCTGGTCGGAGATCGACAAGGCTATCTTTGCCCTGTGCATTCCTACCCAGTGGGATATCCGCGGCGTCGAGAACCTGCGCAAGGACACTTCGTACCTGGCCGTCAGCAACCACCAGACCTGGGTCGATATTCCGGCGCTGATCGAGAGCCTCAACCGCCGTACACCGTTCTTCAAGTTCTTCCTGAAGAAGGAGCTGATCTGGGTACCACTGCTGGGCCTGGCCTGGTGGGGGCTGGATTACCCGTTCATGAAGCGCTACAGCAAGGCCTTCCTGGAGAAGCACCCCGAGCTGAAAGGCAAGGACCTGGAAATCACCAAGGCTGCCTGTGAACTGTTCAAGCGCCAGCCGGTGACCGTGGTGAACTACCTGGAAGGCACACGCTTCACCGAGGCCAAGCGTCAGCAGCAGCAATCGCCGTATCGCTACCTGCTCAAGCCCAAGGCTGGTGGCGTGGCGTTCGTGCTGGCGGCATTGGGCGAGCAACTGGATGCCTTGCTGGACGTGACCATCGTCTACCCCGGCAACAAGGCGCCGGGTTTCTGGGATTTGCTCAATGGCAGCATCAGCCGGGTGATTATCGACATTCGTGTGCGTGAACTGGACCCGATGCTGTGGGCGGGGGATTACGAGAATGATGCTGAGTTCAGGCAGACCGTGCAGGCCTGGGTGAACCAGTTGTGGGTGGAGAAGGACTTGCGGATCGAGCAGCTGCGGGTGGAGATGGGCTGAGATTTCCATTGCCTGACCAGGCCTCTTCGCGGGTAAACCCGCTCCCACAGGTACTGCGCAGTACTCAAGACCTGTGAGTCCCCTGTGGGAGCGGGTTTACCCGCGAAGAGGCCGGAACAGGCTTTACAGAATCCGATTAAAAACCTGGCTAATAATCAGCATTAGGATTACTTCTTTGTCACACCCCACCTAAGTGGATAAAAATCGACCAAAGCACAACTACAAAAAAGCTCTGGATCGAACGATGGCCAACACACCCAGCTCCACCCCCGTCCAGCTCCGCCGTGTCCTCGGCCTGCCCGCCCTGGTGTTCTTCGGCCTGGTGTACATGGTCCCGCTGACCATCTTCACCACTTACGGCATCGTCACCGAACTTACTGGTGGCCGCACGGCCGGCGCCTATATCGTCACCTTGGTGGCCATGCTGTTCACCGCCACCTCCTACAGCTTCATGGTCAAACGCTTCCCGGTCGCGGGCTCGGCGTACTCCTACACCAACATGGCCTTCGGCCCGAACGTTGGCTTCCTGGCCGGCTGGTCGCTGCTGCTCGACTACCTGTTCCTGCCGATGATCAACTACCTGCTGATCGGCCTGTTCCTCAACATCGCCTTCCCGGCCATCCCCGCATGGTCGATCGCGCTGGCCTCTATTGCCCTGGTCACGGTGCTCAATGTGGTCGGCATTCACTCTGTGGCCAAGACCAGCAACCTGATCGTCGGCGCACAGATCGTCTTCATCGTGGTGTTCGTCGCCCTGTCCTGCCAGTCCCTGGCCGGCCAGCCGCTCGACCTGCTTTCGCCACTGCTGGGCGACGGTTCGCAGCCGGGCTTCGGCGCGCTGATGGCTGGTGCGGCGGTGCTGTGCCTGTCGTTCCTCGGCTTTGACGCTGTCTCGACCTTGGCCGAAGAATGCCGCGATGCCCGCCGCGATGTGCCACGGGCAATCATCCTCACCACCCTGTTCGCCGGCGTGCTGTTCACCGTACTGGCCTATGTCAGCCAACTGGTACTGCCGGGCACCACCTTTGCCAATGCCGATGCGGCGGCCAACGAGGTGATGTTCAAGGCGGGCGGGCAGTTCCTGGCCAACTTCTTCACTGCGGCCTATGTGGCCGGCAGCCTGGGCTCGGCGCTGGCCTCGCAGGCGGCGGTGTCGCGCATTCTGTTCACCATGGGCCGTGACAAGGTGCTGCCGCAGCGAACGTTCGGCTACCTGTCACCACGCTTTGGCACGCCGGTGTTCGCCATTCTGCTGGTTTCGGCGTTCTCGTTGCTGGCGTTGGTGATCGACCTGGCGACCCTTGCCTCGCTGATCAGCTTTGGTGCGCTGGTGGCGTTTTCGGCGGTGAACCTGGCGGTGGTGAAGACCCACCTGGTGGACGATGCCTCGCAGCGCAGCCTCAAAGGGCTGCTGAGCTATGGCCTGGTGCCGCTGGTGGGGTTGGGGCTGACACTGTGGCTGTGGACCAGCCTGTCGGCGCTTACCTTGGTGATTGGCCTGTGCTGGTTTGCGCTGGGTCTTGCGTACCTGGCAGTACTGACCGCCGGCTTCCGCCGCCCGGTGCGGCTGGTGGACTTTACCGAAGCGACCTGATCTGCTGACCCGACGCAAATCTGTACGGGTCACCCACATGGGTTACATAAAAGT
>NZ_JAWJYQ010000028.1:0-4701 GCF_032971465.1 Pseudomonas sp. LSJ-87 | reverse complement strand
CGGCCCTTTCGCGACACAAGGCCGCTCCTACAAAAACAGCGCAGCTTTCGAGGGCTTGGCCACGCCCTGTCAGCGCGACAACTCGGAATGCCCCTGCGCCATCGCCACCACCACCTTGCGCTTGCCGGTAAACGGCGACCGCGCATGCGCCGCAAGCATGTTGTCCAGCATCAGCACATCGTTTGCCTGCCACGGAAAGCTGATGGTGCATTCGTCCAGCACCCCGCGCACTTCATCGAGCAGCGAATCCTCGATGGTCGTACCGTCGCCGTAGTACACGTTACGCGGCAGGTCCTCTTCCTCGACGATGTCCATCAACGACTCGCGCACCTCTGGCTGCAGGTTCGACACATGGAACAGATGCGCCTGGTTGAACCACACATCCTCCCCGGTCACCGGGTGGCGTGCCACCACCTGGCAGCGCTGGCGGGTGCGCAATTCGCCGTCATCCTTCCAGATGCACTCGATGGCATGCGCCCGGCAATAGGCCTCGACCTGGCGCAGGTCTTCAGTGTTGAACACCTGCGACCATTCCACATCAAGGCCGTTGCCGTAGTTGCGCACGTACATCAGCCCCTTCTCCACCAGCCGCTCACGGATGCGCGCCGGCATGCGCCGGTACACCTCGCGGCTGTCGGCAATCGGCGTCTCGCCACCGGTCTCGGCGGGGATCACGCTGTAGAACCAGATTTTCATCGGCCATTCCAGGGTGTAGGCCTGCTCGTTGTGCAGGGGGATGCTCTGGTGCGCCGGGTACTCGGTGGAGGTGTACACGCCCTTGGTCACGTTGCTGCGCGGGGTGGAGCCAAACTCGTAGTTGAGCAGCGGGTGACCGAAGGAAGCGGCGAACTGGCGGAACGCTTCGGCACCACCCACCTCGAAGCCGCGAAACAGGATGCCGCCAGCCTGCAGCAGGTGCCGGTCCACCAGCGGCTGCAACTCGGCAAAGGCTTCCAGCAGGTCGATACCCGGCTCCGGCGCGCGCACCAGCAGTGGCAGGTTGCCGCGTGCGGCGTCCAGGGGTTCGATCGCAAAGCTCAGCAGTTCACTCATGTCCGGTCACCTCAGGCCAGGGCCGCATAGGCGGCGAAATCGGGATGTGCGCCATGTCGGCGCCTGACTGAATGAACGAGCGGGCGATGGGGAAATTCACCTGGGCCGCACACACAGGTAAAGCCGGTGCGCGCCGGTTCGTCTGAACGATGTGCACCCTTCTATCGCCCAGGAACCGTACATGACTCGCCAGCTTCTGCTCCTCGCCCTGCTCGCCGTGGCCCCTGCCGCGTGGTCGGCAGAGCCATGCGCCGTGGAAATCCATGGCACCGACCAGATGACCTTCGACAAGGCCGCCATCACCGTGCCCAAGGCCTGCGCCGTGTTCACCGTCACGCTCACCCACCCTGGCGACATGCCGAAGAACGTGATGGGCCACAACTGGGTGCTGAGTACCCAGGCCGACATGCAAGGCGTGCTCGACGACGGCCAGAAAGCCGGCGAGGCACTGGACTACGTGAAGCCCGGCGACACCCGGGTGATCGCCCACACCCGCCTGATCGGCGGCGGTGAAACAGACAGCATCAGCCTCGACGTGCGGTCGCTGAAGGCAGGTACCGCGTACAGCTTCTACTGCTCGTTCCCGTTCCACGGCACCTTGATGAAAGGCTCCCTGACCCTAGGCAGCTGACCCGCCCCCACCTCACCAGCGAGATCACGCTTCATGAAAACCTCCTCCCCCGGGGCCATCCGCGAATTGCTGGGCCTGCTGAAACCCTACCGCCCGGCGGTAATCGTCTCGGTGCTGCTGGGCATGCTCGGCGGCCTGGCCGTAACCGCCCTGCTGGCTACCGTCAACCAGGGCCTGCATGCCGCTGGCGGCATGAGCCAGGGCGTGATCCTGGCCTTCGCCGGCCTGTGCGTGCTGGCCCTGGTCAGCAGCGTCGCGGCCGACAGCGGCACCAACTACGTCGGGCAGAAAGTCATCGCCAGGCTGCGCAAGGACCTCGGCGCCAAGGTGCTGTCAGCGCCGATCGAGCAGATCGAGCGCTACCGCACCCATCGCCTGATCCCGGTGCTGACCCGCGACGTCGATACCATCAGCGACTTTGCCTTCGCCTTCGCCCCGCTGGCCATCTCGCTTACTACCGTGACTGGCTGCATGGCCTACCTGGCCTGGCTGTCGTGGCCGATCTTCCTCATCACCCTGGCGGCCATCGGCATTGGCAGTGGCATTCAGTACATGGCCAGGCAGAAAGGCGTGGCCGGCTTCAACGCCGCCCGCGATGCCGAAGACAACCTGCAGAAGCACTACTCGGCCATCGCCGAGGGCGCCAAGGAACTGCGCATCGACCGCCGCCGCCGCCACGCCATGCTGACCCGCAACATCCAGGGCACCGCCGACTTCATCGCCAACACCCATATCCGCGCCATCAACATCTTCGTCGCGGCCAAGAGCCTGGGGTCGATGCTGTTCTTCGTGGTCATCGGCCTGACCCTGGCCCTGCAATCGCTATGGCCGAGCAACGACCCGGCGGTGATGAGCGGCTTCGTGCTGGTGCTGCTGTACATGAAGGGCCCGCTGGAAACCTTGATCGGCAACCTGCCTATCCTCGGCCGCGCCCAGGTGGCGTTCCGCCGCATTGCCGACCTGTCCGAGCGCTTCTCCTCGCCCGAGCCGCACCTGCTGCTGGAGCCGCCGGTCAAGCGCGCTGCGCCGGCCAGCGCGCATCTGGAGCTGCACGACGTCGAGTACGCCTACCCGCCGGTGGACGGCAACGAGCCGTTCCGCGTGGGGCCGGTGAACCTGAGCATCGAACCGGGCGAGATCCTGTTCATCGTCGGCGAGAACGGC
This sequence comes from Pseudomonas sp. LSJ-87, assembly GCF_032971465.1. Taxonomy (NCBI): domain Bacteria; kingdom Pseudomonadati; phylum Pseudomonadota; class Gammaproteobacteria; order Pseudomonadales; family Pseudomonadaceae; genus Pseudomonas; species Pseudomonas sp. LSJ-87. The sequence goes on along the minus strand of NZ_JAWJYQ010000028.1, from coordinate 1,853 downwards.
TGCGGCAAGACTTCGCTGATCAAGCTGCTGCTGGGCCTGTACACCCCGCAACACGGCGAAGTGCGCCTGAACGGCAAGGCCGTCGGCCCGGAGGGGCTGGATGACTATCGCCAGCTGTTCACCACGGTGTTCGCCGACTACTACCTGTTCGACGACCTGCCCGAGCATGAACACAGCCTGCCCAGCGATGCCACGCGCTACCTGGAGCGGCTGGAGATCGCCCACAAGGTGAGCGTGCGCGATGGTGCCTTTACCACCACCGACCTGTCGACCGGCCAGCGCAAGCGCCTGGCACTGGTCAATGCCTGGCTGGACGGGCGGCCGGTGCTGGTGTTCGACGAATGGGCGGCGGACCAGGACCCGACCTTCCGCCGGGTGTTCTACACCGAGCTGCTGCCGGACCTGAAGCGTTTGGGCAAGACCATCATCGTGATTTCGCATGATGACCGGTACTTCGATACGGCTGACAAGGTGGTGCACCTTAGCCGGGGGAAAGTGGTGGAGGCGTTGGAGCCGGCTTGAGGCAGCAAAGGGGGGCTGCGCGCCCCCTCATCAACCACGATCTATAATCGCTCTATAGTCTGTCTATAATTCCCTATAAACACCGCCCCTGTCAGATCTATAATGCCTCTATAATCAATCTATAATCGACTATAAATTGAAACGGAGGGGCCGAGATGCCTGAAACTGTCTATCACCGCCCGGCGCTTGCGTCCCGCCTGTCGAAATTGATCCTGCAAGTCGCCGTGGGCAGCGCAGCAAGCTCTGGGGTGTTTCTCGCTGCGCCACGACGTACCGGTAAATCTACCTTTGCCCGCGAAGACCTGCGCCCTGCCCTCGAAACAGCCGGGGCCATTGTGCTGTATGCCGATCTGTGGAAAGACCTGACCAAGGACCCCGGGCAAGTCATCGTAGAAGCGGTGCGTGAGGCGGTCGGGCGTAACGAAGGCTTCATCACGAGGCTGGCAAAGTCATCTGGCATGGAGAAGGTCACTGTCGGCGGCCTGAATTTCAGCGTGGACAAGATCGGGCTGGGGCAAGATGTCGACCTGACCACCGCCCTTGCGGCGCTCTCCGATGAGTCCCGCAAGATCATCGTGCTGATCATCGACGAAGCACAGCATGCAATCACGACCGAGCAAGGAATAGCGGCGCTGTTCGCCCTCAAGGCAGCCAGAGACGAACTCAACAGTTCGAAGCACCATGGCTTGCGCATCGTCTGCACCGGTTCAAACCGGGACAAGCTGGCCATGCTGCGCAACAGCAAGGACCAGGCGTTCTTCGGCGCTTCCATGGTGCAGTTCCCGACCCTGGACCAGGACTTCATCGACTGGCTGTGCGCCAATATCGACCTGCCATGCGCACTCGATTCAGCGGAGGTGTTTCAGCTCTTCAAGGAAAGCGGCTATCGCCCAGAGCTATTGGGTGCGGCAGCGGATGAAATCCGCTTCGACTTCGGCATTGAACCCGAGGCCATTCCGGCACGATTCAGAGAGCTTGTTCAGGCACAAGCCAATGACTTGAACGCAAACCTGAAAAAGGTGATCCACAGCCTCACACCTATCCAGGCTGCGGTTCTACGTGTCATGTGCGCAAAGGGGAACGACTACGCGCCGTTCGAGGCCCCGACCCTGGCACTGTACGCCAAAGCGATGGAACAGGCTGGCGTGGATGCGAGCGAAGTGAAGGCCGAGGTACCGGGGGTGCAGCAAGCGCTTATCGCCTTGCAGGACAAGAATCTGGTCTGGAAAGCATCGCGGGGGGTGTACGCGGTAGATGAACAGGTGATAGTCGATATCGTGCGAGCGGACGGTTTGCTGGAAGGTCTTGCCTGAGTGGTTTGCTGAGAGGGC
>NZ_JAWJYQ010000027.1:0-126176 GCF_032971465.1 Pseudomonas sp. LSJ-87 | reverse complement strand
AGTCGATATCGTGCGAGCGGACGGTTTGCTGGAAGGTCTTGCCTGAGTGGTTTGCTGAGAGGGCGCCGGGGGCGCTTTGCGCCCCTATCGCGACACAAGGCCGCTCCTACAGGAGTACTCGATCACCTGTAGGAGCGGCCTTGTGTCGCGATGGGCTGCAAGGCAGCCCCAACAGGCAGAAATCAGAACAACCAGTGATACAACAGGTACACCACCACCGCCGCCAGCACCGGCCGCAGCACGCGGTAGGCCTTGGGGTTGGCGCGCTTGAACTGCTTGACCTTGCTACTGATCCGGTTGCTGAAGCGCTTGCTCCAGGCGTAGGCCTGGTTGATCCCGCCCACACGCTCGTCGTCGGTGTTCTGCGGCGCGGTGGCACGGCCGAGGAAGGCGCTGACCTTGCGGTTGATGCGGGTCATCAGTGGACTGCTCAGCGGGCGTTCGATGTCGCAGAACAGAATCACCCGGGTAACGTCGGTCTCGTTCTTGACCCAGTGCACGTAGGTTTCATCGAACATCACGTCCTCGCCATCACGCCAGGCATATTCCTCGCCATCGACGTAGATGCGGCAAGCATCGGAGTTGGGGGTGGACAGGCCCAGGTGGTAGCGCAGGGAACCGGCGAACGGGTCGCGGTGCGGGTTCAGGTGGCTGCCGCCGGGCAACAGGGCGAACATCGCGCCCTTGACGTTGGGGATGCTGCTGACCAGCTCGACGGTACGCGGGCACAGGGTTTCGGCAGAAGGCAACGGTTTGTCGTACCACTTCAGGTAAAAGCGCTTCCAGCCTTTCTTGAAGAACGAACCGAAGCCTGCGTCGTTATCCTTCTCGGCGGCGCGGATGTAGCCCTCGTCGAACAGGCGCATGGCCTCTTCGCGGATTTCCTGCCAGTTGTCCTTCAGCACGTCCAGCTCGGGGAAGCGCTGGCGGTCCAGGTAGGGCTTGGACGGTACGCCGGAGAACAGGTACATCAGGCTGTTATAAGGGGCGAACAGCGCCGAATGGTTGACGAACTGGCGCAACACCGGCAAGCGAGCCTTGCCGCGCAGGTGCACGAACAGCACGCTGCCAAAAAACACCAGCAAGACACCCGCCTTGGCTGCAAAGGAAAAGGTCATGCTTTCACTCCTTGAGGAAGAAACAGGGCTGCGCGCCCTGCACTCCGATAAATCATCCTGCCATCATAAACTGATGCCGCCAGGGTAAAAACAGCCCTGGCAGCAACTCAATCATGAAGATTTTGCAATAAACCAAGCCGCCGAACGTTGCGCGGGATCAGCGGCAAGGCCATTACTGCTGGTTTTCCTGCTCGCTGAACATGTCGCTGAACAGCATGCTCGACAGGTAGCGCTCACCGGAGTCCGGCAGAATCACGACGATGGTCTTGCCCTGCATTTCCGGTTTTTCGGCCAGGCGCACGGCCGCTGCCATCGCCGCACCACAGGAAATGCCACAGAGGATGCCCTCTTCCTGCATCAGGCGGATGGCCATGGCCTTGGACTCTTCGTCGGTCACCGTTTCCACCTGGTCGACGATCGACAGGTCGAGGTTCTTCGGCACAAAGCCTGCGCCGATGCCCTGGATCTTGTGCGGGCTGGGCTTGAGCTCTTCGCCGGCCAGGGTCTGGCTGATCAGCGGCGATGCCACTGGTTCCACCGCCACCGACAGGATCGCCTTGCCCTGCGTATGCTTGATGTAGCGCGAAACACCGGTGATGGTGCCGCCGGTGCCGACGCCCGCCACCAGCACGTCGACCGCGCCGTCAGTGTCGTTCCAGATTTCCGGGCCGGTGGTTTTTTCGTGGATCGCCGGGTTGGCCGGGTTTTCGAACTGGCCCGGCAGGAAGTACTGGGCCGGGTCGGAGGCGACGATTTCGTTGGCTTTCTCGATGGCGCCCTTCATGCCCTTGGCCGGGTCGGTCAGCACCAGCTCGGCCCCCAGCGCCTTCAGCACCTTGCGGCGCTCCAGGCTCATGGAGGCAGGCATGGTCAGCATCAGCTTGTAGCCACGGGCGGCGGCGACGAAGGCCAGGCCGATGCCGGTGTTGCCCGAGGTGGGTTCGACGATGGTCATGCCCGGCTTGAGCTTGCCGCTGCTTTCGGCGTCCCAGACCATGTTCGCGCCGATGCGGCATTTGACCGAGTAGCCCGGGTTACGCCCTTCGATCTTGGCCAGGATAGTCACGCCGCGCGGGGCAATGCGGTTGATCTGCACCAGCGGTGTGTTACCGATGGAGTGGGCGTTGTCTGCAAAGATGCGGCTCATGGCAGGGGTCCTTGGCATGAAAAAAAGCAGGGAAAGACCTCAAGGGTAAGCCCGGGCCGGTGGCCCGTAAAGCCTGTTCGAACTCACGCGGACTCGTTGCGGTCAACCGCATATCCTGCGTTGGAGACACTTCGATGAGAGCCCGTTATCGCTGGCCGCTGATCGGCCTGGCCAGCCTGATCGTGCTGTTGGTGGCGCTGCACCTGGCCCTGCCCTACCTGGTGCGCGACTACCTCAACGACAAACTGGCCGACATGGGCGACTACCGTGGCCAGGTGGCCGATGTGGACCTGGCCTGGTGGCGCGGCGCGTACCAGATCAATGGGCTGAAGATCGTCAAGACCACCGGCAAGGTGCCGGTGCCGTTTCTCGACGCGCCGCTGATCGACCTGTCGGTGAGCTGGCACGCCCTGTGGTACGACCGCGCAGTGGTTGCCGAAGTGGTGTTCGACCGGCCGGAGCTCAACTTCGTCGATGGCGGCAACAAACAGAACTCGCAGACCGGTCAGGGCACCGACTGGCGCCAGCAATTGGAAAAACTGCTGCCGATCACCCTTAACGAGGTTCGCATCGACAAAGGCGTGCTGACTTTCCGCAACTTCAACTCCAAGCCACCCGTCAACCTGAAGGCCACTCAGCTCGATGCCAGTATTCGCAACCTCACCAACATTCGTGACGAAAAGGGCCGACGTGATGCCAGCTTCGATGGCACGGCGCTGATCGTAGGCGATGCCAAGGTGGAAAGTCGCGCCACCTTCGACCCGTTCAGCGATTTCGACGACTTCGAGTTCCGCCTGCGCGCCACGGGTATCGAGTTGCGCAAGCTCAACGACTTCGCCAGCGCATATGGCAAGTTCGACTTCAATGCCGGGCACGGCGATGTGGTGATAGAGGCCGAGGCGACCAACGGGCGATTGAATGGGTACATCAAGCCACTGTTGCGGGATGTGGATGTGTTCGACTGGCAGCAGGATGTGCAGGAAAAGGACAAAGGCTTCTTCCGCTCAGTCTGGGAAGCGCTGGTGGGCGCGACCGAGACGGTATTGAAGAACCAGCCGAAGAACCAGTTCGCGACCCGGGTAGAGCTCAGCGGTAGCGTGCACAAGCAGGATATCAGCGCCTTCGAGGCGTTTCTGCAGATCCTGCGCAACGGGTTCATTCAGGCGTTCAATGCGCGGTATGAGCGTGACGCGCCGGATTCCGACTAGGATCGAGTGACGGGGCATTCAGGGACTGAATACCTGGTCTGCGTTTCCAGTCGGCGAACCCCGCGTTATAGTCGGTGACAAATCAAAATATGTGCTGCCTGTTCCGGCCCTATCGCCGGCAAGCCAGCTCCCACAGGATCCCCACAGTTCTCAAGAGCTGTGCTGTACCTGTGGGAGCTGGCTTGCCGGCGATAGGGCCAGTACAGGCTACCCTCAGAGGACAGACCCATGAAGTTCGAAGGCACCCGCGACTACGTCGCCACAGACGACCTGAAACTGGCGGTAAACGCGGCCATCACCCTCGAACGCCCCTTGCTGGTCAAGGGCGAACCCGGCACCGGCAAGACCATGCTCGCCGAGCAGCTGGCAGCCTCGTTCGGTGCGCGCCTGATCACCTGGCACATCAAGTCCACCACCAAGGCCCACCAGGGCCTCTACGAGTACGACGCGGTCAGCCGCCTGCGTGACTCGCAGCTGGGCGTGGACAAGGTCCACGATGTGCGCAACTACCTGAAGAAGGGCAAGCTGTGGGAGGCCTTCGAGGCCGAGGAACGGGTCATCCTGCTGATCGACGAAATCGACAAGGCCGACATCGAGTTCCCCAACGACCTGCTGCAAGAACTCGACAAGATGGAGTTCTACGTCTACGAAATCGACGAGACCATCAAGGCCAGACAGCGCCCGATCATCATCATCACCTCCAACAACGAAAAAGAGCTGCCGGACGCCTTCCTGCGCCGCTGCTTCTTCCACTACATCGCCTTCCCCGACCGCACTACCCTGCAGCAGATCGTCGACGTGCACTACCCGAACATCAGCCAGTCGCTGGTAAGCGAGGCGCTGGACGTGTTCTTCGACGTGCGCAAGGTACCAGGCCTGAAGAAAAAGCCGTCCACCTCCGAACTGGTCGATTGGCTCAAGCTGCTGATGGCAGACAACATCGGTGAAGCGGTGCTGCGCGAACGCGACCCGACCAAGGCCATTCCACCGCTGGCCGGCGCGCTGGTGAAGAACGAGCAGGACGTACAACTGCTCGAGCGCCTGGCCTTCATGAGCCGGCGCGGCAACCGCTGACAGGAGCCGGGCCATGCTGCTCAACCTGTTCAATGAAATGCGCGCGGCCAAGGTGCCGGTATCGGTACGCGAACTGCTCGACCTGCACCAGGCCCTGCAAAAGCGCGTGGTGTTCGCCGACATGGACGAGTTCTACTACCTCGCCCGCGCCATCCTGGTGAAGGACGAGCGCCACTTCGACAAGTTCGACCGCGCCTTCGCCGCCTACTTCAAGGGCCTGGAAAACCTCGACCAGCACATCGAGGCGTTGATCCCCGAAGACTGGCTGCGCAAGGAGTTCGAGCGTTCGCTGACCGATGAGGAGCGCGCGCAGATCCAGTCGCTGGGCGGCCTGGACAAGCTGATCGAAGAGTTCAAGAAGCGCCTCGAGGAGCAGAAGGAGCGTCACGCAGGCGGCAACAAGTGGATCGGCACCGGCGGCACCAGCCCGTTCGGCTCGGGCGGCTTCAACCCCGAGGGCATCCGCGTGGGCGAGGCCGGCAAGCGCCAGGGCAAGGCGGTGAAGGTGTGGGACCAGCGCGAATACAAGAACCTGGACGACCAGGTGGAGCTGGGCACGCGCAACATCAAGCTGGCCTTGCGCCGGCTGCGCAAGTTCGCCCGTGAAGGCGCCGCCGAAGAGCTGGACATCGACGGCACCATCGACCACACCGCGCGGGATGCAGGGCTGCTGAACATCCAGATGCGCCCCGAGCGGCGCAACACGGTGAAGCTGCTGTTGCTGTTCGACATCGGTGGCTCGATGGACGCCCACGTCAAGGTCTGCGAAGAACTGTTCTCGGCGTGCAAGACCGAGTTCAAGCACCTGGAGTACTACTACTTCCACAACTTCGTGTACGAGTCGGTGTGGAAGAACAACCTGCGCCGCACCTCGGAGCGCTATTCCACCTTCGACCTGCTGCACAAGTACGGCGATGACTACAAGGTTGTGTTCGTCGGCGACGCGGCCATGGCGCCCTACGAGATTACCCAGCCGGGTGGCAGCGTGGAGCACTGGAACGAAGAAGCCGGGTATGTGTGGATGCAGCGTTTCATGGAGAAATTCAGGAAGATCATCTGGATCAACCCGTACCCGAAGCAGGCCTGGGACTACACCGCATCGACACACCTGGTGCGGGACTTGATCGAAGACAAGATGTACCCGCTGACCTTGCAGGGGTTGGAGGAAGGGATGCGTTACCTGTCCAAGTGATTTTGCCGGTACCGGCCCTTTCGCGGGTGAACCCGCTCCCACAGGTATTGCGCAAGCCTTGAGGCCTGTGGGGTACTTGTGGGAGCGGGTTCACCCGCGAAGAGGCCGGCAGCCTTAACGCCAACGGTCCAGATATACCTGCTGCTCCCGCCACGCCTCATCCTGCACCACCGCCCGGAACCGCACCACAGCCCCCGGCATGCACTGCGCCAGTTGCGCCAGCGCCAACGGCGTCAATGCCCCCAGCCGCGGATAGCCGCCAATGGTCTGCCGGTCATTGAGCAACACGATCGGCTGCCCATCCGGCGGCACCTGCACCGCCCCCAGCGGAATCCCCTCGGAAATCATCGGCGCGCCCTGGTAGACCAGCTGCGGCCCCAGCAGGCGGATGCCCATGCGGTCGGCACGGCTGTCCAGCGTCCACTCGCGGTTGAACGCCTCGAACAGGCTGGTACCGCTGAAGTCACCGATCTGTGCGCCGATCACCAGGTCGAGCACTGGCTTTTGTGCGTACTGTGGCCGCAGCGCTGCCGGTACCTCACGCAAGGTCGCTGAAGCGCTGGAAAATGCCAGCAGCTGGCCTTTGCCAAGCGCAGAGCCCTGGCCATCGATACCGCCCAGTTCCTCCCGCACGACCGTGGCACGGCTGCCCAGCACATCCTCGCCCAGGAACCCGCCAGGTGCTGCCAGGTAGGCCCGCACGCCCTGCTTCGGCTGTTTCAGGGTCAACCGCTGCCCCTTGGCCAATGCAAAGCTGCGCCAGGGCGCCAGCGGCTGATCATCGACCCGCGCATCCAGGTCGGCACCGGCCAGGGCCAGCACACAATCCTGCTCTGCGACCACACAGAAACCACCTAGCGCCACCTCGACCACCGGCGCCGCCAACGGGTTGCCCAGCAGCCAGTTGGCCCAGTGCATCGCCACCCAGTCCAGCGCCCCGCCTTGGGTCACGCCCAGGTGGCGTACGCCGAAGCGCCCGGCATCCTGCAACTGGCACAGCGGCGTACTGGCCTCGATCTTCAACTGCTTCATGCTTGTGCCTCCACATCACCGCCCAACGCCACGAACTCGCTGCGCGAAACCGGCACGAAGCGCACCCGGTCACCGGGTTGCAACAGGCTGTAGCCCTCGCGTTCACGGTCGAACAGGCGCACCGGGGTACGCCCGATCAGGTTCCAGCCACCCGGCGATACCGCCGGATAGGCCGCCGTCTGGCGCTCGGCAATGCCGACGCTGCCGGCCGCCACGCGCTTGCGCGGGGTGCCAAGGCGCGGGCTGGCCAGGCGTTCGTCCACCAGGCCCATGAAGCCGAAACCGGGGGCGAAACCCAGGGCGAACACCGGGTACTCGCGCTCGCTGTGCAAGCGGATCACCTCTGCTTCACTCAAGCCACTGCGGGCCGTCAACACCGGCAGTTCCGGGCCGACGCTGGCGTCGTACCACACCGGGATCTCATGGCGGCGGCCACCGCTGCCCGTGTCTGGCTGCAAGCCCTCCAGCGCACGGATGATCAGTGCCCTCGCCTCACCCGGTGGCAGGTCGAACTGCACCATCAGCGTGGTGTAGGACGGCACCAGGTCCAGCAAGTGCTCGCCGAACGCCGCACGCAAGCGCTGGCTGGCGGCAAGCATCCACGGCATGTTGCCCTCGTCGATGGAATCGAACAGGCGCACCATCAGGCTGTCGATGGCCACAATTTCAATACGCGGCTTCATCGCGACTCCAGGGCATCGAGGGCCTGGCGAATCTGCCGTACCGCCGCCACCGAACTGTCGTTGTCGCCGTGCACGCACAGGGTGCTGGCCACCAGCCTCAACGCACTGCCATCGTCCGCCACCAGCGTGTCGCCACGGGCCAGGCGCACGGCCTGCTCCACCACCAGCGCCGGGTCGTGGTGCACCGCACCGGGCAGGCGCCGCGACACCAGGTGCCCGCTCGCGGTATAGGCGCGGTCGGCGAATGCTTCGAACCACAGCGGCACGCCAATTTCATCGCCCAAGGCCTGGGCGGCGCGGTTGTCGGCGGTAGCCATCAGCATCAGCGGCAGGCCGCCGCCATAGGCCGCCACAGCCTCCAGTACGGTACGCAGCTTGAGCGGGTCGGCCATCATGTCGTTGTACAGCGCGCCATGGGGTTTCACGTAGGCCACACGGCCGCCCAACACTTTGCAGATGCCGTCCAGCGCACCGATCTGGTAATGCAGCAGGTCGCGGATTTCCTCCGGGCTGCAGGCCATGGAGCGGCGGCCAAAGCCGACCAGGTCCGGGTAGGCCGGGTGCGCGCCGATGGTCACGCCGTGCTCCAGCGCCAGGGCCACGGTGCGGCGCATGATGCTGGGGTCGCCGGCGTGGTAGCCGCAGGCGATGTTGGCGCAGTCGATGTAGGGCATGACTTCGGCATCCAGGCCCATGCGCCAGCTGCCGAAACTCTCGCCCATGTCGCAATTGAGTAGCAGGCGTTCCACCGCACGGCCTCCGTTGTCGTTGTTCATATGCCTACCTTAACGCGCCTGCAGCTGTTTGCCGCGGGTTTCCGGCAGGCTCAGCGCCGCCACGATCACCACCCCGTAGGACACGGCGGAGAACACGCCGATACCCAGGCCCAGCGGTACCTTCTGGCCGAGCACGCCGATCAGCAGCGGGAACAGTGCCGCGATGACCTTGCCGATGTTGTAGCAGAAGCCCTGCCCCGAACCGCGGATACGCGTGGGGAACAGTTCGGTGAGGAACGCGCCCATGCCGCTGAAGATGCCCGAGGCGAAGAAGCCCAGCGGGAAGCCCAGCCACAGCATCACGCCGTCGCTGACCTGCATTTGCGTGTACAGCAGCACGATGACGAACGAGCCCACGGCGAACAGGATGAAGTTCTTCTTGCGCCCCAGCAGGTCGGACAGGTACGCACTGACCACATAGCCGACGTAGGAGCCGACGATCACCATGGCCAGGTAGCCACCGGTACCCAGCACGCTCAGGCCGCGCTCGTTCTTGAGGAAGGTCGGCAGCCACGAGGTAATGGCGTAGTAGCCGCCCAGCGCGCCGGTGGTCAGCAGGGACGCACGCACGGTGGTCCAGAGCATGCCCGGGGCGAAGATTTCGTAGAACTGCGCAGGTGCCTCGGCGTTTTCCACCGCCTTGGCCTCGCGGTATACCTCGGGGTCCTTGACCAGGCGGCGGACGAAGATCACGAAGATCGCCGGTACCAGGCCCAGCAGGAACAGCGCGCGCCAGGCCTGCTCGGCCGGCAGCCAGGAGAACAGCAGTGCGTAGAGGATGGCGGTGAGGCCCCAGCCAAGGGCCCAGCCGGACTGCACCATGCCCACCGCCTTGCCACGGTCCTGGGCGCGGATCACCTCGCCGATCAGCACCGCGCCGGCGGTCCACTCACCGCCAAAGCCGAAGCCCATCAGGGTGCGGGCGATCAGCAGCTGTTCGTAGTTCTGGGCGAAGCCGCAGAGGAAGGTGAAGAAGGCAAACCACAGCACCGTCAGTTGCAGGGTGCGCACGCGGCCAATGCGGTCGGAGAGAATGCCGGCCACCCAGCCACCCACGGCCGAGGCGATCAAGGTGCTGGTGTGGATCAACCCGGCTTCGGTGGTGGTGATGCCCCACAGCATGATCAGCGTCGGAATGACGAAGCTGAGCATCTGTGTGTCCATGCCGTCCAGGCCATAGCCGATCTTGCAGCTCCAGAACGTCCGGCGCTGCTGTGAGTCGATGTCGCGATACCAGGCGAAAGGCCCGGACGAAGATGGGGAACTGACCTGCTGCTGCACGCCGGTGGGGTTCATGCTTGCCTCGGCTTGTTGGTATTGTTTTATGGGCGACAATGAGTCGCGGCCTGGCTGCCATTGTTCAGAGGCCGCGCCATTTGCGTCCAACGAGAAAAACCGCCGGTCTGGAACAAGAAAAACTGATCATGAACCTTCGCTTCCTCGAAACCTTCGTCTGGGTCGCCCGGCTCAAGAGCTTCCGCCTGACCGCGGAAAAGCTGTTCACTACCCAGGCCTCGGTTTCCAGCCGCATCGCCGCGTTGGAGGCCGACCTGGGCGTGAAGCTGCTGCTGCGCGATTCACGTGGCGTCAGCCTGACCCCGGAAGGCGGCAAGGTGCTGGAATATGCCGAGCGCATGCTGGAAACCGCCAAGGCCATGAAGCAGTCGCTGGACAGCGACCGGGCCAAGGTCGGGCGCATCCGTATCGGGGTGATGGACACGGTGATCCACACCTGGATGAGCGCGCTGGTGGCGGAGCTGACCGAGCGTTACCCGCAGGTGGAAATCGAACTGGTGGCCGACACTGCACTGAACCTTCGCGAGCAATTGCAGAAGGGCTTTCTCGACGTGATCCTGCAGACCGACCTGCTGCGCGAGCAGTCGATCCGCAGCCTGGACCTGGCGCGCTACCCGATGGGTTGGGTGGTGGCCGCCGGCTCGCACCAGCACCGCGACTATGCCTCACTGGCCGAGCTTGGGCGTGAGCGCATCATCACCTTCTCGAAGAACTCGCGGCCGCACCAGGAAGTGCTGAGCCTGCTGCTGAGTGCCGGGGCCGAAACGCCGCGGCTGAACTGCGTGAACTCGGTGGCGGCGATTACCCGGCTGTTGCGCGACGGGTTTGGCATTGGTGCGTTGCCACCGGCGCTGGTGGATGCCGAGTTGAGCCGGGGTGAGCTGGTATTGCTGCAGGGGCTGCAACCGCCGCCGAGCCTGGAGCTGGTGGTGGCCTGGCAGACCGGGGTGGCGTTGGTGGATGAAGTGGTCGGGGTTTGCCGGCAGGTGCTGGAGAGGTATGCGCGGGATGTGGGTGGGCAGCGGATTGTGTTGGTCTGACAGATTTGCAGTGCCTGTGCTGGCCTCTTCGCGGGTGAACCCGCTCCCACAGAGTCACCACAGGTCTTGAGGGCTGCGCAGTACCTGTGGGAGCGGGTTCACCCGCGAAAGGGCCGGCACAGGCACAGCAAAAATCAGCGCCAGCTCTCTTTCACCGCCCCACGCCGCCCGCCCAGGATCACCCAGCCAATCGCCAGCAACAGGCTCTCGACCACGAAGGCCAGCACAAACCCTGCACCAAGCCCCCAGCCAACCGCCTCGGGCACCAGCAGGATCTGGTAGCTGTAGCCATTGAGGGTTTCTTCGCGCAACTGCGGGTCGGCCTGTACCAGCACGTGCCAGGTACGCTGCGCCCATGGCGCTTGCAGCGCCTGCCATTCGTTTTCCAGCAGTTCGTTGCGGATCATCAGGCTTTCGATGCTGTTGGCATCACTGTTGAACACCGGGTCGTCGCTGCTGCGGTAATGCCGCAGCAGCGCCTGCAGGTCACCATTGAAGAAGCGTTCGGCGGTCTGCCGGAAGCCGTCGAGCGCCTCGCGTGATTCGAACAGGTGCGCCTCGACCCGCTGGCTGTAGTCCTTCACCAGCCCCGGGACCTGGATACCGGCCAGCAGGCCGAAGGTAAACAGCAGCAACCGCAGGTAACTTCTGAACATGCCGCGTCCTTAGCTCTGGCCGTGCGCCACGCACTCGCCGTGCCGCCACAGGGCCCACTGACCCGGCTCGTAGCGCTGCCAGGTCTCGTTCTCGGTCAAGGCCTCGGTGGCGATCACCGTGACCACGTCGTTAGGGGTGGTTTCGGTGTGAAAATCGACGATCAGGTCGACATCCTTCAACCGCGCCGCACCAAAGGGTGCCCGGCGGGTAATGTGCACCAGCTTGGTCGAACAGAAGCAGAACAGCCAGTCGCCGTCGCTAAGCATGCAGTTGAACACGCCCTGGCCGCGGTAGCCGGCACAGGCTTCGACCAGCACCGGCAGCAGCTGTTCCACCGGCACGGGCTCTGGGAAGGCGCTGCGGATGCGGTTGAGCAGGTCGCAGAAGGCCGCCTCGCTGTCGGTATCGCCCACCGGCCGGTAGAAACTGGCCTGGCCCTTGAAGTCGCCCAGCTGGCCATTGTGCGCGAAGCACCAGTTGCGGCCCCACATCTCCCGCACGAACGGGTGGGTGTTGGACAGGCACACCTTGCCGACGTTGGCCTGGCGGATGTGGCCGATGACCACTTCGCTCTTGATCAGGTAACGCTGCACCAGGTTGGCCACTTCCGACTCGCTGCTCGCGGCCGGGTCCTGGAACAGGCGCAGGCCACGGCCTTCGTAGAAGCCAATGCCCCAGCCGTCACGGTGCGGGCCGGTACGGCCGCCGCGCTGCATCAGGCCGGTGAAGCTGAAGACGATGTCGGTGGGGACGTTGGCACTCATGCCCAGCAGTTCGCACATAGGAGTGTCTCCGCTTACAGACGTGGCTCGACCCGGCCGCCGCCTCGGGAGACGGCTGGGGCGGCAGGGGGTGGCGCATCACGGTAACGGTCACGGCGCTCTGCGGCCAGCGGGCCCTGGGCGCCAAGCTGATCATCTTCGGCAGCCTGGCGCTGGGCAGCGGCCTCGGCCTGCGCGCGGCGCTCGCGGGCGCGCTTTTCCAGCGGCAAGCGCAGCAGTACGAAAAGGAAATACAGGGAAAACGCGCCCATGCCGTACATGGCGAAGTCGGATACAGCGCGCCAGGCGTTGTTGCCGACCTTGAAAGCGACATCCAGGGCGGTGATGGCAATGGCCGGGGCGAAACTGTCCTTGACCGGGTCGACGATGGTCGGGGTCAGCAGCAGCACCGCCAGCACCACCCGCAACGGTTCGCGCAGCCAGCGCCACATCCAGCCGGTGAGCTTGAAGCCCACCATCAGGCAGCCCAGGGCGGCAACGGCGTAAAGGCCCCAGGCGAGGGTGTAGTCGTTCTCGGTCATGGTGTTCGTGCAAGCCAGGCAAAGAGATGCCTATGATAAACACTTTTCCGGGCGCAGACAGTGTTTGCCTGTACCGGCCTCTTCGCGGGCTTGCCCGCTCCCACAGGTTCACCACAGATCTTGAAACTGTGCAGTGCCTGTGGGAGCGGGCAAGCCCGCGAAGAGGCCGGCTCAGGCAACCCCAATCAAGAGATCCTCAATGCCAACCAAGCCCCAACCCCCGATTGCCCACCAGGCCCAGGCCAGCGACCCGTACGCCTGGCTGCAACAGCGTGACACCCCCGAAGTGCTTGCCTACCTGCAGGCCGAGAACGCCTACCAGGAAGCCTGTCTGGCCGACCAGGCGCCGCTGCGCGAACAACTGTTCGAAGAGATCAAGGGCCGCATCCTGGAAACCGACCTGTCGCTGCCGGCGCCCTGGGGCCCCTACCTGTACTACACCCGTACCACCGCGGGCGACGAGTACCCGCGTCACTACCGCTGCCCGCGCCCGGCCGACGACTCCAACACGGTCGATGAAAGCCAGGAACAACTGCTGCTCGACCCCAACGCCTTGGCCAATGGCGGTTTCCTGTCCCTCGGCGCGTTCAACGTCAGCCCCGACCACCGCCTGCTGGCCTACAGCCTGGACACCAGCGGCGACGAAATCTTCACCTTGTACGTGAAGGACCTGGCCAGTGGCAGCGTCACTACCCTGCCCTTCGACGACTGCGACGGCAGCCTGACCTGGGCCAACGACAGCCAGACGCTGTTCTTCGCCGAACTGGACGACACCCACCGCCCGTGGCGCCTGCGTCGCCACACCCTGGGCAACGAAGGCGCGCAGACCGTGTTCGAGGAGCCCGACGGGCGCTTCTTCCTGCACTGCTACCGCACCAGCTCCGAACGCCAGCTGGTGCTGCTGCTCAACAGCAAGACCACCAGCGAAGCCTGGGTACTGGACGCGGAAACCCCGCAGGCACCGTTCACCTGCCTGGCGCCACGGGTCGAAGGCCACGAGTACTTCCCCGACCACGGCCAGCTCGACGGCCAGTGGCGCTGGTTCATCCGCACCAATCAGGACGGCATCAACTTCGCCTTGTACCACGCCCCAGTCGCACCGGTGCCCAGCCGTGAGCAATGGCAGGTGCTGGTAGCGCACCGCGACGCGATCATGCTTGAAGGCCTCAGCCTGAATGCCGGCGCGCTGACCCTGAGCCTGCGCGAAGGCGGCCTGCCGATCATCGAGGTACGCCCACAGGGGCTGGCGGCCTACCGCGTCGAACTGCCCGACGCGGCCTACAGCCTGTACGTGCAGGACAGCCTGGAGTTCGCCAGCCCACGCCTGCGCCTGCGCTACGAAGCACTCAACCGCCCGGCCCAGGTACGCCAGCTGGAGCTGGCCAGCGGTGCCCAGGCGGTGCTCAAGCAAACCCCGGTGTTGGGGCCGTTCGATGCCGACGACTATGTCAGCGAGCGCCTGTGGGCTACCGCAGCGGACGGCACCCGGGTGCCGATCAGCCTGGTGCGCCGCCGCCAGGACCTGGGCCAGACCGTGCCGCTGTACCTATATGGCTACGGCGCCTATGGCGAAAGCCTCGACCCGTGGTTCTCGCACGCGCGCCTGAGCCTGCTGGAGCGCGGCGTGGCCTTTGCCATCGCCCATGTGCGTGGCGGCGGTGAACTGGGCGAAGCCTGGTACCGCGCCGGCAAGCAGGAGCACAAGCACAACACCTTCAGCGACTTCATCGCCTGTGCCGAGCACCTGATCGCCGAGGGTGTCACGGCTGCCGACCGCCTGGCCATCAGTGGCGGCAGCGCCGGTGGCCTGCTGATGGGCGCGGTGCTCAACCTGCGCCCCGAGCTGTTCCGCTGTGCGATTGCCGAAGTGCCGTTCGTCGACGTGCTCAACACCATGCTCGACCCCGAGCTGCCGCTGACCGTGACCGAGTACGACGAATGGGGCAACCCTGAGGAGCCGGAGGTGTATGAGCGCATCAAGGCCTACGCACCGTACGAGAACGTGAAGGCACAGGCCTACCCGGCGATGCTGGTGGTGGCGGGCTACAACGACAGCCGCGTGCAGTACTGGGAAGCGGCCAAGTGGGTGGCGCGGCTGCGCACGCGCAAGACCGACGACAACCTGCTGCTGCTCAAGACCGAGATGGGGGCTGGGCATGGCGGGATGAGCGGGCGGTATCAGGGGCTCAAGGATGTGGCCCTTGAGTACGCGTTCGTGTTCGGCGAGCTAGGTCTGGCTTGAGAAAGCCGGGGGCGCTTTGCGCCCCTTTCGCGACACAAGGCCGCTCCCACAGGGATCGCGCATGTCCTGAATCCTGCGCGATCCCTGTGGGAGCGGGTTTACCCGCGAACACGGGCGAAGCCCGTGCCATCCACCGCGGCGCCTGCTTCGCGGGTAAACCCGCTCCCACAGAAAACCGGGGCAGGCCGGCTGAATTCAATCATCCTGCACCGGCTGCTTCGGCGGGTCCTGGCGCAACCCCGGCAATGGCTGGTCCTTCGGCGGCCCGGGCACCGGCATCGGCGGCAACAGGGGCGCCCCCGGCTGGCTGTCATAGGCCTTGGGCGGCGTACTCGGGGTAATCTGCGGATATGGCGTAGGCGTAGGCGTACCCGGTGCACCGGGCACCGGCGTGCTCAACCGGGGTGGCGTGCTGGCAGCTTCGGCCATGGGCAGGCCGGCGAACAACAGCACAACGAGGATCGCGCGAAACATCAGCAACCTCCTGTCGGGAACCTTCCTACAGGCTACGCCTAAATCACGGCTTTCGCCTGTCCGCCTGCCCCGCAAGCGCGCTAGACTCAATGCATAACCGTCATTTGCCTGATCAGAACAAAGGAAACACCATGAGCTCCACCTCTTCCGCCGCCGCCACCGCGCGCCTGGACCGCATCCTGGCCGATGCCAAGCGCGACAAGGAAATGGGTTACCGCGACAAGGCCCTGAAAATGTACCCGCACGTCTGCGGCCGCTGCGCCCGCGAGTTCTCCGGCAAGCGCCTGAGCGAGCTGACCGTGCACCACCGCGACCACAACCACGACAACAACCCGCAGGACGGCTCCAACTGGGAGCTGCTGTGCCTGTACTGCCACGACAACGAGCACTCGCGCTACACCGACCAGCAGTACTTCAGCGAAGGCTCCACCAGCACCCCGAGCATCGCCAAGGCCACCCACAACCCGTTCGCCGGGCTGGCGGGCATGCTGAAGAAAGACTGACCATCGATTCGCCCCCCGCTGCTACCGGGCAGCCCGTATAATCGCGCTTTTTTCGCGAAGGGCCCCGGTACGTGGCAAACAAACGATACAGCTGCATCGGCCTGTTCAACCCCAAGTCGGCAGAAAACGTCGGCTCGGTGATGCGCGCCGCGGGTTGCTACGGCGTCAATTCGGTGTTCTACACCGGCAAACGCTACGAGCGTGCCCGTGACTTCGTCACCGACACCAAGCGCGTGCACTACGACATCCCGCTGATCGGCATCGACGACCTGCAGCGCATCATCCCGCTGGGCTGCACGCCGGTGGCTGTGGAATTGGTGGAAGGCGCGCGGCCATTGCCGGAATACACCCACCCGGACCGGGCCATCTACATCTTCGGGCCGGAAGACGGCAGCCTCAGTGCCGATGTGCGGGCGTGGTGCGAAGAGACCATCTACATTCCGACCGAGGGCTGCATGAACCTGGCAGCGACGGTGAATGTGGTGCTGTATGACCGCATGGCCAAGGGGCTGAATACCCGTTCGGGGCCCAAGTTCAAGTAGTAAAAAGGCCGCCACTGCGGCAGCAGGACCGGCCCTTTCGCGGGTAAACCCGCTCCCACAGACTGTGCACTCCCTGTGGGAGCGGGTTTACCCGCGAAGAGGCCAGCCCGGACAACACAGGGCGGCCAGGTGCCGAACTCCGTCAGAACAGCACCGGTCTTGCTCAGGTCACGAAGCGTTGATCCAGATGGTCTTCAGCTCCGTGTACTGGTCATGGGCCCAGATGGACTTGTCGCGCCCACCGAAGCCGGACTCCTTGTAGCCACCGAACGGCGTGGTGACATCCCCTTCGCCGAAGCAGTTGACCGTAACCACGCCCGCGCGGATTTCACGCGACAGGCGCAGCGCATTGCGCAGGCTGCCGGTGTAGGCCGAGGCCGCCAGGCCGTAGACGGTGTCGTTGGCCAACTCGATCGCCTCGTCGATGGTCTCGAAGCTGGTCACGCTCAGCACCGGGCCGAAGATTTCCTCGACGAACAACTTGTTGTCGCGGCCAACGTTGTCGACGATGGTCGGCTGCACGAACACGCCGTCCTCGGTCTCGCCACCCTGGACGATACTGAGCTTGTGCTCGGCGGCGTATTCCAGGTACGACTTGACCTTCTCGAAGTGCGACTTGCTGACCATGGCGCCCAGGCGGTTGTCCGGGTCCAGCGGGTCGCCCAGCTTCCAGTCCTTCAGGTGCTTGGCGATCAGGCCCAGCAGCTGGTCCTTCACATCCTTGTGCACGATCAGGCGCGAAGAAGCGGAGCAGTTTTCGCCCATGTTCCAGAACGCACCGGCGGTGACGAACTGGGCCACTTCGTCCAGGTCCTCGCAGTCGTTCATGACCACGGCCGGGTTCTTGCCACCCAGCTCCAGGACGATGCGCTTGAGGTTGGACTCGGCGGCGTACTTCAGGAACAGGCGGCCGGTGTCGGTGGAGCCGGTGAAGCTGACCATCGGGATGTCCATGTGGCGGCCAATGGCCTCGCCCACTTCACGGCCACCGCCAGGCACCAGGTTGAACACGCCTGCAGGAATACCCGCCTCGTGGGCCAGTTCGGCCACGCGCAGGGCGCTGAGGGTGGTTTCCTTGGCTGGCTTGACCACGATCGAGCAACCGGCGGCCAGCGACGGGGCAATCTTCCAGGCCAGCATCAGCAGCGGGAAGTTCCACGGCAGCACCAGGCCGACCACGCCGATGGCCTCGCGCACCACCATGGTCACGGCGGCATTGCCGGTCGGGGCCGTGGCGTCGTAGATCTTGTCGATCAGCTCGGCGTGCCAGCGGATGGTGTGGATGGTTTCCGGCACGTCGACGTTCTGGCACTCGCTGACCGGCTTGCCGCTGTCCAGCGCTTCCAGCACGGCCAGTTCGTGGGCGTTGTCTTCCAGCAGCTGGGCGAACTTCAGCAGCACGTGCTTGCGGTCGTTCGGCTGCATCTTCGACCAGGTGCCCTGTTCGAACACGCGCTTGGCGGCGGCCACGGCCACGTTCACGTCGTTGACATCGCAGGCGGCGACTTCGGCCAGCTGCTTGCCGGTGGCCGGGTTGGTGGTGACGAAGGTGTTGCCCGAGATGGCATCGCGGAACTCACCGTCGATGAACGCCTGGGTACGCAGTTGCAGTTCGGCGGCGAGGGCCGCGTATTGTTCCTTGCTCAGCAAATCGGCCATTTTCAGGCTCCTCCGATGATCTGTGCGATGTTGCGCTTGAGTTCGGTGACCACGCGCTGCAGTTCCTGCTTCTCGGCCGCATCCAGGTCATACAGCGGCTTGCGTACGCCACCGGTGCTCAGGCCGTTGAGGGCGCAGCCGTACTTGATCGACTGGACGAACTTGCCGCCTTCGAGGAAGTCCATCAGCGGCATCATGGCGCCCATGATCTTGCGGCCTTTGTCGAAGTCCTTCTCGATCACACAGGCCTCGTACAAGGCCACGTGCTCGCGCGGGATGAAGTTGGAACCGGCGCAGACCCAGCTCTTGGCACCCCAGGCAAAGAACTCCAGGGCCTGGTCGTCCCAGCCGCACGACAGCTGGATGTTCGGGCGCTGGATGGCCAGGCGGTGCAGCTGGCCCATGTCACCGGAGCTTTCCTTGATGGCGACGATGTTCTTCACGTCGGCCACGGCGTCGAAGAACTCTTCGCCCATGCTCACGCTCATGCGGCCCGGGTAGTTGTAGAGCATGATCGGCAGGCCGGCGGCGGCGTCGACGGCTTTGACGTGCAGGGCGATTTCCTGCTGGGTCGGCAGTGCGTACGGCGGGGTGCCCACCAGCAGTGCGTCGGCCTTGATTTCCTTGGCGTGCTGGGCGAAAGCCACGGCGTCTTCGGTGCGGATGCCACCGGTGCCGACGATCAGTGGCAGGCGGCCGGCCAGCACGTCCTTGGCCTGGGCGGCCAGGTCGATGCGCTCCTGGGTGGTGTGGGCGTAGTACTCGCCGGTGGAGCCACCAATGATGACGCCGTGGATTTTCGACTCGACCAGGTATTCGAGGACCTCGGCGAACGCCGCCTTGTCGATCGAGCCGTCCGCAGCCAGCGGAGTGATTGCCGGGGTGTAGATGCCTTCGAATTTCACGGTAGGTTCTCCAGTGCGTTGCTCAGTGTTGTAAAGGCCGCAGCGGATCGACGCTGCGGCGGGTCGTCATGAATTCAGCTCAGCGAAGCCGCTTGTTGCAGGTTGAGCGAGCGGGTTTCCGGGGCCAGGGCAACGGAGAAGGCCAGGCCGACGAAAGTCACCGCGGCGGCGGCATACATGGTGGCGCCGATGCCATAGCTATCGAGGGCGATGGGCACCAGCCAGGTGCCGACCGCGGCACCGACCCGCGACATCGAGGTGCCCACGCCAACGGCACCGGCACGGATTTCGGTAGGGAACAGTTCGTTGGGGTACACCAGCTGCAACACCTGGGCGCCACCGATAAACAAGGCGTAGGCGCCGAACAGGGCGAGGATCAGCATCTCGTTGCCGTTGCTGAAAGCGCCCAGGCCCAGCAACGCCAGCCCCGACCAGAAGAAGCTGTGCAGCAGCGTGGTGCGGCGGCCGATGGTGTTCAGCAGGCGGGTGCCGATGATGCAACCGACCACGAACAGGCAGGTGATGGCGACCGACCCGATGGCGGCCCAGTCCCCTTTCAGGTTCAGTGCACCCAACACTTTCGGAGCGAAGGCGTAGACGGCGAACACCGGGATCACCGAGCAGGTCCAGAACATGGTGACGAACAGCATGCGCTTGCCGTAGCCGGAGTGCAGCAGGCTGAAGAACGACAGCTTGCGGGTCTTGGGCTCTTCCGGCAGGTTCTTCAGCGAGAAATCTCTGCCGTAGACGCGCTCGATCACTTGCTCGGCTTCGGCCGAACGGCCTTTGCTGATCAGCCAGCGCGGCGATTCGGGGGTGCCTATACGGATCGCGAACAGCAGCGCGCCGATCACCGAGGCACTGGCCAGCACCAGGCGCCAGGCATCATCGCCACCGTGGCGCAGGATCGCTTCACCGACCATGTAGGCGCAGGCGGCACCGGCGAACCACAGCACGGTCAGGGTGGCCAGGCGTGGGCCACGGTTCTTCTTGGGCAGGAACTCCACCAGCAGCGAGGTGGCCACCGGGTATTCGATGCCCACCGCGATGCCGATGGCGAAGCGCAGCAGGAACAGGACCATCGCCGATTCCACCCAGAACTGCGCGATCGAGGCCAGGATGAACAGGGTCGGGCCAACGAAGAACACGCGCTTGCGGCCGAAGCGGTCGGTCAACCAGCCGCCGAAGAAGCCACCGAAGAAAATGCCGATCAGCGCCGAAGCGGCGATCATGCCCTGCCAGAAACTGGTCAGGTTGAGGCCTGCCGACATCTGCACCATGGCAACGCCGATGATGCTCAATACATAGCCATCGACGAACGAGCCGCCACCGGAACGCAGGGTCAGCAACTGGTGAAAGTTGTTGATCGGTACATCTTCAATCGAAACATTTGGACTTGTCATTGTTGTTCCTGCCACTTCTGTTACATGCACAAATTCAAGGCGAGCGTGCCCGCGAAACTGAAAACAGCGTTCAGCCCCGGGTGACCGGCCTGTTGGCCAATCATCAATTTCGGGCAAAGGGCGCCCGTGCCGGCTAAATCGCCACCGGCATCAAGTGTTCAAAGTTGCAACGCCGTCAGCGGTCAGCTTTCTTTGCCAGCGCGGAACTGCCCCCACATCAGGTTTGCGTTCAAGCCTAGGGAAACCAGGGGTTGCGGCGGGTTTGCACAAGGCCCGGGAGCATTGAGCAAGAACTCGATCAGTTCGTTCTTGTCGCCGGCCAGCCAGTCGGCCAGCAACTTGCCGGTGACAGTGCCACGGGTAACACCCAGGCCGTTGCAGCACAGTGCGCCGACAACATTGGGCGCCAACTTGCCAAAGAACCCCATGTGGTTGCGCGACAGTGCCAGTGCACCGCCCCAGGTGTATTCGAAGTTCACCCCGGGCAGCATCGGGAAACGCCGGGCGAACGATTCGCGGTGGCGCTGGACGAAGCGGTCCAGGTATTTGCGGTTGCTGCGCCCGTCGGGGTTGTAGCTGAAGCTGTTGCGGATCAGCAGGCGGTTGTCGACGGTGCGGCGCATGGTGGTGCCGAACGGGTCGGCCGGGATCACGCCCCAGTAGGGTTTGCCGCCCAGGCGCGCCTGCTCTTCCTCGGTCAGCGGGCGGGTGATGCTGCCGTAGGTGAACACCGGCAGCATGCGGCCCTTGAGGAAGCCGAAGCTCATGCCGAAGGCGTTGGTGGTGAGCACCAGCTTGTCGGCGGTGATCGAACCGTTGGCATGACGCAGCACTACCTTGTCGCCGTAGTCGACCTCGGTGATGGGCGTGCGTTCATACAGCGAAACATTGGACGGCAGGCTGTCGGCCAGGCCTTTGACCAGCGCCGACGGCTGCAGCAGGGCGGTGCCGGGGGTGAACAGGCCCTTGCGGTAGAAATGCGTGCCGATGTGCTCGGGCAGGTCGCGGCCTTCGATCACTTCGTAGGGCTGGCCGAGCTTGTCCAGGCCGCGGCGGTAGGCATCCAGCACGGCGATGCCGCGGTCTTCGACGGCCGCCTGGTACTTGCCGCAGTGGCGGAACTGGCACTCGATATCGTAGCGCTCGATCAGTTCCTTGATGTAGGACTGGCCACCCAGGTTGAGCTTGAGGATGGTCTTGGCGATGTCGATGTCGCCGATGTAGTCCTCGGCGCCGATGTCGTGCGGCAGGTCGATGGCAAAGCCGGCGTTGCGCCCGGAGGTGCCAAAGCCGACCTCCTGGGCCTCGATCAGCACGATCTCGTCGTCCGGGAAGTTCGTTGCCAGCTGCCGTGCGGCAGCCAGGCCGGTGAAACCGGCGCCGACCACCACCCAGCGCGCCTGGCTGTGGCCACTGTGGGCCGGCCTTGGCGTGCGGGGCTTGCTCAGGTGATACCAGCCACAGGTGGCATCATCGGCAGGTAACGAACTAATTCTTGTCATGTCACTAACCTGGTTCTTGTTGTCGACGGGTGGTCAGCGTCAGTTGCCTGACCTTGGTAACTCATATCTGAATCGGTACATCCAGCCCTTGCGGCGCGGCGTACTCGGCCATGCGCCGGCGCGACAGCTCGAAGTGCTCGCGCACCAGCTGGCCGGCAGCTTGCGGGTCGCGGCGCTCGATGGCCTGGATCATCTGCTCGTGCTGCTCGCAGGCGATCTCGAGGTCGTGCTGCATGTCATCGGTGGTCGGGTGGCGGTAGAAAATCTTGCCCAGCCGGGTGTGGTCGATCAGCAGGCGACGCAGGCTTGGCAGCAGGTAGTCGTTGTGCGCCATCTTGCCGATTTCCAGGTGGAAGGCGTCGTTGTAGAGCACACGGTTTTCCACGTCGCGCTCTTCGATGGCCTGGCGGAACAGGGCCTGGATACCTTTGAGCACTTCGATCTCGGCGGCGCTGGCATAGGTGGCGGCCAGCTGGGTGGTGGCGATGTAGATCAGCGGGGCGGCGACGAAGAAGCTGTGCAGCGACTCGTGGTTCATGGCAGCGACACGTGGCGCGCGGTTGGCTTCCAGTTCGATGTAGCCTTCGGCGGCGATCTGGCGCAGCAGCTCACGCACTGGCGGGCGCGACAGGCCGAACTCGTCGCACAGGGCCAGTTCGTCCACCACCGCGCCCGGGGCCAGTTCCATGCTGAGGATCCGGCGGCGCAGCGCTTCGGCGAGGACGGCCTTGCGGTCCTGCGGCACTTCTGCACTGAGTGGTTGGACGGTGGCTTTCATGGCGGCCTTCTTTGTTGTCATAGAGCTGTGTCTACTATTTGTATAACGACTATAGGGCACTGTTAGACAATATGTCTACAGCATTTTCGATGAACGGTGAAATCTGTCTGGGCCTTTGTTTTCAAGGGGTCCAGCGGGTTCAAGGGTGAGATTAAACACCCCTTGGGGCTGCATTGCCAAACCGGGCAGAAAATTATCCAGATCAGACAAATGGGCAAAATTTGCCGGCCCTTTCGCGGGTAAACCCGCTCCCACAGGATCACCACAGGACTTGAGCACAGTGGTACCCCTGTGGGAGCGGGTTTACCCGCGAAAGGGCCGGCACAAACAAAAAAGCCACCTGCAGGCAGGTGGCTCTCTTCCATTCACACAAATCTCTTCACGCGGTTGCCAAGGCCTCCCGCCGCGCATGCCGCTTGCTGGTAATCACCCCCAGCACCAGGATCACCAGGGCCAGCGCCAGGGTCAGCGATACCTCCATGCGGTGCTTGGGCATGACGAACATGGTGCCGAGGGCAAAGATGATGAAACCGATCACCGCATAGGTCAGCCATGGGTACAGCCACATGCGGAAGGCAATCTCGACATTCTGCCGCTGCAGGATGGCGCGCATGCGCAGTTGCGAGAAGGCAATCGCCAGGTACACCAGCAACGCGATCGACCCGGAACTGGCCAGCAGGAAGGCAAACACCTCGGCCGGGGCGAAGTAGTTGACGATGGTCGCCAGCATGCCGATCAGCGTGCTGCCGATCACCGCCGCACGTGGCACGCCCACCTTCGAGGTGCGCTGGATGAAGCCTGGCGCATCACCGCGCTTGCTCAGCGAGTAGAGCATCCGCGACGAAATGTAGATCGACGAGTTCAGGCAGCTGGCCACCGCCACCAGTACCACGATGTCCACCAGTTGCTTGGCGTAAGGAATGTTCATGATTTCCAGCGCCCGCTGGTACGAACCCTGTACCGGCAGCAGCGGGTCGTTCCACGCCACCACCGAGATGATCACGAAGATCGACAGCAGGTAGAACACGCTGATGCGCCAGATCACCGAACGGGTGGCCTTGGCGATGTTGCGCGCCGGGTCTTTCGATTCGGAGGCGGCGATGGTGACCGCTTCGGTGCCCAGGTAGCTGAACATGGTGGTCAGCAAGGCACCGATGATCGCGGTCCAGCCATTGGGCATGAAGCCGCCCTGCTGCTCCAGCAGAAGTGGCAGGCCACTGACTTCACGCCCCGGCAAAACGCCGGCCAGGGCTGCGGCGCCCAGGGCGATGAAGGCGACGATGGCGATGACCTTGAGCATGGCGAACCAGAACTCGAACTCGCCGTATTTGGCCACGCTGAACAGGTTGGTGGCGGTCAGCAGCACGGTCATGCTCAGGGCGAAGAACCAGGCATCGATGTGCGGGAACCAGTTGTTGAGCACCACACCGGCGGCAATGGCCTCGATGGGAATCACCAGCACCCAGAACCACCAGTACAGCCAGCCGATGGTAAAGCCGGCCCAGCGGCCGATGGCGCGGTCTGCGTAGGTGGAGAACGAGCCGGTATCGGGGCTGGCGACGGCCATTTCCCCGAGCATGCGCATCACCAGCACCACCAGCGCGCCGGCCAGTGCGTAGGCGACGATGGCTGAAGGGCCGGCCGCCGCAATGGCGTGCCCGGAGCCGATGAACAACCCGGCACCGATCACCCCGGCGATGGAGAGCATGGTCACATGGCGTTGCTTGAAGCCTTGCGCCAGCTGATTGCTGGCGCCACTCGCGCTTGTCATTGTCATCCTGATCCCTGCTTTTGTTTTCTTTGTGGGGGGGACGTGAAGCTCCTGGATCGAAACCCAGCGTGGATGAGCTTCGCGCCCGGTCACGGTACGCCAGCGAGGGGGCGGTCAAGTTGCCTGGATCCGCCACGGACTTGACCATAAGTGACATCGGCTCCTTTGAAAGGCGCATGGCAGAGCCTTCTATGCGACAGGGGATGTCGTTCGGCATACCGAGTGAACGATGACAGCGGCCAACGGGTCAGCTGCTTACACTTCACGAGGAGGCCTTGCCATGCTCGATATCCATTCCGCGACGGCATCGTCGCAGCACAATGTTCATGGGCTGGAACGGGTCAGCTCGCTGGCCGGGGGGGCGCTGATGTTCAGCAAGGGGATGCGCCATGGCGGCCTGGTCGGCTTGCTGCAGATGGTGGTGGGAGGTTTGGCGGTGGCCCGAGGGGTCAGCGGGCATTGTTCGACCAAGGCCTGGTGGCAGCGGCATCGCCAGGAATACCAGCGGTTGCGTGCGGACATCGAGCGCAGCGCGGCGGAGCTGGAGGCGTTGCGGGCCAGTGCCGACGCGGCGACGCAGGGGGTGACGGTGACCGGGAAGGATCCGTTGGCTGGCAGTTGAGTTTTGCACTGCCTGTGCCGGCCCTTTCGCGGGTGAACCCGCTCCCACAGGGACCGCACCGTCTTGAGGGCAATACATTACCTGTGGGAGCGGGTTCACCCGCGAAGAGGCCGGTACGGGCGAAAGAGGTGCTCAGCGCAACGCCTTGCTCTGCAACACCTCGGAGCGCCGCCCCAGCACGTTCTCGCTGATCTGTATGAAGTCTTCGGTGCTGACGCTGGGCAGGCGCATCAGCCCGCGCGCCACATCGTCCAGCGAGCGTTTGGCCTGGGTGTGGATGCGGATTTCCTTGTCCAGCGCCTGCAGCAACATCACCCCCCGCGCCACCTGCGCCGGGGTGGCATGCTCGCCTTTGAGCCGGGTGACCTTGGCGCCCTGCTTGCTCAGGCGCGCCTGCCAGGCCTGGTAACGGTCGTCACTCACCCCGCCCGAGCGGCGCAGCAACTCGCTGGCGTAGTAGTCGGTCAGGCTTTCCACCAGCCAGTCACTGCCGTCACGCCCATGGATCTGCGCAAACAGTTGCACCACTTCGCGCAGCAACGGGCTGCTGCCGTTCTCGCTGACCATAGGCCGGGCACTGTGCAGGTACAACGAGCCCTGCGCGGCCATCGCCCCGCGCCACATGCCGTCGCGGGCACCGACCAACAGCAGCTTAGGCGGGTTGCGCGGGAACACCGCCTGCAATTGCGGCCAGACAAAGGTCAGCAAGGTCAGGTTGTCCATGCGCCGCATACCCTGCCCCACCGGTGCGGCCACGGTGACCTCGGTTTCGCCCAGGCGGGCGCGGCGGCTACCCAGGTCGCCGGCGAGCATCCAGCCGGTAGGGCGGTCGAACAGGCGCGAAACGTTATCGATGCGGAACTTGTCCTTGCCGATGCGCGGCCAGGAGGTCTCGATGCTCTTCCAGCCTTCGGGCAGGTCGAACGCCAGCCGCGCCACCAGCTCGGTGCCATCCTGTTGGTCGAGGCGCGCAGGCGGTACCAGCTGGTCGCCGAGGAACAGCGCCCAATGCGGGGTGATGCGCGACGAATAGGCGCCGCTGCCGCGTTTCTGGTCCAGCTGCACGCGGTAGCTGAGGCTGGTCTTGCCGGCCGCCGGTTGCCACACGCCGCGCTGGCCCTGCAGTTGCCATTGGCCATCAGCCTGGAAGCCGCTGTAGGCCCCGGCCTTGCCCAGGTCGAAGTCCAGGCTGCGCACGGCACTGCCTTCGGCCAAGGTGAGGCGGACCTCCGCCTGGCCACTGGCCGGCAACAGGCGCACCTGGTAGTCGAGGTCGACCTTTTTCGCCCAGGCCGGCGAACTGGCCATCAGGCCAAACAGCAACAACAGCTGGCAACGCATACAGAAACTCCTTGTTTCCCCGTGGCAGCGGGCCGCGCCGGTCAGCTGGCGCGGAAAATCAGGTGGTCTTCCCAGTCGTCTTCGTGCACATCGTGTTCACTGAGCATGCGCCCCGACTGGGAAATGCGCTGTTCATGGACCTGCTGGCGATCGCCGCAGACCAGGTGGTGCCAGGCCGGCAGGTCCTTGCCCTCGCTGACCAGGCGGTAGCCGCAGGTGCTCGGCAGCCACTTGAACTGGTCGGCCTTGCCCGGGGTGAGCTGGATGCAGTCAGGTACCTGGGCGAAGCGGTTGGGGTAATCGCTGCACTGGCAGGTGTGCAGATCCAGCAGTTTGCAGGCGATGCGCGTGTAATAGACGCTGTTGTCGTCCTCGTCCTCGAGCTTTTGCAGGCAGCACAGGCCGCAGCCGTCGCACAGCGACTCCCACTCTTGCGGGCTGAGTTGTTCGAGGGTCTTGCGCCGCCAGAACGGCGCGTTTTCAGCGATCATGACACGGGTTTCCTGCATTCATCTTGGGGCCACGGCGCGCGGCGGCGCCAGTCTAGAGCCTGGCCTTCGGCAAAGCCAGACCGCTTGTCAGTCGCGACGCGACGCAGTAGCGTGCGCGTTTCCCGTCCTTTTGCAGGAGCAGCCATGAGCGCCACCCCCCGCATTGCCGATTACGCCATCAACGAGCAATTCATCAACCGCTGGTCGCCACGTGCCTTCACCGCCGAGCCGATCAGCGAAGAAACCCTGCTGAGCTTCCTCGAAGCCGCACGCTGGGCACCGTCGGCGTACAACTCGCAGCCTTGGCGCTTCCTGTATGCCCGCCGCGACACGCCGAACTGGGAGCGCTACCTGAACCTGCTGGTGCCGTTCAACCGCAGCTGGGCGCAACAGGCTTCGGCGCTGGTGCTGGTCATTTCCAAGACCACCTTCGCGGCACCCGGTGCCACTGAAGAAAAGCCGGCGCTGTGGCACACCTTCGACACAGGTTCCGCCTGGGGGCACCTGGCCCTGCAAGCCAGCATCAGCGGCTGGCACACCCATGGCATGGCCGGCTTCGACCAGGAACTGGCGCGTCAGGAGTTGAAGGTTCCAGAAGGCTACGTGCTGCATGCCATGGTGGCGATTGGCAAGCTGGGTGACAAGGCCAGCCTGGACGAAGCCCTGCAGGCGCGTGAAGTACCGAGCCCGCGCAAGCCACTGAGCGAGCTGGCTGCCGAGGGTGATTTCAGCCTGTAAGCCTTGCATTGGCTGTACCGGCCTTTTCGCGGG
Organism: Pseudomonas sp. LSJ-87; assembly: GCF_032971465.1. Lineage (NCBI taxonomy): Bacteria > Pseudomonadati > Pseudomonadota > Gammaproteobacteria > Pseudomonadales > Pseudomonadaceae > Pseudomonas > Pseudomonas sp. LSJ-87. The sequence goes on along the minus strand of NZ_JAWJYQ010000027.1, from coordinate 98,646 downwards.
CTCGCCCGCTCCCACAGGTACAACACACCCTTCGAGGGCGGCGCAATACCTGTGGGAGCGGGCAAGCCCGCGAAAAGGCCAGCACAGGCACTACAAAATCAATAGCCCCGGGCGAAGTCCACTTCACCTCGCAACCCCTGCCCCGCCACATACGCCCGCACATTCTCGACAAACAACCGCACCATCGCCGCCGGCGAGGTGGGCGCCGAGCTGTGCCCGGTCAGCAGCAAGCCCCACGCCGTCCAGAACGGGTGCTGCCTGGGCAACGGCTCCTGCCGGCAGACATCGATCACCGCCCCGGCCAGGTGCCCTTCCTTCAGCGCCTCGACCAGGTCAGCGTCGACCACCGCCGCCCCACGCCCGGCATTGATGAACAGCGCCGTGGGCTGGAAGCACTTGAACAGTGCCGCGTCATACAGGTCGTGGGTGGCCGGGGTATCCGGCAGCAGGTTGAGCACGTAGTCGACCTGGCCAACCATGCGCGGCAGGTCGGCCAACGCCGCTACCTCGACGAACGGCGCCTGCTCGCGGGCGCTGCTGGCAACGCCATACAGCACCACGCCAAACGCCTGCAGGAACTCGGCCACCCGCTGGCCAATGTCGCCAGTGCCGACGATCAGCACCTTGCGCCCTTCCAGGGTACGCCCCGGGCGGTCGTCCCAACGCCGTTCGACCTGGCTGACCAGGCGCGACAGCACCTCGCGCTCATGGCCGAGCATGTAGGTGAGCATGTACTCGGCCATCACCTGGCCAAAGATGCCCACGGCGCGGGTCAGGCGATAGTCGCGCGGCAGGCCCTCGGCCAGCAGCGGGGTGATACCGGCCCAGGTGGACTGCATCCAGGCCGGCTTGTGGCCCTGGCGCAGCAGGCTTGCCAGCAGGTCCGGCTGGCCCAGCCACACCGGGCACTGTGGCGCCTGGCCGGCCAGTTCGGCGGAGTCGCCGCTGGTCAGGATCTCCAGCTCTGGCGCGGCTGCGCGCAAAATCTCGGCGTATCGAGCATGATCATGCTCAGCAATCAGTACTCGCATGATCAGGCAGGGTCGTTACGGCGCAGCAACTCTTCGGGCAGATGCTCGATGTAGTCGTCTTCCGGCGGCGGCATCTGCAGGTGGTAACCCTGGTTGTCGAGGTTTTCCAGCACCTTGGCGATATCCTCGCGGGCCAGCTTGCGCTCGGGGGTAAGCACCAGGTCGAAGGCGTGCACGGGGGTGCCGAAGAACGGCAGCAGGCCTTCGGGCACGCGCTCCAGGCCGTCGGCCTTGAGCACGTACAGGTACATTTCGTTCTTGCGGGGGCTCTTGTAGATAGAGCAAATGCGTTTCATCGGGTCTCTCCGGCGCCTGCCAGGCTGTCCAGCAGGGCCTGGCCCATGCGCTCACGGCGCCAGCCGCGCAGCGAATCGGGCAATTGATAGGGGCCATTGGGATAGCCGCTCTTGAGCAGCGCTTCCAGGGCTTTCTTGCGCAGCATCAGCTCGGGGGCAATGCCCAGGCGCTCACCTTCGGCCTGGCCGATGGCACGCAGCTGCTTGAGGATGCCGCTGGCCTCGATCGGCAAAGGCTCGGGCAAGGCCTGTGGCCATTGTTCGGCTGGCAGGCTGGCGGCACGCTTGATCAGCTGGATGAGGAACTCACCGTCCTGACGAATGGTGCGCGGATGCATCTCGTCGATCTTGGCCAGCGCCGACAGGTTGTTCGGCTGGCTCTTGGCCATGGGCCACAGCGAGTGCTCCTTGAGAATGCGGTTGCGCGGCACGTCGCGGTTGCGCGCTTCACGCTCGCGCCAGGCGCACAGCTCACGCAGCACTGCCAGTTGCTGGGGGGCCAGCTTCCAGGCCAGCTTGACGTCGCGGTACAGGCTTTCGGGCTCGACTTCGCGGCGCAATGCGGCCACCAGCTCGGCGCCGTCCTCCAGCACCCAGGCGTACTTGTCGTCATTCAGGCGCGGGCGCAACACGGTGAACAGCTCGGCCAGGTGCACGGCATCCTCGGCGGCATAGCTGACCTGGGTTTCCGAGAGCGGGCGTTGCAGCCAGTCGGAACGGGTTTCGCCCTTGGGCAGGTCGATCCCCAGCACTTCCTGCACCAGGCGCGAATAGCCCATGGAGAAGCCCAGGTTCAGGTAGCCGGCGGCCAGTTGGGTGTCGAACAGCGGCTGTGGCAGCTTGCCGGTCAGGCGCAGCAGCACTTCGAGGTCTTCGCTGCAGGCGTGCAGCACCTTGACCACGCCGCTGTCATCCAGCAGTTCGGCCAGGGGTTGCCAGTTACCGATCAGCAACGGGTCGATCAGGAAGGCACGCTGGCCATCGCCGATCTGGATCAGCCCGGCTTTCGGGTAGAAGGTGTCGACCCGCATGAATTCGGTGTCGACGGCGACAAAGGGCAGCTGATGCCAGTCGCGGCAGTGTTCGGCCAGGCTCTGGTCGTCACGGATCCAGTGTATTTCGATGGCCACGAGGCTCTCCCACTAACATTGGCGCGCAGTATATACGGCGCGGGCACTGCTGGTGAAACCCGGGCCATCCTTGATATCGATCAGTGGTGCTGTTGTGCGTGTTCAGGCAGCAGCAACTCTCGTGCGCAAAATCCGCAAGCTTCGCGATCCCTGTGGGAGCGGGCATGCCCGCGAACACGGGCGAAGCCCGTGCCATCCACCGCGTCGCCTGCTTCGCGGGCATGCCCGCTCCCACAAAGTCCGCGCAAGCTAGCGCTTTTTGAATGCGCTTTGCCTCAGCGCTTGGCCGCCAGCCATGGCCGGCAGCTGGCGAACATGTCCAGCGACTGCTGGTAGACCTCGGTGTGTACCTGCAACAGGCCGAGCATCGAGTGGAACAGGTTGTCCTGCGACAGCGGTGCATCGCTGAGCTTGGCCAGGCAGTCGGTGTCGACGCCGAAGTCCTCCTTGTAGCTGTCGGAGAACCAGGTCAGCAGCGGCACGTGCTTCTGCTGCTCGGGGGCGATGGCGTAAGGCGTGCCGTGCAGGAACAGGTTGTACTCACCCAGCGACTCGCCATGGTCGGACAGGTAGATCATCGCCGTGTCGACCTTGTCCTGCTTGCTGCGCAGGGTGTCGATCAACGAGGCCAGCACCTTGTCGGTATAGGCCAGGGTGTTGTCGTAGCCGTTGATAATTTCCTGCTCGCTGCACTGGTCCAGCGCGTTGCTCTGGCACACCGGGGCAAAGCGCTGGTCGGCGCCGGGGTAGCGCTTGAAGTATTCAGGCCCGTGGCTGCCCATCTGGTGCAGCACCAGCACGGTGTCCTTGTCGAGGTTGTCGATCAGCTCACCCAGGCCCTGCAGCAGGATCTGGTCATGGCATTCACCATCAGCGCACAACTGCGGGTCCTGGAGCTTGCTGACATCGATGAACTGCACGCGGTCGCAGGTGCCCTTGCAGCCCGACTGGTTGTCACGCCACTGCACCGCCAGGCCGGTACGCTGGAGGATGTCCAGCAACCCTTCGCGGTTCTTCGCCACGCGGGCATCGTAGTCCTTGCGCTTCATGCCAGAGAACATGCACGGCACCGAAACGGCGGTTTCCGTGCCGCAGGAGTGCACATCGGAGAACGCCAGCAGGCCCTGTTCCCTGGCAAGGTTTGGTGTGGTATCGCGGTTGTAGCCAAGCACGCCGAAGTGGTCTGCCCGCGCACTTTCGCCCACCACCAGCACGGTCAGCGACTTGCGTTCGTGCTTTTGCCAGGCAGCATCACGCTTGGCATCTTCGCCATAATGCTGGAAGGGCCGTGATGCGGTACCGACGCGCTCGCTGACATAACCAATGGAGGCACCCACGATATTGCTGGGGGTGAGCATCAGGCGCAGTTCGTGGTGGTTGCGAAACAACGACGACAGGCCCTGGTAGTTGACCAGTGCCACCGAGCCCAGGGCCACCACGCAGGCACCGCCAACCACCAGCTTGCCGAGCAGTTCACGGTGCCAGGCGCGATAGGCGATCGGCGCCTTCCACAACAGCACCGAAGGCACTACACCGAGGCCCAGGATATACAAGGCAAACTTCAACGAAAGCAGGTCACGCACTTCCGCCACGTTGGTTTCCGCGATATTGCGGAACATGCCCGCGTCAATAAGTACGCCGTACTGGTTCATGAAGTAAGCCACGCCCGCGCCGCTCATGAACAACACGACAAGTATTGGCTTCAATATATAACGGAAGGCGAACAACGTGAGGATCAGGTTGAACGCGAACAGCATCAGCACGGCAAACGCCAGGCTCAGCCAAAGCCCCGGCAAACCGGGCGGCACGACCTGTTCAAGATGCTGCCAGAGGAAGACATTGAAGCCGATCAGCAGGTAAAGGCTGGCCAGCAGCGTGACCCATTCAGTCCGCAGGGATTTGAAGTTGAGCATCAGTGTTCGCAATCAAGAGTGATTATCAGCCCGAGGGCCTGCGCGGCACCGGGAAACTTGGCTGAACTCTAGAAAGCGTGCCATCAATATTTTGTGAAAAAGACGCCAACAAATTCGTGAGCAGGCGCCTTTTCTACATTAAAAGAAGTTCACTCAGCGCTTGTTCAGCCTGGCAGGCGTTCCTTGGCATACGGCTCGCGGTCGATCTCCAGCACTTCCACGCACAGCTGGATGTCCAGCCCCGGTTGCTCGGGGATGGCCTCACGCAGCACATCCAGCAGACTGGCGGACAGTTGCGTCTTCACCTCGGGCGAGCGCCCGCTGAGAATGGCCAGGCGCACATGGGCAAAGGCACGCTCGCCGGGCGCGGTGCCCACGCGAAACTGGCCGAAGGCCTGGGCGCGGCTCTTGATGTCAGCCTCGTCGGCGAACTGGCCACTGCCGACCAGGGCATGGTTCAGGCGCAGCAGCAGGACGTCGACGTTCAGCTCGCGCAGGTTGTCGCTGTATTCCAGGTTCAGGTGAGGCATGGCGCAGGTTCCGGGTCACGGGGAGATGCGACAGCCTACCCCAGTCCCCTACCTGCGCAAAGACGACTATCCTCAAAGGTCAGAACCATCCGCCAACCCCCGACAGAGGTGAAGAAATGCCAGTTCCGCATGATCTGCTCGCTGACCTGCACGTTACCGCTGATGCATTCCAGGCGCTCATGGACAAGGACCAGACGCTGCACTCACTGCACAAGGAATACAACGCCAAAGACAAAGAGGTGGTCGCCGCCGAAGGCAACGGCACCAACGACGAAGCCGTCAACCGCCTGCGCAAGGAACGGTTGCTGATCAAGGACAAGATCGAACGGATCATTCATCCGCCCAAATCCTGACAGGAATTCATTGAATCCACCGGCCTCTTCGCGGGTGAACCCGCTCCCACAGGTACAGCGCCAGACCTGAAGGCAGCGGAGCCCCTGTGGGAGCGGGTTTACCCGCGAAGAGGCCAGCAGCCCTCACATGGCAGCCGCAGCCTTCAACGCCCCATCCAGGTCCTCGACCAGGTCGCGGTAATCCTCGATACCCACCGACAACCGCAGCAGGTTCTCGCTGATGCCCATCACGCCCTTCTGCTCCGGGCTCAGCGAGCAGTGCGACATGCTCCAGGAGTGGTTGATCATGCTTTCCACCCCGCCCAGCGAGTCGGCCAGCACGAAGATCTGCAGCGCCTCCACCAGGCGGTTGAGCGCGGCGCGGTCGCCCTTGACCTTCATCGCCACCACCGCCCCGCCACTGCGCATCTGCCGTTTGCACAGCTCATGCTGCGGGTGGCTCTCCAGCCCCGGGTAATACACCTGCTCGATCTGCGCGTGGCTTTCGAGGAAGCGCGCCACCTGCAGGGCATTGGCACACTGGCGCTCCATGCGCACATCCAAGGTCTTCAGACCGCGCAGGGCCAGGTAGCAGTCGAACGGCCCCTGCACCGCGCCAATCGCCATGCTGATGCGGCGCAGGCGCGCCAACAACGCATCATTGGCAGCTACCACCACGCCACCGGTGAGGTCGGAGTGGCCGCCGATGTACTTGCTGGCCGAGTGCATCACCAGGTCCACGCCCAGGGTGATCGGGCGCTGGTTCCACGGCGAGCAGAAGGTGTTGTCGATGCAGGTGAGGATGCCCCGCGCCTTGGCCAGGTCGCACACCGCCTTGATGTCGACCAGGTGCAGCAACGGGTTGGTCGGCGATTCGATCCAGATCAGCTGGGTTTCCGGCTTGATGGCGGCGGCCACCGCCTCGAGGTCGTTGAGGTCGACGTAGGTGGTGGTCAGGCCCGAGGTGCGGCTGCGGTAGTCTTCCATGATGCGGAAGGTGCCGCCGTACACGCCGTTCATAACCACCACGTGGGCATCCTTGGGCAGCAGCTCCAGCACGGTGGCGGTGGCGTTCACACCCGAGGCGCAGGCGACCGCGCCAACGCCCTCTTCCAGGGCGGCGACACAGGTTTCATAGGCATGCCGGGTGGGGTTGCCAACGCGGCTGTAGGAGTATTCCGGCTTGTCGTCCAGGCTGCGCTTGGTGAACGAACTGGCGGTGACGATCGCCGGGAAAATAGCGTTATCGGCGACGCTGAACTGCTCACCGGCGTGAATGGTACGGGTGGCGAAATTGCGCGGCTTGTCGGACATGGTCAGGCCCATTGGCAGAGTGAAAGCTGCAACTATCGCACAACCCAAATCTTCTGGCCTTGGGGTAATCTGTGAAATATTTTTCTCCACGGCCCACGCGCGATATGGACAGCTTCGACCAGCACATTCTCACCCTGCTTCAGCGCGACGCCTCGATCTCGCTCAAGGACCTGGCCGAGGCCGTAAACCTGTCTACCACGCCGTGCTGGAAGCGGGTCAAGCGCCTGGAGGAAGACGGCTACATTGTCGGCCGTGTCGCCCTGCTCGACCCGGAACGGCTGGGGTTGGGGCTGACGGTGTTCGTCCAGCTCAAGACCCAGCGCCACGACAGCGCCTGGCTGGAGCAGTTTGCCGCGACCGTGACCGGGTTCGAGGAAGTGATGGAGTTCTACCGCATGTCGGGGGACTGGGATTACATGCTGCGGGTTGTGGTGGGGGATATTGCGGCGTATGACCGGTTTTACAAAAAGCTGATCACCAGTACTGATGGGCTGTCGAACATCACTTCCAGTTTTGCCATGGAGCAGATGAAGTACACCACGGCTTACCCGGTGAACCGTTCCTGATTCCTGTATGGCAGTACCGGCCCTATCGCCGGCAAGCCAGCTCCCACAGGTACGTCACAGGTTCTGAAATCTGTGCGGTCCCTGTGGGAGCTGGCTTGCCGGCGATAGGGCCCTTGCAGGCTACCTGTCAATCCGCGGCCAGCACCGCCGCAATCCGGTTCCCGGCCTTGGCTTTCTCGACCTTGATCGCCACGAACTTCGAGGTCGGGGTATAGGTTCCCTCGCCATAGCTTTCCAGCGGCACCAGCGGGTTGGTCTCCGGGTAATAGGCCGCCGCCTGCCCCTCGGGTACGTCATACGCCACCAGGCGGAAGCCTGACACACGCCGCTCCACGCCATCCTCCCACAGCGACACCAGGTCCACATGCTCGCCCGGCTCGAAGCCCATCCGGCGGATGTCCACCTCGTTGACGAACACCACTTCACGCAGGCCGAACACCCCGCGATAACGGTCGTCCAGGCCATACAGGGTGGTGTTGTACTGGTCGTGCGAGCGCAGTGTCTGCAGGATCAGGTCGGGCTTGTCACCGCGCGCCAGCACCTTGGCATTCACCAGTTGCTCCGGCAGCTGGTGCGGGCTGAAGCGCGCCTTGCCTGTGGCCGTGCGCCAGGTACGGTCGGCGGCATTGTTGCCCAGGTGGAAGCCGCCGGGGTGCTGCAGGCGCTCGTTGAAATCGGTAAAGCCGGGGATCACATCGGCAATCATGCTGCGGATACGGCCATAGTCGGCAACTGCGTACTCCCAGTCGATCGGCTGCTTGCCCAGGGTCGCCTGGGCCATGCCGGCGATGATCCACGGCTCCGAGCGCAGGTGCGGCGAGCGCGGGCGCAGCTGGCCGTGGGAGATGTGCACCATGCTGAAGGTGTCCTCCACGGTCACACCTTGCGGCCCGCTGGCCTGCATGTCGATTTCGGTACGGCCCAGGCACGGCAGGATCAACGCATCGCGGCCGGTAACCAGGTGCGAGCGGTTGAGCTTGGTGGAAATCTGCACGGTCAGCGCGCAATTGCGCATGGCCGCATGGGTGCGCGGCGTATCCGGCGTGGCCTGGGCAAAGTTACCACCCAGGCCGATGAACACCTTGGCCCGCCCTTCTTCCATGGCCTTGATCGCCAGCACCGCGTTGTGCCCGTGGGCACGCGGCGCGCGGAACTGGAAGCGTTTTTCGATGGCATCGAGCAGCGCCGCCCCGGGCTTCTCGTCGATGCCCATGGTGCGGTCGCCCTGCACGTTGCTGTGGCCACGCACTGGTGACAGGCCGGCACCGGGCTTGCCGACGTTACCACGCAGCAGCTGCAGGTTGACGATTTCCTGAACGGTCGGCACCGAGTGGCGGTGCTGGGTGACGCCCATGGCCCAGCACATGATTACCCGTTCGGCCTTGCGGTACATTCGCGCGGCCAGTTCGATCTCGGCCTGGGTCAGGCCCGATTGCTCGACGATGTGCGCCCAGGGCGTGGCATCCACGGTTTCCAGGTATGCGTCGATGCCACTGGTGTGCTCGGCGATGAAGGCATGGTCGAACACCGCCGGTTCACCATTGGCCTGGGCTTCGCGTTCCCACTGCAGCAGGTACTTGGCAATGCCGCGCATCACTGCCATGTCGCCGCCCAGGGCCGGGCGGAAGTAGGCCGTGTTGGTTGGTTCGGAGCCATTGCTGAGCATCTCGAACGGGTGCTGCGGGTGCTGGAAGCGCTCCAGGCCGCGCTCCTTGAGCGGGTTGAAGCAGACCACCTGGGCACCACGCTTCACCGCTTCACGCAGCGGCTCGAGCATGCGCGGGTGGTTGGTGCCGGGGTTCTGGCCGATGACGAAGATGGCGTCGGCCAGCTCCAGGTCGTGGAACACCACGGTGCCCTTGCCCACGCCGAGGGTTTCCGACATGCCCACGCCGCTGGCTTCATGGCACATGTTCGAGCAGTCGGGGAAGTTGTTGGTGCCGTAGGCGCGGACGAACAGCTGGTAGAGGAACGCCGCCTCGTTGCTGGCCCGGCCCGAGGTGTAGAACTCGGCCTGGTCGGGCGATTCGAGTGCGCGCAAGTGTTGGGCAACCAGCGCAAAGGCTTCTTCCCAGCTGGTTTCCACATAGTGGTCGGTGGCCGCGTCGTAGCGCATCGGGTGGGTCAGGCGGCCCTGGTACTCCAGCCAGTAGTCGGTCTGCTCGGCCAGGGCGCTGACGCTGTACCTGGCGAAGAATGCCGGGTCCACCGAGCGGCCGGTGGCTTCCCAGTTGACTGCCTTGGCGCCGTTCTCGCAGAACTTGACCATGTCGTTTTCCGGCGACTCGCCCCAGGCGCAGCCGGGGCAGTCGAAGCCGCCGTTCTGGTTGGTCTTGAGCATGGCCCGCAGGTTCTTGAAGGCATTGTCGCTGCCCAGCCAGCTCTTGGTCACGCTCTTGAGCGCCCCCCAGCCGGCGGCGGCGCCCTTGTAGTCCCTGATGTGTTGGTCCTGGCTCATGCGATGAATCCTCACGCTTCGATGCTTTTTTTCAGCCTATGGAGCGTGGGGTAGAGCCGTCCAATCGAAAGATCTTACGGGGTGATAGGCGGTTTCGATCACGGGCTGGAACCGCGCCGCGGCCTTCGCGGGTGAACCCGCTCCCACAGGGCCACCACAGGTTTCGAGCCCTGCGCTTTACCTGTGGGAGCGGGTTTACCCGCGAATTGGGCGACGCGGTCAACACTTTGAAATACGTGGCCTGCAGCCATGATAGAGGCCATCGATCAATCGGTCGGACAAAGCAATTTGACGGCCCTGCGCCCAAGTTATAGCTTGGATTGAGTCCCTACCCATTCGAGCGCGAACGTGGAACAGAACAGCCGGGCCCTGATCGACGGCTTCAACCGGAAAATCGACTACCTGCGGATGTCGGTCACCGACCGCTGCGACTTCCGTTGCGTGTACTGCATGGCCGAAGACATGCAGTTCCTGCCGCGCCAGCAGATCCTCAGCCTCGAGGAACTGTTCCAGGTGGCCGAGCGCTTCGTCGCCCTCGGCACCCGCAAGATCCGCCTGACCGGCGGCGAGCCGCTGGTGCGCCAGGGCATCGTCGACCTGTGCGGGCGCATCGCCGCCCTGCCCGGTCTGCGCGAATTGTGCCTGACCAGCAACGGCTCGCAACTCGGGCGCCTGGCCCAGCCACTGTTCGACGCCGGTGTCACGCGCCTGAACATCAGCCTCGACAGCCTGGACGCCGATCGCTTCAAGCAACTGACCCGCACCGGCGACCTGCACCAAGTGATCGCCGGCATCGACGCCGCCCGCCAGGCCGGCTTCAAGCGCACCAAGCTCAACTGCGTGGTACTCAAGGGCCGCAACGATCATGAACTGGTCGACCTGGTGCGCTTTGCCATCGACCGCGAGCTGGACATCACCTTCATCGAAGAAATGCCCTTGGGCGTGATCAGCGAACATGAGCGCGGCGAGTCGTTCTGCTCCAGCGATGAAGTACGCGCGCTGCTGGCCGAGCAGTTCACCCTGGTCGAATCGACCGAGTCGTCCCAGGGCCCGGCCCGCTACTGGCGCCTGGCCGAAGCCGCCAACACTCGGGTCGGCTTCATTTCGCCACACAGCCACAACTTCTGCGCCACCTGCAACCGCGTACGCCTCACCGTCGAAGGCCGCCTGCTGCTGTGCCTGGGCAATGAACACTCGGTGGACCTGAAGCAGGTGCTGCGCGCCCACCCCGGCAACCCCGAACGCCTGGAAAAGGCCATTCGTGACTCGCTGCACCTCAAGCCCTACCGCCATCATTTCGAAGTCGGTGGCGACGTGCAGATCCTGCGCTTCATGAACATGACCGGCGGCTAGGCAGCCGTCTCTGGATTTCCATGATCGTCCACCCCACCCCCGATGTGCTGCGTGTGCTGTTCACCCTCAAGGGTTCGATCGTCAAACGCATTGCCCTGCGGTGCCTGACGGTCACCCTGCTGGCCGCGCTGATCGTGTTGGTCGAGCGACATTTCCCGGCGTTTTTCTACCCGGTCAGCGCCACCCCGTTCACCTTGCTGGGCCTGTCGCTGTCGATTTTCATGAGTTTTCGCAACAATGCCTGCTATGACCGCTGGTGGGAGGGGCGCAAGGCCTGGGGCAAGCTGATCATCGAAACCCGTTCGTTCGTGCGCGAAAGCCTGGTAATTACCGACGAAACCCTGCGTGCCGAACTGTTGCGCAGCCTGTGCGGCTTTGCCCATGCGCTGAATGCACGGCTGCGCAGCGAGGACGAACTGGCCGCCGCCCGGCCCTGGCTGGCCCGGCCCGAAGCGATCAGCCCGCATAACGTGTGCGACGCCATCCTGCGCGAAATCGGCGGGCACTGCTCGCGGTTGGCCGAACAGCAGCAGATCAGTGACTGGCGCTACAGCCTGCTGGAGCAGCGGTTGGTGGGCCTGACCGAAGTGCAGGCCACCTGCGAGCGGATCAAGGGCACACCGTTGCCGTTCCCCTACACGCTGTTGCTGCACCGCACCATCTACATCTTCTGCCTGCTGCTGCCGTTTGCCCTGGCCGAGCCGCTGGGCTGGCTGGCGCCGCTGTTCACCACCATCGTGGGGTACACGTTCTTCGGGCTGGATGCGATTGGCAACGAACTGGAAGACCCGTTCGGGCGCGATGAGAATGACCTGCCGACCGATGCCATGGTGCGGACCGTGGAGCGCGATGTGCTGGCGGGGTTGGGGGAACAACAGCTACCGCCGGCGTTGTTGCCGGTGGACCATGTATTGAGCTGACTGAATGCAGTGGCCTGCGCCGGCCCTTTCGCGGGTAAACCCGCTCCCACAGGGCCCCCACAGGTTTCGAACCCTGCGCGGTACCTGTGGGAGCGGGTTTACCCGCGAAGAGGCCAGGACAGACGAAAGATCAACCCCGGCTTGCACAGGCCTCGATCGGTTTCAGGTGCTTGACGAAGTTGCACGGCCGGTGCCGCGCATCCAGCTGCTCCGCCAGGATGCCCTCCCACGCCGTACGGCAGGCCCCGGTGGAGCCCGGCAGGCAGCACACCAACGTGCGGTTGGACAGCCCGGCCAGCGCCCGGCTCTGCACGGTCGAGGTGCCGATATCGAGAATCGACAGGGCCCGGAACAGTTCGCCAAAGCCATCGATGCGCTTGTCCAGCAGGCACTCGACCGCTTCCGGCGTGCTGTCACGCCCGGTAAAACCGGTACCGCCGGTGATCAGCACCACCTGCACCTGCTCGTCGGCAATCCAGGTGGCGACCTGGGCGCGGATCTTGTAAAGGTCGTCCTTGAGCAACGCCCGCGCCACCAGGCGGTGGCCGATCTCCACCGAGCGGCTGGCCAGCAGCTCACCGGAGGTGTCGTTGTCGTAGGTACGGGTGTCGCTGACAGTCAGCACGGCGATGTTGAGCGGTACGAAGACCGCGTCGGGTTGGACGCGCACGGTGGGGCTCCTCGAGTGGCAGTGCCGCCACGCTAGTGGCATGGCCCGGGGGCGTCCAATCGATATGGCGTACCGACTGATCAATGACATCTATCGCAGACGTGGGTTAAGGTCTGCATAACCCGATACCAGGCACTTCCATGGACATCAAGCAGCTCAAATTCCTCATCGCGCTCGACCAGACACGCCACTTCGGCCAGGCGGCGGCGCTATGCCATATCACCCAGCCGACGCTGTCCATGCGCCTGCGCAACCTGGAGGACGAGCTGGACCTGGTGCTGGTCAAGCGCGGCCAGCGCTTTGAAGGCTTCACCGAGGCCGGCGAGCGCATCCTGGCCTGGGCCCGTACCCTGCTCGCCGCCCACGACGGCCTGCAGGCCGAGGCCGCCAGCTGCCGCGGCCAGGTGGTCGGCAGCCTGCGCCTGGGCACGGTGCCGCTGGCCAGTTTCAACCCCATGCACCTGCTGCTGCCGCTGCGTGAAAAATACCCCGAGCTGCACTTCCAGATCAGCTCGCTCAGCTCGGAACAGGTCATCGACGGGCTCAGCCGCAACCAGCTCGACCTGGGCATCTGCTACCTGGACCAGGTCAACACCAGCTTCTTCGAAGTGATCGAACTTGGCACCACCACCATGGGCCTGCTGCACGATACCCGGCACTTCAAGTTCACCAGCGACACCCTGCGCTGGGACGAGCTGGGCGACATTCCGCTGGGCCTGCTGAGCAAGGGCATGCACTACCGCCAGTCGCTGGACCTGAGTTTCCGCAGCCGTGGCCTGGAGCCGAATGCGGTACTGGAAAGCGACTCGAGCTTCCAGCTGATCCAGGCCATCAACACCGGCATGTGCTGCGCGGTCATGCCGCTGGGCTGCGGCCTGGAAGACCTGAGCGAGCACCTGCGCATCCTGCCGGTGGCCGACGCCGCCATCCACAGCCCGGTCGGCCTGCTGCTACGCCGCAGCGAACCGCGTTCGGCAATTGCCGAGCAGTGCTTCGATGAGGCGCGGGTATTGTTCACCAACGCCTGAGCCCGGCCCAGCAAGCAGAAAATTCCCACAAGCAACACAGAAGCTTCGCTAACGACAGTTCGGATTAAGCGCCTTTATCATCGTCGCTTCATCGGACCCGCCGGCCGGCAGCGTATGCACAAGGCCTGCTTACTTCGTTAAAGGAGCTGACATGAACACTTCCACCAACCTGGCCTCATCGTTCTGGAGCATAGAAAACCTGGTGCCCTTGGCCGGCGTCGGCGCGCCAGTACTGCTTGGGCTGCTTTTGTGGTTTATCTACAGGCGAGCCGGTTCGCTGTACTTTCTTCGAGACCTCATCTGGCGCATCTTCGGTGGCACCACCGAATTCGACAACCAATCGCAGTTCGACACCCTGCGCAAGGAGCTACGGGAAATCGAGTACTTTCGCTATGAGTTCAACATCCCAGCGAAAAACCTGCACGAGGCCAACCTTGCCCATCGCTGGATCGTCGACAACGGCTTGGCCCCCGGCGACCTGAGCCGCAACCGCGCTTACATCGACTGGAGCGATTTCAACGCCCCCAGGTTCGCCACCGACAAATTTTCACCGAAGCGCTTCAGGTGTTTCATTGCACTGCTGGCCATACTGGGAGTACTGCTGGCCCCCTTGCCGATGGCAAACCAATCGCCGTACATGATGGTATGGCTGAAAAACGATCCGGACTCGCCTGCATTCTACCTGTCGCAACAGGACATCAAGTTTGAGATGTGGTTGCCGGATGACAAGCTGACGCTGGACCAGTGCCGGTCTTCGGAAAAACTGGCGCCCTTTACCCGCTACATGCCGGAAGAAAATCTGGACACAATCTGCTCGTTCTTCATGGCCCCCGACTACGCATTGGAAGTTGAAAAAGGCCTTAAGGGCCAGCGTTGGTTTCTGGCGGTTGTGTCCGCGATACTGTTTCTTGGCCTGGTGCTGGTGGTACTGAAGCTGTCACGAATGCAGCGCGCGCAAACCGTTTATAACCGCTTCACCGCGTCTACTACGCCGTAGCCTGGCGGTACTGGCGCGGGGTGAAGCCGGTCAGTTGCTTGAACTGGCGGCTGAAGGCGCTGTGGTCGGTATAGCCGCAGCACATCGCCACTTCAGTGATCGGCAGTTCCGAGTGCAGCAAACGGTGGGCGTGCTCCAGGCGCGCCTTGTGGATCATCTGCCGTGGCGTGAGGTGGAACACCCGCTTGCAGTAGCGCTCCAGCTGGGCCACGGAAATGCCGGCGATACGGGTCAGCTCGCCCATGCTGATCGGCTGGTGGAAATGCCGACGGATGTGCTCGTCCACCGCCGCCAGGCGCTGGTAGGCGGGGTGGCTGTCGGCGGCTGACTGCAAGTCGACCGAGATGCCGACCAAGCCGATGATCTCGCCGGCCTGGTTGTACAGCGGGCGCTTGTGGGTCAGACACCAGCCAGGCTCTCGGCTGCCGTACAGGTGCAGCTCCAGCTGGTCTTCCAGCACCAGGCCTTCCTTGAGAACGCGACGGTCCTGCTCGGTGTAGCCGGGGCCCAGCTGTGCCGGGAACACTTCGGCGCTGGTCTTGCCCAGCAGCGGTTGCAGGCGCTTGAGGCCACAGCGCTGGACCAGGGTATTGTTGGCCAGCACATAGCGGGCGGCCGGGTCCTTGATGAAGATCGCGGCGTTGGGGATGGCGTCGAGGATCGGCAGCAGCAGGGACACACCGGCGAGCAGGGCCTCCAGGTTGGCGGGGCGGTGCTGGTCGAGGGACTGGTACAGGGTTGCCAGGGGGGTGTTGGTCATCTGCTCTATCTCGGTTTGCTGTGCCGGCCTCTTCGCGGGTAAACCCGCTCCCACAGGTATCTCCGCAGCTTTCGAGGGCTGCGCAGTACCTGTGGGAGCGGGTTTACCCGCGAAGAGGCCGGCACAGCGAGTAAATGTCTACAACCCTTATGCGGTATGGCTTACAGCCTATCCACCGCCCTTCCATCCCACCACTGTTTTTTTGCAACTGTGCCGATTTCGTCATCCCCCCTGCAGAAAACCATCAAGAACCGCCGCCCCGATCGGTCCACTCTATGCCCCACGCAAGCCGCCCCAAGTGCTACAAGAGCGCGGCCCAAAAAGCCGCATCTCGTGACATCAGACCTGCCTATCCAATAACCAACAAAAAGGCGAACCCATGTCAGGCAAATTCAAAAAACAGTTGTCATTGCTGGACCTCACCTTCATCGGCCTAGGCGCCATCTTCGGCTCCGGCTGGCTGTTCGCCGCCAGCCACGTCTCGGCCATCGCCGGCCCGGCCGGCATCCTGTCCTGGTTCCTTGGCGGCTTCGCCGTACTGTTGCTGGGCATCGTCTATTGCGAACTGGGCGCCGCCCTGCCACGTGCCGGGGGCGTGGTGCGCTACCCGGTGTACTCCCACGGCCCGCTGCTGGGCTACTTGATGGGCTTCATCACCCTGATCGCCTTTTCCAGCCTGATCGCCATCGAAGTGGTCGCTTCGCGCCAATACGCCGCCGCCTGGTTCCCCGGGCTGACCAAGGCCGGCTCCAGCGACCCGACGGTACTCGGCTGGCTGGTGCAGTTCGCCCTGCTGGGGCTGTTCTTCTTCCTCAACTACCGCAGCGTGAAAACCTTCGCCAAGGCCAACAACCTGGTCAGTGTGTTCAAGTTCATCGTACCGCTGCTGGTGATCGGCGTGCTGTTCACCTTCTTCAAACCGGAAAACTTCGAGGTCCAGGGCTTTGCCCCGTTCGGTCTGTCCGGCGTTGAAATGGCGGTATCGGCCGGTGGCATCATCTTCGCCTACCTGGGCCTGACGCCGATCATTTCGGTGGCCAGCGAGGTGAAGAACCCGCAACGCACCATCCCCATCGCGCTGATCCTCTCGGTACTGCTGTCCACCGCGATCTACGCCCTGCTGCAACTGGCCTTCCTCGGCAGCGTGCCGACCGAAATGCTGAGCAACGGCTGGGCCGCAGTGACCAAGGAACTGGCCCTGCCCTATCGCGACATTGCCCTGGCCCTGGGTGTGGGCTGGCTGGCCTACCTGGTGGTGGCCGACGCGGTGATCTCGCCCAGCGGCTGCGGCAACATCTACATGAACGCCACCCCGCGCGTGGTCTATGGCTGGGCGCAGACCGGCACCTTCTTCAAGTACTTCACCCGTATCGACGCCGAGTCCGGCATCCCGCGCCCGGCGCTGTGGCTGACCTTTGGCCTGTCGGTGTTCTGGACCCTGCCGTTCCCATCCTGGGAAGCGCTGATCAACGTGGTTTCCGCCGCCCTGGTACTGAGCTACGCCGTGGCCCCGGTCACCGTCGCCGCCCTGCGCCGCAACGCCCCCGACATGCCGCGCCCGTTCAGGGTCAAGGGCATGGGCGTGCTCGGCCCGCTGTCGTTCATCATCGCCGCGCTGATCGTGTACTGGTCGGGCTGGAAGACCGTGTCGTGGCTGCTGGCCCTGCAGATCTTGATGTTCGTGCTGTACCTGCTGTGCGGCCGCTTCGTGCCGACCCAGCACCTGTCGCTGGCCCAGCAAGTGCGCTCGTCGGCGTGGCTGATCGGCTTCTACGCGGTGACCATCCTGCTGTCGTGGCTGGGCAGCTTCGGCGGCCTGGGAGTACTCGGCCACCCGTTCGACACCGTGGTCGTGGCCGCTTGTGCGCTGGGCATCTACTACTGGGGCGCTGCCACCGGCGTGCCTGCCCACCTGGTGCGCCTGGAAGGTGAGGACGAAAGCGAAGCCAGCCATGAACCTCTGGTAGGCCAGCGCCCGGCTGCACTGGCTCCGTAACGGCTACTGGCCCTATCGCCGGCAAGCCGGTTCCCACAGGGTCCGCGCTGACCCAGAGGCCGATGCAATACCTGTGGGAGCTGGCTTGCCGGCGATGAGGCCCGCACAAACAGCACAAGACTTGGCTGATCAAAGAATGGACAAGCTCATGAAACAGATTCACATCATCGACTCGCACACCGGCGGGGAACCGACCCGCCTGGTGATGAAAGGCTTCCCGCAACTGCATGGCCGCAGCATGGCCGAGCAGCGCGACGAGCTGCGCGAGCTGCACGACCAGTGGCGCCGCGCCTGCCTGCTGGAACCACGTGGCAACGATGTGCTGGTCGGTGCGCTGTACTGCCCACCGGTATCGGCCGACGCCACGTGCGGGGTGATCTTCTTCAACAACGCTGGCTACCTGAACATGTGCGGCCACGGCACCATCGGCCTGGTCGCCTCGCTGCAGCACCTGGGCCTGATCGCACCGGGCGTGCACAAGATCGATACCCCGGTCGGCCAGGTCAGCGCCACCCTGCATGAAGACGGCGCCATAACCGTCGGCAACGTGCCGTCCTACCGCTACCGCCGGCAGGTGCTGGTGGACGTGCCCGGCCATGGCCTGGTGCGTGGCGACATCGCCTGGGGCGGCAACTGGTTTTTCCTCGTCTCCGACCACGGCCAGCGCATCGAGCTGGACAACCGCGAGGCGCTGACCGAGTACACCTGGGCGATGCTCAAGGCCCTCGAAGCCCAGGGCATCACCGGTGAAAACGGTGCCCCCATCGACCACGTCGAACTGTTCGCCGACGACGCCAACGCCGACAGCCGCAACTTCGTGATGTGCCCCGGCAAGGCCTACGACCGCTCGCCCTGCGGCACAGGCACCAGCGCCAAGCTGGCCTGCCTGGCCGCCGACGGCAAGCTCGACGAAGGCCAGACCTGGGTACAGGCCAGTATCACCGGCAGCCAGTTCCAGGGCCGCTACGAGCGCGACGGCGAACGCATTCGCCCGTTCATCACCGGCCGCGCCTACATGACCGCCGACAGCACCCTGCTGATCGACGAACAGGACCCGTTCGCCTGGGGCATCTGACCCCGGCTTTTTCCAAAAAAATCGAATATCGCGAGGAGTGACAACAATGACCAACAACATCTTCACCGGCACCATGCCCGCCCTGATGACCCCCTGCACCGCCGAGCGCAAGCCGGACTTCGACGCCCTGGTGCGCAAGGGCCGCGAGCTGATCGAGGCCGGCATGAGCGCCGTGGTGTACTGCGGCTCGATGGGCGACTGGCCGCTGCTGACCGAAGCCGAGCGCCAGGAAGGTGTAGCGCGCCTGGTGGCCGCCGGCATCCCGACCATCGTCGGTACCGGCGCGGTGAACACCCGTGAGGCGGTATCTCACGCCGCCCACGCGGCCAAGGTTGGCGCCGCCGGCCTGATGGTCATCCCCCGCGTGCTCAGCCGCGGCGCCTCGCTGATTGCCCAGAAGCACCACTTCTCGGCCATTCTGGCAGCTGCGCCGAAGCTGCCGGCGGTGATCTACAACAGCCCGTACTACGGCTTCGCCACCCGCGCCGACCTGTTCTTCGAACTGCGCAGCGAGTTCCCCAACCTGATCGGCTTCAAGGAGTTCGGCGGTGGCGCCGACCTGCGCTACGCCGCCGAGCACATCACCTCCAAGGATGACGACGTGACCCTGATGGTCGGCGTCGACACCCAGGTAGTGCATGGCTTCGTCAACTGCAACGCCACCGGCGCCATCACCGGCATCGGCAACGCTCTGCCGCGTGAGGTGCTGCACCTGGTGAGCCTGAGCAAGCAGGCGGCCCAGGGTGATGCCAAGGCCCGCCGCCTGGCGCGTGAGCTGGAGGCGGCGCTGGCGGTGCTGTCGTCGTTCGATGAAGGCTGCGACCTGGTGCTCTACTACAAGCACCTGATGGTGCTGAACGGTGACAGCGAATACAGCCTGCACTTCAACGAGACCGACGTGCTGACCGACGCCCAGCGCAACTATGCCGAGCAGCAGTACGCGCTGTTCCGCAGCTGGTACGCCAGCTGGTCGGCTGAGCAGAACCTGGCCTGATCACCTGATTCCAGGCCGAGCCGCAGCCCCTGTGGGAGCGGGTTCACCCGCGAACACCGGCGAAGCCGGTGCCAGGCACCGAGTCGCCTGCTTCGCGGGTAAACCCGCTCCCACAAGGGCCGCGGTCTCCCTTGATATTGATTCCAAAGGAGGCTCCATGACCCTCACAGGCAACCTGCTGATCGGCCAGACGCCGGTAACCGGCAGCCGCGACGCCATCCGTGCCATCGACCCGGCCACCGGCCAGGCGCTGGAACCGGCCTACCTCGGCGGCACCGGCGAACACGTGGCCCAGGCCTGCGCCCTGGCCTGGGCGGCGTTCGATGCCTACCGCGAAACCTCGCTCGAGCAACGGGCACAATTCCTCGAAACCATCGCCACGCAGATCGAAGCGCTGGGCGATGCCCTGATCGATCGCGCCGTGGCCGAAAGCGGCCTGCCCAAGGCGCGCATCCAGGGCGAACGTGGCCGCACCTGCACCCAGCTGCGCACCTTCGCCCGTGTGGTGCGGGCCGGTGAATGGCTGGATGTGCGGGTCGACAACGCCCTGCCCGAGCGCCAGCCCCTGCCGCGTGCCGACCTGCGCCAGCGCCAGGTGGCCCTGGGGCCGGTGGCGGTATTCGGCGCCAGCAATTTCCCATTGGCCTTCTCGGTGGCCGGTGGCGACACCGCCTCTGCCCTGGCCGCCGGTTGCCCGGTGGTGGTCAAGGCCCACGGTGCCCACCCGGGCACCAGCGAGCTGGTCGGCCAGGCAGTGGCAAAGGCCGTGAAGCAGTGCGGCTTGCCGGCCGGTGTGTTTTCGCTGTTGTACGGCTCCGGTCGTGAAGTGGGCATTGCGCTGGTCAGCGACCCGCGCATCAAGGCCGTTGGCTTTACCGGCTCGCGCAGCGGTGGCATTGCGCTGTGCCAGGCGGCCCAGGCCCGCCCGGAGCCGATCCCGGTGTACGCCGAAATGAGCTCGATCAACCCGGTGTTCCTGTTCGACACCGCCCTGCAGACCCGCGCCGAGGCACTGGCACAAGGCTTCGTCGCCTCGCTGACCCAGGGTGCCGGCCAGTTCTGCACCAACCCCGGCCTGGTGATTGCCCGCCAGGGGCCGGCGTTGCAGCGTTTCATCGACGCCGCCAGCGAACACGTACGCCAGGCTGCGGCGCAGACCATGCTTACCCCGGGCATCTTCAGTGCCTACCAGGCCGGTGTCGGCGCCCTGGCCGCAAACGCCAATGCCCAGGCCGCCGCCAGTGGCCAGGCCGGGCAAGGCCCCAACCAGTGTCAGGCGCAGCTGTTCGTGACCCAGGCCGAAGCGTTCCTCGCCGACCCGGCGTTGCAGGCCGAAGTCTTCGGTGCGGCGTCGCTGGTGGTGGCCTGCGCCAACGATGAGCAAGTGCGCCAGGTGGCCGAGCATCTGGAAGGCCAACTGACCGCCACCCTGCAACTGGACGATGCCGACATCGACAGCGCCCGCGCGCTGCTGCCGACCCTTGAGCGCAAGGCTGGCCGCATCCTGGTCAATGGCTGGCCGACCGGTGTAGAGGTATGCGACGCGATGGTCCACGGCGGGCCGTTCCCGGCCACCTCCGATGCCCGCACCACCTCGGTGGGCACGGCGGCGATCCTGCGCTTCCTGCGCCCGGTGTGCTACCAGGACTTCCCCGATGCCCTGCTGCCGCAGGCGCTGAAACACGGCAACCCGCTGCAACTGCGGCGCCTGCTCGACGGTAAACGGGAAGGCTGAGCATGGTCGAAACCGCTGAAACCGATATCGCCGTGGTCGGCGCCGGCATTGTCGGCGTCGCCTGTGCCCTGCAACTGGCCCGCCAAGGCCGCCGGGTAACCCTGGTGGACCGCCAGGCACCCGGCCAGGGCGCGTCCTACGGCAACGCCGGGCACCTGGCCACCGAGCAGGTATTCCCGATTGCCGACCTGTCGATTCTCAAACGCCTGCCGCGCATGCTGCTGGACCCGATGGGCCCGCTGCGCCTTGACTGGAAGTACCTGCCCAAGGCCATGCCGTGGTTCACCCGCCTGCTGCTCAACCTGCGCCCGGGCCCGTTTCAGCGCAGCGTGGCTGGCATCCGCACGTTGAACGAAGGCAGCCTGGGTGCCTGGCAACGGCTGCTGGGTTCGATCGGGCGCAGCGAACTGTTCCAGGAAGATGGCTCGTTGCTGGTGTTCGAGCGGCCGGAGTCGCGCCAGGCCCTGGAGGCCTTGCGCGCCCGCATGCAACAGCAGGCGGTGCCGGTGGACTTCTGGTCGGCCGACACCGTGCGCGAGGCGGCGCCGCAACTGAGCCCGTCGTTGCTGGGTGGGCTGTTCTTCCCACGTACCGGGCACTTCATCGACCCCTACCGGGTGGTGTGCGAACTGTTCGAAGCGGCCAAGGCCAGTGGTGTGCGCTTTGTCCAGGCGCAGGTCGATGGCGGGCGGCTGCACAGCGGCGGGGTCAGCCTGGCCAGCGACCAGGGCACGCTCGATGCCCGCCAGGTGCTGATCAGTTGTGGCGCGCATTCTGCACGGTTGACCGGCGTGCTGACCGGCAAGCAGGTGCCACTGGACACCGAGCGCGGCTACCACCTGATGTTGCCTGGCGAGCATCAGCGTTTGCCGTTTGCAGTTACATCGCTGGAGCGCAAGTTCATCATGACGCCCATGGCCGAGGGCTTGCGCCTGGCCGGCACGGTGGAATTCGCCGGGCTGGACGCGCCGCCGAGCATGCAGCGGGCGTGGCAGTTGCACCGCTTGAGCAAGGGGTTGTTCCGGAGGGACCTGAGTGTTGAGGGAGCGACGCCGTGGATGGGCTTCCGGCCTTCGTTGCCAGATTCGTTGCCGGTGATCGACCGTGTGTGTAATGGGCGGGTGCTGTTGGCGTTCGGGCATCAGCACCTGGGGTTGACCCAAGCGGCGGTGACGGCGGAATGGGTGGGGCGGTTGGCCGACAGGGAGAGTGGGGCTGATATGGCGGCTTACCGGTTGGATCGGTTTTAGCCTGTGCTGGCCTCTTCGCGGGTGAACCCGCTCCCACAGGGATCGCGCAGGCCTTGAGGGCAGTGGAGATCCTGTGGGAGCGGGTTTACCCGCGAATGGGCTGCAAGGCAGCCCCTTTCATGCCTCAGCGATAACGCTCGAGCCAGTGCGCATACGGTGCCGGCAAGGTCCAGGAGGCTTTCTCCACGCCCAACTCCTTGGCCGCAAAGTAAGCCCAGTGCGGGTCTGCCAGGTGCGCACGCCCTACCGATACCAGGTCCAGCTGGTTGGCCTGCAGCGCAGCTTCCGCCAGTTGCGGCGTACCAAACCCCCACGCCGAGGTCACCGGCAGCTTCGCCTCACGACGCACGCGCTCGGCAATCGGCCCCATGAACGCCGGGCCCCATGGGATCTTGGTGTCGGGAATGGTGAAGCCGACACTCACGCTCAGCAGGTCGAGGCCGCCAGCCTTGAAGCGGCGTGCCAGTTCGATCGACTCTTCCAGGGTCTGCTCATCGCGGCCGTCGTATTCCAGCACACCAAAACGCGCGGTCAGTGGCAGATTCTCTGGCCATACCTCACGCACCGCTGCCAGGGTTTCCAGCAGGAAGCGGCTGCGGTTGTCGAAGCTGCCACCGTAGGCGTCGGTACGCTTGTTGGAGTGTTCGGAGAAGAAGCTCTGGCCCAGGTAGCCATGGGCAAAGTGCAGTTCGATCCACTCGAAACCGGCATCGCGCGCACGGCGGGCGGCATCGACGAAGTCCTGCTTGACCCGGGCGATGTCGTCCAGGGTCATCTCGCGCGGCACTTGTGGCAGGTGCGCGCCGAAGGCGATGGCGGACGGGGCGATGGTTTCCCAGCCGCGGGCGTCGTCGGCAGCAATGTGGTCGTCACCTTCCCACGGGCGGTTGGCGCTGGCCTTGCGACCGGCGTGGGCAATCTGGATACCCGGCACGGAACCTGCGGCCTTGATTGCCTGCACCACCGGCACGAAAGCCTGGGCGTGGGCATCGCTCCAGATACCGGCGCAACCGGGGGTGATGCGCCCTTCCGGCGCCACGGCAGTGGCCTCGACCACCAGCAGGCCGGCACCGCCACGGGCCAGGCCGGCCAGGTGCACGTGGTGCCAGTCGTTGATCATGCCGTCCTCGGCCATGTACTGGCACATCGGCGGAATGGCAATGCGGTTGCGCAGGGTGACGTCCTTGAGGGTATAGGGTTCGAACAAAGCGGACATGAGCAAGCTCCCGGGCTGTCTGATTACGATAGTTCGATCATAATCGAACTATGGCAATTAATGATAGCCCCGTTATCATGACGACCATGCGAGCCTATCAACATCCCAATTCTGAAGACCTTACCTTGGAACGCCTGCTCTATGCCCTGAGCGACCCGGTGCGCCTGGGTATCGTGCGCCACCTGGCGGGCGTGGCCGAAGCCAGCTGCGGCGAGCTGGACGGTGGCCGGCCGAAGTCGAGCATGTCCCACCATTTTCGCGTGCTGCGTGATGCGGGGTTGGTGCATACCCGCAATGTGGGGACTACCCATATGAATTCGTTGCGTAGCGAGATGCTGGGGGAGCGGTTTCCTGGGTTGCTGGACTGCATTCTGCGGCAGCAGTGATTTTCCTGTGCCGGCCTCTTCGCGGGTAAACCCGCTCCCACAGGATAATCACTGCCTTCAAGACCTGTGCGATCTCTGTGGGAGCGGGTTTACCCGCGAAGAGGCCAGAACAGGCAACATCAATCTTCTTTCTTGCCCAGGGCAAACCGGCACACCTGCCCTCCCCTGAGCATGCACTCCTCATGGCTGACCTCGGCCCCACCCAAGGCCCCGATCAGCGCCAGGTCCAGCTCGCACACCACCGGGTGCGCCTTGGCCAGGTGATGGAACACGCAATTGTGCGCAACGATCTGCGGCTCGCCCCCCGAGCGGAAGAACACCTGCGCCTCGTACCCGGTATTGTTCATGTGCTCGACGATGCGTGCTTCATCCACCACTTGATGCTCCAGGTCCGCCGCCAGCTTGCGCCCCAGCTGGCGCATCAGCGCCAGCAATGCCTCCTGCCCCAGCAAGCCGGCCACTTCCGCAATCAGCAGGTTGGCCAGCAACGGGTACTGCCGCGGGAACAGTTCGCGGGCCTGTTCGGTCAGCTCGTGCAGCTGCTCCGGGCGGCGCCCGGTGGGCCGGGTAGCGCCACGCTTGACCAGGCCGTCGCGCTCCAGCGCTGCCAGGTGCTGGCGCACCGCCGTGCGGGTGATGGCCAGGGCCTGCGCCAGGTCGTCGATGCTCATGCCGGCCGGCTGGAGCAGCAACGCATGGAGCAGGTCCTGTTGGGTACGGCCCAAGCCTTCGAGCATCAGAATTTGTCCGGGAACTGTTTGACCAACGCCGCAGCCAGGGCGTCGGACAGGGTCAGGATATGCTCGCGCATCATCGCCCAGGTGCGCGCCTCGCCCACGTAGTCAGCGGCCGCCAGCTGGTCGATCTGGGCCACGTGGTGCCCGCCGTGGGCGCTGAGCAGCGTCAGCAGGGTCGGTTCGGGCAGGTTCGGGTTGGCCTTGGCCAGGAACGCAGCGATACCCTTGGCATTGCTGGTCAGCTCATTGACCGCGGCTTGCTGGCCTTTTTTGTCCTTGGCCACGGTGGCGTCGCTGTAGTGCTTGATGGCGCCCCAGTGGCCGGCCAGCAGTTTCAGCAACTGATCGGCGGCGGGCTGGCCGTACAGCGGGGCAATGCTGTTGGCGATCCTGGTAGCGTCGGTAACCACTTCCTTGGCAGCGACTTCAGCCTCCTTGGCGTTGCCGGCCTGGTTGGCGACAGCATAGTTGCGCGCCCAGAAGATGTGCTCGACCCAAAGGTCGCGCAGGGCCATGCGCGTGGTCATTGCAGCAGATTCGGCGGGTTTGGCGGCGGGGGTTTCGCTGGAGTAGGAGTAGCTTTGGCTCCATGCCGGCTGGGCGCACAGGGCGAGCAGCAGTAACGCGGCAATCTTGATGTTCATGACGGCACCCTCCTGGAGGGGGATCGACTGACAAGATTAATTTAAGCATCAAAATATGTTTTTATTGGGTTCAGCCCAGATTTCAGATCAGTGGTTCTCCAGTACCGGCCTCTTCGCGGGCTTGCCCGCTCCCACAGGTACATCACAGTTCTCGAAAGCTGTGGTGTACCTGTGGGAGCGGGCAAGCCCGCGAAAGGGCCGGAACCGGCAACAAAAAAGCCACGAGGTCTCCCCCGTGGCTTCTGTCACAACAATGGCCGCTTAAAGCGCCATGTCATTCTCAGGCTTGCTTTCGACCGGCTGGCTCGGTGCAACCGTGGTGCCGACGCTTTCGTCGATCACCGGTGGCTTCTCGAGCTGCAGCACTTCAGCGGTGTAGTTCCACTCTTTCTGGGTGGCCGCCGCCGAGTCGTTCAGCTTGGTGCCGTAGCTCGGCACGATCTGCTTGATCTTGGCCTGCCACTCAGGGGTAGCGACCTTCTCCTTGAACACGGTTTCCAGCACGTTCAGCATGATCGGTGCCGCAGTCGATGCACCTGGCGATGCACCCAGCAGGCCGGCGATGGTGCGGTCTTCGGAAGCGACCACTTCGGTGCCCAGCTTCAGCACGCCGCCCTTCTCGGCATCACGCTTGATAATCTGCACGCGCTGACCGGCCTGCCACAGGCGCCAGTCTTCCTTCTTGGCGTTCGGGAAGTAGGTGCGCAGGGCTTCGAAACGGTCGTCGTCAGACAGCATCAGCTGGCCAGCGAGGTATTCCACCAGCGGGTACTGATCGATGCCTACCTTGGTCATCGGCCACACGTTGTGGGTGGTGGTGCTGCTCAGCAGGTCCAGGTACGAGCCGTTCTTCAGGAACTTGGTCGAGAAGGTGGCGAATGGGCCGAACAGGATCACGCGCTTGCCATCCAGCACGCGGGTGTCCAGGTGCGGAACCGACATGGGTGGCGCACCGGTCGAGGCGATGCCGTAGGCCTTGGCCATGTGCTGCATGGCCACGGTCGGGTTCTCGGTCACCAGGAACGAGCCGCCCACCGGGAAGCCTGCGTATTCCTTGGCTTCAGGAATGCCCGACTTCTGCAGCAGCTTCAGCGCGCCGCCGCCGGCACCGATGAACAGGAACTTGGCGTCGGTGGCCGATTCGCTACCGTCCTTCAGGTTCTTGTACTCGACGTGCCACGAGCCGTCCTTGTTGCGGGTGATGTCCTGCACTTCGCTGGACAGCTTCAGGTCGAAGTTTTCCTGGGTTTTCAGGTGGCCGACAAACTGGCGGGTGATCTCGCCGAAGTTGACGTCGGTGCCGATTGGCGTCCAGGTCACGGCCAGCTTCTGGTTAGGGTCGCGGCCTTCCATCATCAGCGGGACCCACTTGGCGATCTGCGCGTGGTCCTCGGAGTACTGCATCGGGCGGAACAGCGGGCTGGCCTGCAGTGCGTCGTAACGCTTCTTCAGGAACTTGATGTTGTCATCGCCCCACACGAAGCTCATGTGCGGCGTGGTGTTGATGAACGAATGCGGGTTCTTCAGCACGCCCTGGCGGACCTGCCACGACCAGAACTGGCGGGAAATCTGGAAGGCCTCGTTGATTTCGATGGCCTTGGTGATATTGACGTTGCCGTCCTTGTCTTCCGGGGTGTAGTTCAGCTCGGCCAGCGCGGAGTGGCCGGTACCGGCGTTGTTCCAGCCGTTGGAGCTTTCTTCGGCCACGCCATCCAGGCGCTCGACCATTTCCATCGACCAGCTTGGCTCCAGCTCGTGCAACCACACGGCCAGGGTCGAGCTCATGATGCCGCCGCCGACCAGCAGCACATCTACTTTCTTGGTTTCTGCGGCGTGCGCTTGCATGACGCTTGCAGCGACAGCCAGACCCAGCAAGGTCTTGCCAGCTTTCTTGAACATTGATCGATTCCAGTCAGGAGAACAGGGGGTGGGCCTGTGGCTGGCCCAAGTAAAGCATGTTCTGCAGCGCAGGCTTGTTGTTGATCATTGTTCAGCAGCCAGAGAACCAGAAAACGACTCGGCCTTTTGTCGAATTGACCGACAAGGCTGAATCGTTTTTCCGATTGTAGCTCAAATGCCAGCACAAACAAATTGCCACCCGGAGCGTCAAGGCGACGGGTTGCCTCAGTGGCAGATTGTCACGCGGAAAAACAAAAACCCCCGATCACGTAAATGACCGGGGGCCTTGGATCACGCCGCAAGCGTCGCGATCAGGGTACCGCCAAGATTACTGCTGCTGAGGCAGTTTATCGATCGGGCCGCAGCCACCGATGATCTTGGAGATGGAAACCGAAGGGTGGAACAGGTAGTCGTAGGTGCAGTTTTTCGGCTGGTTGTAAACCTGGCCAGTGCAACCCGACAGCAGGGCAACACCCGAAACGACAGCAACGGCTACGGTAGCCTTGAACAGCTTTTTCATACTAAGTCCTTTAAATGAATCATCTTCGGCCATCATTCTGATGGCGGCGGGATGATACAGAACCTAGGCATTGGATCCAAGCCGCAAAGTGCACTGGCTGGTTGCACGTGTGCAACAACAAGTTGCCCTTGTAGGAAATTTCTCGCACTTCTGAAAATTCAGAGCTTGTTTCCAATTTCCTGGTAGACGGTTGAAAAGCGGGCCGGTGGCGACGATAGTCTTGAACTCTGCCTACGCACCACCAACAGGAGTTCCCCATGCTCGGCGTCACCGACTACGGCGCGTTCGTCATCGCCTTCATCATCGTCCTGGCCATCCCCGGCCCGGGCAACTTCGCCCTGATCACCGCCACCGGCAAGGGCGGAATCAAGGCCGGCATGGCCGCGACCTGCGGGGTGATCCTGGGTGACCAGGTGCTGCTGTGGCTGGCGGTGGCTGGCGTTGCCACCCTGCTGGCGGCCTACCCTGCCGCCTTCCACGTGGTGCAGTGGGCCGGTGCTGCGTACCTGGCCTACCTGGGCCTGCGCATGCTGCTGAGCAAACCCGGTGGCGCGCCGCGGGCCAGCCGCATGGACAACGGCCAGTACCTGCGCCAGACCATGATGATCACCCTGCTCAACCCCAAGGCGATCATGTTCTACATGGCGTTCTTCCCGCTGTTTGTCGACCCGGTGAAGCACCAGGGGCTGGTGACCTTCGGCTTCCTCGCGGCGACAGTGGCGGTGGTGACCTTCCTGTACGGGTTGATTGCCGTGGTGCTGACGCACGAGTTGGCCGAACGCATGCGCGCCAATCCGCGGATTGCCAATATGTTCGAGCGGCTGGCGGGGGCTTGCCTGGTGGGGTTTGGCATCAAGCTGGCGGCGATGCGCTGAAGGCCCTGGGGGGCGCTTTGCGCCCCTTTCGCGACGCAAGGCCGCTCCCACAAGGTGGCCTTACGCAAACTCCTTGTGGGAGCGGCCTTGCGTCGCGATGGGCCGCAAAGCGGCCCCCAGTCCTACAGCTGAAACTCAGAATAATCCACTTCCCTGTAGGCCATTTCCCAAACATACTGCCAACCCGCTCAAACTGTTGCGACGGATTGGGTCGCGCTCTAGTCTCGGCTTGTCGTTGCAAAATCAACGACCGGCTTTGACAGGCCGACTACTCAAGTTTCCGTTGCAGCGTTATGGCAGCTGTGCATGGGGCACATTCGTGTGCGCCGGGTCTTGGGTAACCGGTCTGTCAACCCATGTATAGCTGCCCCCATTCGTTTGACAGCGTTGCCAGGCGGCTCCACTTACCCAAGGAGCTTTACATGCGCAAGATGGTCCCCGATCCACCCCACTCCCTCGATTCCACCCAGGCTCTGCAAGACACCCTGGTCCAGTCCTCAGAGTACGTACTCTGTGCCCTGTTCGTGGCCCGCCAATCCGTGCAACTCAAACCCACGGCCCCGAGTTCGATCGTGATGCAGGCCGTGATCCATGAAATGGAAGCGGTACAGGGCCTGGTCGAGTCGGCATTGATGCAATTGCAGATGCAGGCCCATTTACCGGCTGAGCCAAGAACTTTGCACTAGCAGGCCTGGCCTCTTCGCGGGCACGCCCGCTCCCACAGGGGTAATCATTGCCCTCAAGTACTGCGCCGTACCTGTGGGAGCGGGCGCGCCCGCGAAGAGGCCGGCACAGACACCCAAGATTCCAGGGAGAAAAACAATGCCCACCGACGACACAATGCAACCCACCACAGTCGGCAAGACCTGCTTCTACCAAGGCGAAAACAACACCCACCCGCTGTTCCGCATCGAGCCCGGCATTCCCTGCCAGGACGCCCGCGAACAGGCATCCGAACTGATGGGCTACGTCCGCGACCTGATCATCACCGGTTTGATGGATGGCGACCAGAAGCTGATCTGGGCCTCGCATTACCTGAGTGCGATGGCCAAGGCGCTGCTGGACGATGCTGAACTGGGGATGATGAAAAAATAAGGCACAACGAAAAAGCCCCTGGAAACTTTCGTTCCCAGGGGCTTCATCTTGTATGGCGGAGAGATAGGGATTTGAACCCTAGGTACTGTTGCCAGTACAACGGATTTCGAATCCGTCCCGTTCGACCACTCCGGCATCTCTCCAATGCCGCGCATCATACCAGCGTTCTTTTAAAACGCAAACCTTTTTTTAAAAAAAATCGCGTGGTATCAGGCGCTTGCGTGAACGTGCCGATTACAGCGGCACGCCCAGGCGCTTGGCAACTTCTTCGTAGGCTTCGATCACATCGCCCAGGCCCTGGCGGAAGCGGTCCTTGTCCATCTTCTTGCGGGTCTCTTTGTCCCACAGGCGGCAGCCGTCCGGGCTGAACTCGTCGCCCAGCACGATCTGGCCGTGGAATACGCCGAACTCCAGCTTGAAGTCGACCAGCAGCAGGCCGGCGTCATCGAACAGCTTGCTCAGCACTTCGTTGACCTTCAGCGACAGCTTTTTCATTTCGGCCAGCTGCTCGGCGGTGCCCCAGCCGAACGCGACAACGTGGGATTCGTTGATGAAGGGGTCGCCCTTCTCGTCGTTCTTCAGGAACAGCTCGAAGGTGGACGGCTCCAGCTTGATGCCCTCCTCCACGCCCAGGCGCTTGACCAGGCTGCCGGCGGCGTAGTTGCGCACCACGCACTCGACCGGGATCATGTCCAGCTTCTTCACCAGGCACTCGTTGTCGCCCAGCAGCTTGTCGAACTGGGTCGGCACGCCGGCTTCTTCCAGTTTCTGCATGATGAAGGCGTTGAACTTGTTGTTCACCATGCCTTTGCGGTCGAGCTGTTCGATACGCTTGCCGTCGAACGCCGAAGTGTCGTTACGGAACAGCAGGATCAAGCGGTCGGCGTCGTCGGTCTTGTAAACCGATTTGGCCTTGCCGCGGTAGAGTTCGTCGCGTTTTTCCATGATTGGGCTCCGCTTGCTTGAGGTGTTGGGCTAGGCGATTTCGCGCCAGTCGAGCCCGTGTTCCTGATTCGCCACCTGGAGCCAGTCCGGGTCGCACCCAAGGGTGTCGACGAAGCACTGGCGAGCCAAGTGTGGCAGGTTGTTCTTGCTGCTGAGGTGGGCCAGCACCAGGTGTTGCAGGTTGCTCCAGCCCAACTCGTGCACCAGGCGCGCGGCCTGGTGATTGTTCAAATGCCCTTGCATGCCACCCACCCGCTGCTTCAGGAAGGCCGGGTAGTGACCGCGTGCCAGCAGGTCGCGGCAGTGGTTGGCCTCGATCAGCAGTGCATCCAGGCCCTGGTAACGCTCCAGCAGCAGCGCGTCGTACGAGCCCAGGTCGGTCAGCATGCCGAAGCGCCGCTGGCCGTCACTGACCACGTACTGCAGCGGCTCGTAGGCGTCGTGCTCGACCCGCGCCGCGGTCACTTCCAGGCTGCCGATACGCAGGCTGTCGCCACAAGCGAGAAAACCGGCCACCTCCACCGGCTTGCGCATGCCGCGCAAGGTCCCCTGGCTGAGGTAGACCGGTACATTGTAGCGCCGTGACAGCAAGCCGACCCCATGCACGTGGTCGGCATGTTCGTGGGTGACCAGTACCGCACTGAGCTGGGCCGCCGACACGCCGAGCAGCGCCAGGCGCCGCTCGGTCTCGCGCAGGGAAAACCCGCAATCGACCAGGATGAACGTGTCACCACTGGCGATCAGCGTGCCGTTTCCCTGGCTGCCGCTTCCGAGTACCGCGAAGCGCACTTAGCCCAGGTGATCCTGAATGGCGCTCAGCACGCGGCGGGCGACATCGGCCGGGGCCACGGTGTTGATGTTCTTCTCGACCGTGACCTGCACGCTCTCACCCACCTTGCTCAGGCGAACCTGGTAGCGCTCGGCACGGGCTTCACGCTCTTCCTTGGTCGGCTCGCTGCCGAACATGCGGCCGAAGAAGCCAGGCTGGTTCTGCTTGTCTTCAGGCTTTTCAGACAGGTTGATGTAGTACAGGCCCAGGCTGCGGTTGATGTCCTCGACACGCCACTCGCCACCCTGCTCCAGGGCACGGCCCACGCTGGACCAGGCGCGGTCCAGGTCGGCGCCCAGGTACAGCACCGGGTTGCCGCTGCCGTCTTCGCTCAGGCTGACGCGGCTTGGCGCGTCGAAATCGCGCGCGGCCAGCAGCGATACCGAACCGCCCTTCTCGGCGCTGCGGTTCATGCTGGCAAGCATTTCGTCGACCAGCAGGGCATCGGCACCGGTGTTGCTGGAGGTGGACGGGAAATCGGGCTCGGCAGTGCTGCCGGCCGGGCGCTCGACGCTGACCACATACACCTCGGAGGTGTTGCGCTGCACGCCAGGCTCCATGCGTACACGCACGCGCACTTCGCTGTCAGCGCTGCTGGCAGTGCTGGCCAGGCGCTGGCCGAGCGAAGCCGACAGTTCGTCGAAACGCTGCCAGGTGGTGTTGAATTCACCGGTCTGCGGGCGCTCTTCGGCGATGCGGAAGCCGTTGTCCTCGAAGAACTGGCGAGCCACCGGCCATACCTCGGCCGGCGAATGCTGGGCCAGCACCCAACGGCTGCTGCCGCTGCGCTGCAGGCTGTAGTCGGTAACCTGGGCGGCGCCACCGGTCATCGGTTGCGGGCGCGGCACCTCGAACTCGCCGGTGGCGCTGTCGTCGGCGACATTGCGCGGGATCGGCAGCAGCGGGTCAAGGCGCTTGACGTTGCTGGCGTCCGGCGGCAGCTGCATCGGCGCAGTCGGGCGCGCCTGCAGGTAATCGCTGCCGCGGTCGCGGAAATAGCCATCCTCGCCCCACAGCCAGCCACACCCACTGGTGCTGGAGATGATCAGGGCAAGGGCGGAAAGACCAGCCAGTCGCTTCATGCGGTGTACTTCCTCTTAAACCAGTACGCCGGACTGGCGCAAGGCAGTACGGACTTTTTCGTGGCAGCCTTCGCTCAGCCAGGTCAGCGGCAGGCGAATGCCTTTGTGCATCAGGCCCATTTCGACGAGTGCCCATTTCACCGGGATCGGGTTGGACTCGCAGAACAGGTCTTTGTGCAGCGGCATGAGTTTTTCGTTGATTGCGCGGGCCTTCTCGGCATTGCCCGCAAGGGCGGCCTCGCACAGGTCGGCCATTTCGCGCGGGGCGACGTTGGCAGTGACGGAAATGTTGCCCTTGCCGCCCATCAGGATCAGCTCGACGGCAGTCGGGTCGTCGCCGGACATGACGATGAAGTCTTTGTCGACGCCATCGAGGATGGCCTTGGCGCGTACCAGGTCGCCGGTGGCTTCCTTGATACCGATGATGTTCTTGACCTTCGACAGGCGGATCACGGTATCGGCCTGCATGTCGCAGGAGGTGCGGCCGGGTACGTTGTAGAGGATCTGCGGGATGTCGACGGCTTCGGCGATGTGCTTGAAGTGTTGGTACAGGCCTTCTTGCGTCGGCTTGTTGTAGTACGGTACCACCAGCAGGCAGGCGTCGGCGCCGGCATTCTTGGCGTTCTGGGTCAGGTGCACGGCTTCAGCAGTGGCGTTGGCACCGGTGCCGGCGATGACCGGGATGGGTTTGTTGCTGCGCTTGACGCGCTCGACCACGTGCTTGATGACCAGGATGTGTTCTTCGACATCCAGCGTGGCGGACTCACCGGTTGTGCCGACAGCGACAATCGCGTGGGTGCCGTTTTCCAGGTGGAAGTCTACAAGTTTGTCGAGGCTGCCCCAGTCCACACGCCCTTGTGCATCCATGGGTGTGACCAATGCCACCATACTGCCCGCAATCATGTAACTGCTCCTGCCGGAAAAAGAGAGCGGTAATGGTACTGGGGGCATCGGCCTTGCACAAGCGAAGCAGGCGGGCGGAGCATTCCCCTCGGCGCCTTATTTCGCTACCCTTGATGCTTTGATCGGTGCAGCGCGGCCCGCCGGGCCGTCGACCTTGCTCCCCGCCAGCGTCCACGACCTCGCATGCGAGCCCCGGGCCCTGCCGACAGGAGGCTTTCGCCCGTCCTGTGCCGACCGCTCATCGCTTTAGGAATGCTGCATGTCCACCCCCACCGTCCGCGAACAATTCCTTGTCATCAGTGCCCTGGGCCCCAACCCCATGGAGCTGGCCAACGTCCTCAGCCGCGCTGCCTTCGAAAACCGCTGCGCGGTGGTCACCTCGCGCCTGAGCCGCCACGGCGAGACCAGCGCCCTGGTACTGCAGGTAGGTGGCAGCTGGGACGCCCTGGCGCGCCTCGAAGCCATGCTGCCGGGCCTGGGCAAGAAGCACGGCCTGACCCTGGACGTGGTGCGCAGCGCCGACCAGGAAGTGCGCCCGCAGGCCCTGCCCTACGTGGCCTACGTCAGCGCCGCCTACCGGCCGGACATCATCAACGAGCTGTGCCAGTTCTTCCTCGACCACCGCGTCGAGCTGGAAGCCATGACCTGCGATACCTACCTGGCACCGCAGACCGGCAGCAGCATGCTCAATGCCCAGTTCACCGTGATTCTGCCGGCCGGCACCCAGATCAGCTGGCTGCGTGACCAGTTCCTGGACTTTGCCGATGCCCTGAACCTCGATGCGCTGATCGAGCCATGGCGTCCACAGAACCCAATGTAAGGAAACCGAACATGGCCGTAGCAATCGACCAACCCGTTGCCGACTTCCAGGCCCTGGCCACCAGCGGGCAAACCGTCAGCCTGGCCGAGCTCAAGGGCCGGCAAGTGGTGGTGTACTTCTACCCGAAGGACAGCACCCCAGGCTGCACCACCGAAGGCCAGGGTTTCCGTGACCAGCACGATGCCTTTGCCGCAGCCAATACCGTGGTGTTCGGCGTGTCGCGCGATGGCATCAAGTCGCACGAGAACTTCAAGGCCAAGCAAGGCTTCCCGTTCGAGCTGATCAGCGACAAGGACGAAGCCCTGTGCCAGCTGTTCGACGTGATCAAGCTGAAGAAGCTGTATGGCAAGGAATACATGGGCGTTGACCGCAGCACCTTCCTGATCGACAAGGACGGTGTGCTGCGCCAGGAATGGCGCGGGGTGAAAGTGCCCGGGCATGTGGATGCAGTACTGGCTGCTGCCCAGGCCCTGAACAAGGCTTGAGGTCGTGGGGGGCGCTTTGCGCCCCTTTCGCGACACAAGGCCGCTCCCACAAGGTCCCGCGTACACCGATCAATGTGGGAGCGGGCGCGCCCGCGAATGGGCCGCAAAGCTGCCCCATTTGCACTCAGAGCATCGGCGAAACGCTAGGCTCCTGCCGCGGCCAGGCATCCAGCACAGCCTTGATCAGCGTCGCCAGCGGGATGGCAAAGAAGATCCCCCAGAACCCCCACAACCCGCCAAACAGCAACACCGCGCAGATGATCGCCACCGGGTGCAGGCTCACCGCCTCGGAGAACAGCAGCGGCACCAGCACGTTGCCGTCCAGCGCCTGGATGATCGCGTACACCGTCATCAGGTAGATGAACTGGTCACCCCAGCCCCACTGGAACAGTGCGATCAACGTCACCGGCACGGTCACCACCACCGCGCCCACGTAAGGCACCACCACCGACAGCCCCACCAGCAACGCCAGCAACGCGGCGTAGTTGAGCCCCAGACTGATGAAGGCGATGTAGGTGGCAATGCCGCAGATCAGGATCTCGATGCCCTTGCCGCGGATGTAGTTGGCGATCTGCCGGTTCATCTCGCTGCCCACCCGGTTCAGCAGGCTGCGTTGGCGTGGCAGGTAGCCGCTGACCCAACGGCCGATCAGTTCGCGGTCCTTGAGAAAGAAAAACACCAGGATCGGCACCAGCACCAGGTAGATCATGGCGTTGACCAGCAGCGGCAGGCTCGATAGCGAGAAGGTCAGCGCCCACTGGCCGAACTTGCCGATTTCCCCGCGCACCGACTCGATGGCATGCAGCACCTGCTCGTCCGACACCAGGTGCGGGTAGCGCTCGGGCAACAGCAACAGCAGCGACTGCCACTTGCCGAGCATGCCCGGCAGTTCGTTGAACAGGGTGATCAACTGGTGCCACAGCAGCGGCACCAGCACCAGCATGAACACCGCCAGCGCGCCCATGAACAGGGCGAACACCAGCATCACCGCCAACCGGGTGGGTACCCGCAAGCGCTCCAGGGCATTGACCAGCCCCTGCATCAGAAACGCCAGCACCATGCCCGCCAGCACCGGCGCAAGCATGCCACCCAGGGTGAGTACCGCACTAAAAGCCAGGAACAACAGGACCGCCAGCACCACCGCTTCCTCATCGGAGAAGTAGCGCTGCATCCAGTCGCGAAGCACTTTGAACATTGACGATCCTTGGAAAGACTCAGGCCTTGCGCAGCCAGTAAGTGTAGGTACCGGCCTCGGCCGTTTCCCGCAGCAGGGTATGACCGGCCAACTGGGCGAAAGTGCGGAAGTCGCGCTGGGAGCCGGCGTCGGTGGCGATTACCTTGAGCACCGCGCCGCTGGCCAGGCGGTTGAGCTCCATCTTGGCCTTCAGCAGCGGCAAAGGGCAATTCAGCCCGCTGGCGTCCAGTTCGGCGTCACAGGTCAGGGTTTCACTCATTGCGGGGCTCTCCAAAGGCATTGCCAGGCTGTATCTGGATTTGGCCGGCTAGGATAGCGCCACTGGTCGCCAACGTGTGAGCCCGCTACAGTAGGTATCTTTGACCGACGCGAGCTTCATGCATGAATCTACTGCGCCCTACCCTGCTGACGCTGGCCTGCCTGTTGGCCCTTCCCGGCCATGCTGACGACCTGCCATCACTGGGCGACGCCAGTTCCGCGATCGTCTCGCCACAACAGGAGCACCAGCTCGGCCGTGCCTGGCTGAGCCTGCTGCGCGGCCAGGTCAACCAGCTCAACGACCCGCAGCTGAAGGACTACGTCGAAACCAGCGTGTACCGCCTGGCCGAAACCAGCCAGCTGCAGGACCGCCGCCTGGAATTCATCCTCATCGATAGCCGCGAGCTCAACGCCTTTGCCGCCCCCGGCGGCATCGTCGGGGTCAACGGCGGGCTGTTCCTCAACGCCCAGACCGAAGGCGAGTACGCTTCGGTACTGGCCCACGAACTGGCGCACTTGTCGCAGCGCCACTTCGCCCGCGGCGTCGAGGCCCAGCAGCGCATGCAACTGCCGATGATGGCAGCGCTGCTGGCCGGTATCGTGCTGGCGGCCGGTGGCGGCGGTGATGCCGGTATCGGTGTGATCGCCGGCACCCAGGCGGCGGCGATCCAGGAACAGCGGCGCTTCTCGCGGCAGAACGAACAGGAAGCCGACCGCATCGGCATCCAGAACCTGGAAAAGGCCGGCTACGACCCGCGCAACATGCCGACCATGTTCGAGCGCCTGGCCCGGCAGTACCGCTACGACGCCAAGCCGCCGGAGTTCCTGCTGACCCACCCGGTAACCGAATCGCGTATTGCCGACACCCGCAACCGCGCCGAGCAGGCCCCCAAGGGCGGCGTCGAGGACAGCATGCGCTACCAGCTGATCCGTGCCCGGGTGGCGCTGACCTACGAAGGCACCCCGGGGCTGGCGGCCAAACGCTTCCGCGCCCAGCTGGACGAAGACCCCAAGCTGGACGCCGCGCGTTACGGCCTGGCCCTGGCGCAGATCAAGGGCGGCCAGCTGAACGAGGCGCGTGAACTGCTCAAGCCGCTGCTGGCCAAGGCGCCCAACGACATTACCTACAACCTGGCGCAGATCGACCTGGACATCACCAACAACCGCCTGGCCGACGCGCAGCAGCGCGCCGAACGCATGCAGGGGTTGTACCCGGGCAACTACCCGCTGAAGCAGGTGCGTGCCGATCTGCTGGTGAAGCTGAACAAGCCCGCCGAGGCGGAAAAGGTGCTGAACGAACTGGTGAAGAGCCGGCCGGATGACCCGGACGTGTGGTACGACATGGCCGAAGTGCGGGGCCTTTCGGGCAATACCATTGGCTTGCACCGGGCGCGGGCCGAGTACTTCACCCTGGTGGGCGACTTCGACCAGGCCATCCAGCAGCTGGATTACGCCAAGCGCCGGTCGGGTGGGAACTTCCCGCTGGCAGCACAGATTGACCAGCGCCAGCGCGAGATCATGGAGCAGCAGCGCATGGTTCAGGAAATGATGGGGCGTTGAGGACCCTTTCGCGGGTAAACCCGCTCCCACAGGGACCGCACCGCCCGTGAGCGCTGCGCTGTACCTGTGGGAGCGGGTTTACCCGCGAAGAAAGCGACGCGGTCTGGCGTCAGGCGTTACCAGACAACTTCAGGCGCGCTGCCTGGGTAAAGTCCAGCATCCGGTTCAGCGGCTTGATCGCCTTCGGCACCAGCGCCGGGTCAACAAAGATCTCGTTCGTGCCATTACGCAGGCAATCCAGCACACGCTCCAGGGTGTTCATCGCCATCCACGGGCAGTGCGCGCAGCTGCGGCATGCCGCGCCGTTACCGGCGGTGGGGGCTTCGACGAACTCCTTGTCCGGGCACAGCTGCTGCATCTTGTAGAAGATGCCGCGGTCGGTGGCGACGATGAAGGTCTTGTTCGGCAGGGTCTGGGCAGCCTTGATCAGCTGGCTGGTGGAGCCCACCGCGTCGGCCAGCTCGATCACCGCTTCCGGCGACTCGGGGTGCACCAGAATCGCCGCATCCGGGTACAGCGCCTTCATGTCGGCCAACTGGCGCGACTTGAACTCTTCGTGAACGATGCAGGCACCGTCCCACAGCAGCATGTCGGCACCGGTTTGCTTCTGGATGTAACGCCCCAGGTGCTGGTCCGGGCCCCAGATGATGGTTTCGCCGTTGTCCATCAGGCTTTCGACGATTTCCAGTGCGCAGCTCGAGGTCACCACCCAGTCGGCGCGGGCCTTCACGGCAGCGGAAGTGTTGGCATAGACCACCACGGTACGCTCGGGGTGCTGGTCGCAGAAGGCCGAGAACTCTTCTACCGGGCAGCCCAGGTCGAGCGAGCAGGTGGCCTCCAGGGTGGGCATCAGCACGCGCTTTTCCGGGGTGAGGATTTTCGCTGTTTCGCCCATGAAGCGCACACCGGCAACGATCACGGTTTCGGCCGGGTGGTTCTTGCCGAAGCGGGCCATTTCCAGCGAGTCGGACACGCAGCCGCCGGTTTCTTCGGCCAGCGCCTGGATGACCGGGTCGCAGTAATAGTGGGCGACCAGCACGGCGTTCTGGGCCTTGAGCTCGGCAGCGATGGCCGCACGGTATTCGGCCTCCTGCTCGGCTGTCAGCGGGTTTGGCTGCTTGGCGTCGAGGTGGGCCTGAACCAACAGGCGTTCGGAAATCTGGGTCATGATCGCTGGACCTGCAGGCGCGTGCGCGCGTCAAATCGAGTGTATCACCCGGCCCTGACAGATCGGCTAAGGGTGCCGGACGGCACGAAGGCCGCCACGGCCCTCTGCGGGCGCGGATTATTATCGGAGGCCGAAGGCTACAGACAATCCAGCGATTTCTAAAGTGGTTTTTGTGTTGCCTGTGCTGGCCTCTTCGCGGGCACGCCCGCTCCCACAGGTACAGCGCTGCCCTCGGGGGCAAAGAGTAACCTGTGGGAGGAACAGGAGAAACGATCAGCCCTGCGGCGACAGGGCCGCCAGCTGCGCCGCCATGAGCATGGCGAACTCTTCCACGGTCATCTTCTTGCCGTTGAAGTCGACCATGCCGTCGGCATAGTGCAGGCTGCTCACCACATCATTGCCCTGCACGGTGGCCATGCCACTCTGCAGCGCCATCATGCCGACCATTTCCCCGGCCTGGCTCGATTGCATGGCAATGGCCTGGGCGTCGGTCTGGCCATCCAGCAGTGCCTGCAAGGTTGCCAGGTCACCGATCATCGGCTTGGACAACGACAGCTTGCTCTTCACCTCGGTGATCAGTTGCTTGCTCAACTGGTCAGGCGGCAGGTCGAAGCTGGCCGGGGCGGCGAAGCCCATCGACAGGTCAAAGCGGCTTTCGCCATTGGCGGTCCTGAACGACAGGTTTTCCACCGCCACCCGGGGCTTGGCAGCCAGCAGTTTCTGCAGCTCGCCCTGGAACCTGGCCTTCTCCTCATCGTCCATCTGGATTTCCGGCACCGGCTGGCCAGCGGCAGCTGCGGCCTCGAATTCCGGCAGGTGCGCCTGGTACCACGTCGACAACGCCTGTAGCGCCGGCGCGTTGACCGACGTGATGCTCACCGCCATCTGCGCCTTGCCCACCGCACGACCATCCCAGGTGATATCCCCGACCTTGTACTCCACGCGGCCACCCACGGTATCCGGGCCGTCAAGGGTTTGCAGGGCGTTCTGCTCCAGCCCCTTGACCACCAGCACCTGCTGTTTGGGCCCCAGGGTGACCTTGGTTTCGGCCAGCGCCAGGTCGACGTTGCCCACGTAGATGGCCTGGTGCGCGGTGGCCGCCAGCTGGCCGCCGACCTTCAGGCCATTGAGCTCGAAGGTGGCAGGTGGCTGGTCATCGCGTACCAGTTTCATCACGAACCGATCGGCCTGGCCGTGGAAGCTCGAGGCCTTGCCTTCCTGGTCACCACTGACTTGCAGTTGCATGCCCGAGAAGTCGAGGCTGTTGCCATCCGCTTCGTCGAGCTTGACCGGTGCCAGCTGCACCTGGCTGACCACATTGCCGTCGTAGCCCAGGCTGGTCTGTGCGCTGACCGGGGCCTGCTCGCCCGCTGCGGCGAACCACGGCGCGGTGGCGTCGTCCTTCTGCAGCGTGCTGTTGCTGACTGCCAGCACCGGCATCAGCTTCAGTGCCTTTACCCGCGACCAGGGGAACGGGCCGTGCTCGATCTGGTCGGTCACGCCAACGTCGAAATTCACCACTTCGCCTTCGCCCAGGTTGATATCGCGGGCCTTGAGCCGGTACTGGGCGGTACTGCTGAAGAAATGCTGCTCCAGCGACACCCGTTCGATGCTCATGCTGCCACCGGTGCTCACCAGGGCCTTCTTGAGTTCCGCGTTGCTGCGGACCAGGGCGTTGTCCAGCTCCGCAGGCAGCTGCTTGCCGGTGTACCAGGCGCCAGCGGTGGTTGCGACGGCGATGGCGATAGCCAGGCCGGAAAGGATGCCAACTGATTTCTTCATGAATAGAACCGATTGCTGTCCATATGGGCTTCGTAGGCGGCCAAGGGCCACACAGGACGCCAAGAGTACCACTGCAGCCCAGCCCTGGCGCTGGCCAGGCTCGAGAAATCCGGTTTTTGGGAAACGCCTGACATACCTTCCGAGGGAAACCGGCATTCGTTAATTTTTGCGAACACCAGAATTGATCATAACCGCAAAAAAACGCGCAAAAACCGAACAAAACCCCACTTTAATCGATAAATATTTCAATCCAGCAACATCTTGTCATGTTTAACTTGACACTAAGCTACCCATCGTTTTTTATTTTCACCACTTTGCGCGCTCCTCCGCGCCCCCGCTGCTCCAACAATAAAGGTGAACAACATGGAGCCCACCCGCTCGCCCTTGCCGCATGCGCAGTACACCGTGCCCGCCGTTTACGCCCAGCCGCAGGAGCCATGCCAGCATGCAGCCTGACCACAGCGCTTCCGGCAACGGCCAACTCCGCAAAACCCTGCGCCTCTGGCACGTGATCATCATCGGTCTGGCCTACCTGACCCCGATGACCGTGTTCGACACCTTCGGTATCGTTTCCGGGATTACTGCCGGCCACGTACCCAGCGCCTACATCCTGGCACTGGCCGGGATCCTGTTCACCGCCGTGAGCTACGGCACCCTGGTAAGGCGCTTCCCGCAGTCGGGCTCGGCCTACACCTACACACAGCGCGCGATCAACCCGCACGTCGGCTTCCTGGTCGGCTGGTCGTCGTTACTGGACTACCTGCTGCTGCCAATGGTCAACGCCTTGCTGGCCAAGCTGTACCTTTCGGCCATGTTCCCGGAAGTACCGGAGTGGATGTGGGTGGCCGGCTTCGTCACCCTGATCAGCCTGATCAACATGCGCAGCGTGAACCTGGTGGCGCACTTCAACCTGCTGTTCGTGGCCGTGCAGGTGGCGATCATCGCCGTGTTCATCTACCTGTGCGTGCGCGGCCTGGACCAGGGTGAAGGGTTGGGTACCGCCTGGAGCCTGCTGCCGTTCGCCGACGACCAGACCCAGCTCAGCGCCCTGGCCGCCGGTGCGACCATCCTGTGCTTCTCGTTCCTCGGCTTCGACGCGGTCACCTGCCTGTCCGAAGAAACCCGCGACCCGGGCAAGACCATCCCTCGCGCGATCTTCCTCACCGCCCTGATTGGCGGCCTGGTGTTCATCACCGTGTCGTACTTCATCCAGGCCTACTTCCCGACCATGTCCCGCTTCCACGACCAGGAAGCGGCACTGCCGGAAATCGCCCTGTACGTCGGCGGCAAGTTGTTCCAATCGATCTTCATCGCCTGCACCGTGATCAACACCATCGCCTCGGGCCTGGCCTCGCAGACCAGCGTGTCGCGCCTGCTGTACGTGATGGGCCGCGACAACGTGATCCCGGCCAGCCTGTTCGCCCGCCTGCACTCACGCTACAAGACGCCGGTGCTGAACATCGCGGTGGTGGGGCTGATTTCGCTGTCGGCGATCTTCTTCGACCTGGTCACCGCCACCTCGATCATCAACTTCGGTGCGCTGGTCGCGTTCAGCTTCGTCAACCTGTCGGTGATCAACCACTGCTACCTGCGCGAAGGCAAGCGCCAGGGCCTGGCCAACCAGCTGACATACCTGGTGGCACCCACCATCGGCTTCTGCATCATCGTCTCGCTGTGGCTGGACCTGAACGCACACTCGCTGCTGTTCGGTGGCGTCTGGGCACTGCTCGGCCTGCTGTACCTGGCCTGGCTGACCAAAGCCTTCAGGGT
Source organism: Pseudomonas sp. LSJ-87 (assembly GCF_032971465.1). Taxonomy (NCBI): domain Bacteria; kingdom Pseudomonadati; phylum Pseudomonadota; class Gammaproteobacteria; order Pseudomonadales; family Pseudomonadaceae; genus Pseudomonas; species Pseudomonas sp. LSJ-87. Next base: position 56,129 of record NZ_JAWJYQ010000027.1, on the reverse strand, counting down.
CTCCCCGCCCAACTACATCGCTGAATGACCCATGCTGCCGACAACGCCCGCGCCTGATCGCGGGCGTTGCATTTGATCGAAAAGGAAAGCCCTCATGCCGCTGCGTCGCCTCTCCATCCAGTGGAAGATCACCCTGCTCGCCGGCCTGTGCCTGCTGGCCATTGTCGCCCTGCTGGTAACCACATCGCTGGCCCAGGCGCGGCGCAGCGCGGCATTGGTCAACCAGGCCAACACCGAAATGCTCGACAGCAGCGCACGCCTGCGCCTGCAGGCCCATGCCGAAACCCAGGCCCTGCGCATCCAGCGCTATTTCATGGACGCCTACCAGTACGGCAATGGCTTTGCCCGCCTGGTGCAGGTGCTCAAGGCCCGTGGCGGCAACGACCTGCGCGCCGAACTGACGCGCCAGGCCCGAGCCAGCCTGGCCGGCAACCCGGATGTGATCGGCCTGTACCTGGTGTTCCAGCCCAACGCCCTGGACCCGGACAACCAGTACCTCGGCCAGGATGCAATGGGCAGCAATGAGAGCGGGCGCTTCTCGCTGTACTGGTCACAACCCCGCCCCGGCACCCTGGAGCTTGAAGCCATGCCGGAATCGATGCTCGGTGACGCCAGCATCGGCAGCAACGGTGTGGCGAAGAACCGCTGGCTGACCTGCCCGCAGGACACTGCCAGAACCTGCATGCTCGAGCCATACCTCGACGAAGTGAATGGCCGCCAGGTGCTGATGACCAGCATCGCCCTGCCGCTGCTGGAGCACGGCAAGGTGGTCGGCGTGGTCGGCCTGGACATCGGCCTGGCCAACCTGCAACAGCTGAGCCTGGACGGCCGCCGGGAGCTGTTCGATGGCCAGGGCCAGGTCAGTATCGCCAGCGCGGCCGGCCTGCTGGCCGGCAACAGCCGCGACGACAGCAAGCTCGGCGAGCCCATGGACAAGGCGGTAGCCGACGGCCTGCTGCGTGTTGCCCATCCGTTCACGCCAATCCCTGATGCCGCCCCTTGGCAGGTATTGCTGGAACTGCCGGAAAGCGTGCTGCAGGCGCCTGCCGTCGCCCTCAACCAGCGCCTGGATGCGCACAACCACAGCGCCAACCTCACCAGCCTGCTGGTTGGCCTGGGCGCTGCGGTAGTCGGTTTGCTGCTGGTGTGGCTGACCGCGCGCGGGGTGACCCGGCCAATCCTGGCCGTGGCCGCGCGCCTGGAAGACATCGCCAGCGGCGAAGGCGACCTCACCCGCCGCCTGGACTATGCCCGCCAGGACGAACTGGGCCAACTCACCGGTTGGTTCAACCGTTTTCTCGACAAACTGCAGCCGGTCATAGCCCAGGTCAAAGGCTCACTGCAGGAAGCCCGCGGCACCGCCGACCAGTCGGCAGCCATCGCCAGCCAGACCAGCAACGGCATGCAGCAACAGCACCGTGAGATCGAACAGGTGGCCACCGCCGCCAATGAAATGAGCGCCACCGCTCTGGATGTCGCCCATAACGCTTCGCAGGCGGCCCAGGCCGCACGCGCTGCCGACCAAGCCAGCCGCGAGGGCCTGCAACTGATCGACAGCACCCGCCAGGGCATCGACCGCCTGGCCGCCGGCATGAACACCGCCATGGGCGAGGCACGCGCGCTGGAAGGCCGCAGCGGGCAGATCGGTTCGGTGCTGGAAGTGATCCGCACCATTGCCGAGCAAACCAACCTGCTGGCACTCAACGCCGCCATCGAAGCCGCCCGTGCAGGCGAAGCCGGGCGTGGTTTTGCCGTGGTGGCCGATGAAGTGCGTGGCCTGGCCCAGCGCACCCAGGTGTCGGTGGAGGAAATTCGCCAGGTCATCGAAGGCTTGCAGCAAGGCACCCAGGATGTGGTGGGTGCCATGCACGAAGGCCAGCGCCAGGCCCAGGACAGCGCCGCGCGGATGGAACAGGCGTTGCCGGCGCTACAACGTATTGGCGAGGCAGTGGCGGTGATCAGCGACATGAACCTGCAGATTGCCTCGGCGGCTGAAGAGCAGAGCGCCGTAGCCGAAGAGGTGAACCGTAATGTGGCCGGCATTCGCGATGTGACCGAATCGCTGGCAGGCCAGGCCGATGAGTCAGCGCGGATCAGCCAGGCCCTGAACCGGCTGGCCAACCAGCAGCAGGCGCTGATGGAGCAGTTCCGCGTCTAACCTGTCAGGGCCTCTTCGCGGGTGAACCCGCTCCCACAAGGTCCGGCGCTGCCTTCAAGGTCAGAGCATAACCCTGTGGGAGCGGGTTTACCCGCGAAGAGGCCAGCACATACAACATAGCAGCAGGGCTATTTACCGAGCACAATCATGCAAACCCCAACCAGATCTTCCGTCTTCGACATCACCAGCGAACAGGGCCTGTTACGCACCTCGATCGCCGTCACCCTCTTCATCGCCATCATCGGCATCGCCTTCGGCCTGGCCTCCGGCTCGTTCTCCATCGTGTTCGACGGCGTCTATTCGCTGGTCGATGCCAGCATGAGCGGGCTGTCGCTGGTGGTGGTCAGGCTGATTACCGCGCACACCACCAGCGTGCAAATGTCACGCAAGTTGCGCGAGCGCTTCACCATGGGCTTCTGGCACCTGGAGCCCATGGTGCTGGCGCTCAACGGCATCCTGCTCAGCGGCGTGGCCATCTATGCGCTGATCAACGCCGTCAGCAGCCTGCTGCAAGGCGGGCGTCACCTGGAGTTCGGCATCGCCATGGTCTACGCGGTACTGACCGTGATCGCCTGCGTGACCATCGCCATTGTCGAGGCCCGCGCCAACCGCAAGCTGGGCTCGGATTTCGTACGCATGGACGTCAAGGGCTGGGTAATGTCGGCCAGCATCACCGCCGCGCTGCTGATCGCCTTCTGCTTTGGCTATGCGGTGCAGGGCACATCGCTGGAGTGGGTGTCGCCGTATATCGACCCGGCGGTGCTGGCGCTGGTCTGCCTGGTGATCGTGCCGTTACCGATGTCGGTGGTGCGCCAGGCCCTTTCGGAAATTTTCCTGGTGACCCCTGGCGACCTCAAGCTGCACGTGGATGAAGTCGCCAAGGCCTTCGTCGCACGCCATGGGTTGCAGTCGTACCGCGCCTACGTGGCCAAGGTCGGGCGCTCGCGGGAGATCGAACTGTATTTCATCGTGCCGAAGGCCATGGCCGCGAAAACCATCGATGAATGGGATGCGTGGCGTAACGAGATCGGTGATGCCGTGGGTGGTGAAGGTCCGGACCGTTGGCTGACCGTGGTATTTACCGGGGATCCAGAGTGGGCTGAATAAGCCTGGGGGCGCTTTGCGCCCCTTTCGCCGGCAAGCCAGCTCCCACCTCGTCCGCATTAGCCTCGAGTCATGCGCAAGCCCTGTGGGAGCTGGCTTGCCGGCGATGAGGCCAGTACAAGCAGCCGAAAACGAAAAAGCCCGCCACCGTTGCCGGTAGCGGGCTTTGACGTACTGCGTATGGTGGGTCGTGTAGGATTCGAACCTACGACCAATTGGTTAAAAGCCAACTGCTCTACCAACTGAGCTAACGACCCGTTGGATGGCGCGTATAATACTGATTTCTAACGGGAAATCAACACCCCATCAAACTTTTTTCAAAAATACCGCGTCGGATCTTCGACTCCGGCGGCCTTGAAGCCGTCGGCACGCAGGCGACAACTGTCGCATTTGCCGCAGGCACGGCCGTCATCGTCGGCCTGGTAGCAGGAAACGGTCAGGCTGTAGTCCACGCCGCGAGCCATACCGGCCTGCACGATCTGCGCCTTGCTCATGTTCTGCAGCGGCGCCTGGATGCGGAAGCCCTGCCCTTCGACGCCAGCCTTGGTCGCCAGGTTGGCCATGCGCTCGAAGGCTTCGACGAACTCGGGGCGGCAATCGGGGTAGCCGGAGTAATCCACGGCATTCACACCAATGAAGATGTCACGGGCTTCCAGCACCTCTGCCCAGCCCAGGGCCAGGGACAGGAACACGGTGTTGCGCGCCGGCACGTAGGTGACCGGGATGCCTTCACCCGGGGTTTCCGGCACTTCGATGCTACTGTCGGTCAAAGCCGAACCGCCGATGCCGTCCAGGTTCAGGCCAATCACCTTGTGCTCGACCACACCCAGGTCGCGGGCAACGCGGGCGGCGGCGTTCAGTTCGGCGCGGTGGCGCTGGCCGTAGTCGAAACTCATGGTGTAGCAGCTGTAGCCTTCGGCCTTGGCCATGGCGACCACGGTGGCCGAGTCCAGGCCGCCGGACAACAGGATTACTGCGCGTTTGTCGGTCATGTGTGCTTGCTCCTCAATCAACGTCCGGGTTCGTCGTTCCACAGCAGCTTGTGCAGCTGCAGCTGGAAACGTACGGGCAGGTTGTCGGCGACGATCCAGTCCGCCAGCTCGCTGGCGTTCACCTGGTGGTGGCTGGGCGAGAACAGTACCTCGCCGGCACGCTCGGCCAGGTTGTACTGGATCAGCTTGGAGACCGCCCAGTCGTAGTCCTCGCGGGAACAGATGACGAACTTGACCTGGTCGTTGCGGGTCAGCTGCTCGATGTTCTCGTAGCGGTTACGGTGCGACTCTTCGGAGCCAGGGGTCTTCAGGTCGACCACGCGGCTGACGCGGGTATCGGTGCCGGCAATATCCAGCGCGCCGCTGGTTTCCAGCGACACCTCGTAACCGGCGTCACACAGGCGCTGCAACAGCGGCAAGGCGTTGGGCTGGGCCAATGGCTCGCCACCGGTGACGCAGACGTAGCGCGGCTTGAAGCCGGCGACCTGCTCAAGGATCGAATCGAGGGTGCGGACGGTACCGCCACTGAAGGCATAGGCACTGTCACAGTACTGGCAGCGCAGGGGGCAACCGGTGAGGCGCACGAATACCGTGGGCAACCCAGCCGTTCGCGTTTCACCCTGCAAGGAGTAAAAGACTTCGGTGATGCGTAATGTGTCTTGCATGCTCGCCACGGGCGTGACAGCTAAACAGGCTGCCCGCCTCCGTCAGGCACTGTCGCGGACTCGACATAGCGTTATCCGCAGCAGCGTGTTTACGAAAAAAGGGCAGTGATTCTAACGAAAAAACCCGCGACAAGCGCGGGTTTCTTTCAAGCGGTACTGCTTAGAGCTTCTGCAGGTCACGCTGAGCCAGTTGCGCGGCCGAGGTGCCGGGGTACTGGGTGATGACCTGCTGCAGGATACCCTTGACCTTGTCGGTGTGGCCCATGCGGCGCTCGACGTCGGCCAGCTTGTACAGCGAATCCGGCACCTTGCTGTGCTTCGGATACTTCTGGCTGACCTGGGCGAAGGCCTGGCTGGCAGCCGGCAGGTCGCCCTTGGCCAGGTTCACTTCACCCAACCAGTACTGGGCATTGCCGGCGTACTGGCTGTTGGGGTACTTGCGCAGGAAGGCGTTGAACGCCTGGCTGGCCTTGTCGAAGTCTTTCTGCTTGATCAGGTCGAAAGCGGCATCGTAGTAGAGCTTTTCTTTCGCCGGATCACCAGGCTCGCTACTGGCGGCCGGTTGTTGCGCAGCAGCACCTGCTGCTGCATCGGGGGCGGCATTGGATGCACCACCACCGGAGGAATTGTCAGGGGTCGCGGCAGGCGCGGCGCCACTGTTGATGCGACGGTCCAGGTCCTGATAACGCTCCAGGTTTTCCTGCTTCATGCGCGACACATCGTTCTGCAGCTCTTCGATGATGCCTTGCTGGCGGGAAAGCTGATCCTGCATCTGTTGCAGCTGCATGAACAGCTGGCCCTGTGCAGAGGCAGGGGCCGAAGCCCCTGACCCGGCATAGGCGCCGCTCGTGCCATAACCCGCAGGCGGATAGCTGCCTGCGTTGTCATCAACTACAGGGACCTCAGCCCAGGCCGCGAGCGGCAGGCTGAGTGCGAGGACGGTTACTACACGGCGGCACATACGCATAAGAACTTACTTACGCAGTTCTACGCGACGGTTCTGAGCCCAGGACTGCTCGTCGTTGCCAGTGGCAACCGGACGCTCTTCACCGTAGGAGACCAGTTCCAGCTGAGCAGGGGAAACGCCCTGCAGAACCAGGTAGCGCTGGACGGCCTTGGCACGACGCTCACCCAGAGCCATGTTGTACTCGCGGGTGCCGCGCTCGTCGGTGTTGCCTTCCAGGACAACGCGGTTGCCGTTGGCTTTCAGGTCCTTGGCGTGAACGTCCAGAGCGCGCATGGCTTCTGGCTTCAGGTCCGAGCTGTCGTATTCGAAGTAGAAGGTGGTGATTGCGCGCAGGGCAGCTTCTTCGCTCAGGGAGCCGTCAACAGCGCCAGTGTTGGCACCGTAGCCAGCGTTCGGATCTACGGCAGCGCCTTCGCCTGCGTTGTCACCGCCCTTCGAGGAGCAACCTACAGCTACGGCCATGGCCAGAGCCAGCGCAGCAAATTTACCAAACTTCAGCATTTCCATCGTGAAACTCCTAATGAAACCCCAGTGTGTTAAGCAAAAGTATTACGCCGCAATCAGTTCAGGTAAGGGGACCAGGACGGTTCTCTGACTTCGCCTTGAGCGGTAGGAAGTGGGAGCCTCACGCGGCCATTAAGCGACACGAGCATCAAGACTCCCCGGCCCTGCTGGCGGGTGGCGTAGATTAGCATGGTGCCGTTTGGCGCAACAGTGGGAGACTCATCAAGACTCGTTTCCGAGAGAATCTTTACACTTCCGCGTTGCAAATCCTGGGCCGCAACTTTGAAGTTGGTGAAGCCCTGCTGGCGATGGATCATCACCAGGGTCTTTTCGTCCGCCGACAGTTTCGGGTTGGCGTTGTAGTTACCCACGAAAGTTACACGCTCGGCACCACCGCCACCGACCGACTGCTTGTAGATCTGCGGCTTGCCGCCACGGTCGGAGGTGAAGTACAGGGTGTTGCCATCCTTGCCCCAGAACGGCTCGGTGTTGATGCCCGGGCCGGCGGTGACACGGCTGATCTGGCGCGAAGCCACGTTCATCACGTAGATGTCCGGGTTGCCGTCCTTCGACAGCACGAACGCCAGGCGCGTGCCATCCGGCGACCAGGCTGGCGCACCGTTCAGGCCTTCGAAGTTGGTGACCTGCTCGCGGCGACCGGTATCGATGTGCTGGACGAAGATGCGCGGGCGCTTCTGCTCGAACGAAACATAGGCGATGCGCTTGCCATCCGGAGCAAAGCGTGGCGACAGGATCGGTTCACGCGATTGCAGCAGGGTAACTGCACGTGCACCGTCGTAGTCCGAACGCTGCAAGGTATAGCGGGTGTTGTTGGTGGAGAAGCGCTCGGCCGTCACGTACAGCATGCGGGTGGAGAACGCACCCTTGATGCCAGTGAGCTTCTCGAACGACTGGTCGGCAATGTAGTGCGCCATGTCGCGCAGCTGGTCGACGCTGCCCGCCACGCTACCGGTCAGCACCTGCTGCTCGGTGGCGACGTTGAACAGCGCGTACTGTACCTGCAGGCGACCGCCCGACGGCACGATGCTGCCGACCATCACGTACTGCGCGCCCAGCGCTTTCCAGTCACGGAAGATCACTTCGCTGGCCTGCGACGGCTGGCTGATCATGTTCTGCCGCGGAATCGGCGAGTAGTAGCCGGAGTTGCGCAGGTCGTTGCCGATGATGTCGGCCATGTCTTCCGGCAGCACGCTGCCGCCCTGCAGACCGAACGGCACTACCGCGATGGGCGTGGCCCGGTCGCTGCCGCTGGTGACCAGGATGTTCTTTTCCTCTGCCACGGCCATGCCTGCCACGCAGCACAGCATGACCAGCAGTCCTCTCAGACGTTTAATCACAACGCTAGATCCTCAGGTGTAAATGTCATCTTGAACGAACGATATTGGTTGAAATCGCTCGGCTTCATACCCTGCATCTCGGTCAGACGACCGATGTTCTTCACTGCTGCCACCGCCGAGCTGTCGTACGGGCCGTCACCACTGGACCGGGCCACGCTGACGCTGGTGATGGTACCGTCCGGCAACATGTTGATCTGCAGGACCACCGTCATGCCCTTGCGCGCGGAAGGCGGACGTGCCCAGCCCTCGGCCGCGCGCATGCGGATCAGGTCGTCGAAGTCGCCGGCCACCTGGTCACCCTGCTCGTCGGCCAGCGCCTGCTGCCGTTCGGTGGTGTCGGACAACAGCTCGGCCAGGGCCTGGGCTTTCTTGTCTTCCGCCGCCTTGCGGGCCGCTTCCTGTGCCTTTTTCTTCTGGGCATCTGCAGCGGCCTTTTTCTTGGCCTCTTCAGCTGCCTTCTTCTTCGCTTCCTCGGCTACCGCTTTCTTCTTGGCGTCCTCGGCTGCTTTCTTCTTGGCCTCTTCGGCCGCCTTTTTCTTGGCGTCCTCGGCGGCTTGTTTCTTCGCCTCTTCAGCGGCCTCTTTCTTGGCCTCTTCTTCGGCTTTTTTCTTTTCTTCCTCGGCCTTCTTCTTGGCGATGTCGGCCTGCTGCTTCTCGGCAGCCTTCTTCGCCTCTTCGGCCTTCTTGGCTTCGGCGGCTTTCTTGGCCTCGGCGGCTTCGGCAGCTGCCTCGGCTTTCTTGGCTTCGGCGGCCTCGCGAGCCTCTTCGGCCTTTTGAGCGGCGTCGGCTTTCTTTTGTTCCGCGGCCTTCACGGCATCCTGCTCGACCTTCTTCTGTTCCAGCTGCTCGACCTCGGTCTGGCGCGAAGCGGTTTTCTTCGCTTCCCCGGCAATCTTCTGATTGGTCTGGGTGGTCGCCTGGCTCTTGGACTTGAGCTGGTACAGGGTAGCCTGGACGATCGGCTTGGATGGCGGCAGCTCAGGCGTCATGGCAAAACTGACGAACAGCAGGGCGAACACCAGCACATGCAGGCCGATGGCCCAGATACTGGGCCAGAAGTAGCTTTCCGAGGCGGATGGCTCTCGCTGTTGCATCAGGGCGCCTCGGTAATCAGGCCAACGTTACCGACACCGGCCTTCTGCAACCCGCCCATGGCACCCATGACCGCGCCATAGTCGACAGCCTTGTCGCCACGAATGAACACCTGGGTCTGCTTGCCCTGGTCACGGCCGGCGGCAATGATCTTGGTCACCGCGTCGGTCATGGCAGGCAAGGTCATGGCCTTGTCCATCTGCTTGTCGGTATCGACTTCGCTGCCGAGGTTCCAGTAGTAGGTCTTGTCGGCCTTGATGGAGATGGTGAGGATCTGGACGTTGTTGTCCTGCGGCAAGGCTTCACTGGAAACCTTGGGCAGGTCTACCTTCACGCCCTGGTTGAGCATGGGCGCCGTCACCATGAAGATGACCAGCAGTACCAGCATCACGTCGATGTAGGGCACCACGTTCATCTCGGCGACGGGCTTGCGTTTGTGGCGAACTCGGGCCATGGGCTTCTACCTGATTACTCTTCGCTGGTGTGCACTTTGCGGTGCAGGATCGCCTGGAACTCGTCGGCGAAGGTGTAGTAACGGCCGATCAGCACTTCGCTGCGGGCCGAGAAGCGGTTGTAGGCGATGACCGCCGGGATTGCCGCGAACAGGCCGATGGCGGTGGCGATCAGCGCTTCGGCGATACCCGGGGCAACCGTGGCCAGGGTGGCCTGCTGGGCGCTGGCCAGGCCGCGGAAGGAGTTCATGATGCCCCATACGGTACCGAACAGGCCGATGTACGGGCTGGTCGAACCGACGGTGGCCAGGAACGGCAGGCTCTGCTCGAGTTTTTCTTCCTCGCGCGAGATGGCTACGCGCATGGCACGGGCAACACCCTCCATGACCGCGTCCGGGTCAACGCCCGGCTGCTGGCGCAGGCGCGAGAATTCCTTGAAGCCGGCACGGAAGACCTGCTCGACACCGGAATCCGGGTCTGGGTTGCTGCCTGCCTGACGGTACAGCTTGGACAGGTCGATGCCCGACCAGAAGCGCTCCTCGAAGGCATCCAGCGCACGACGACCGGCGCGCAGCATGGTGCTGCGCTGGAAGATCATGATCCATGAGGTGACCGAGGCGGCCACCAGGGTCAGCATTACCAGCTGTACCAGCACACTGGCATTGCTGACCAGACTCCACATGGAGGTATGGTCGACGACGTTAGCTTCCACGCTTATTCTCCTGCATTCGATTGAGTACCCGAGCCGTCCGCCGCAAAGGCGTCACGCAGCTCCGGGGGTATGGCTCGGGGTTTGAAAGTGTCGGCGCGCACGGCGGCCACCAGGAACTGCCCTTCGCAGAGCAGCGTTTCATCCTTTTCCCGCCAGACCTGCTGCACGAAGCGCAGGCTGGCGCGATTGAGTTCAAGTACTTGCGCGGTGACCCGCAGCTCGTCGTCCAGCCGCGCCGGCGCGTGATAGCGCGCTTCGCTGGAGTGGACCACGAACAGCAGGTTGTCTTCGGCCAGCTGCGCCTGGGAAAAGCCCAGGTGCCGCAGCCGCTCGGTACGCGCGCGCTCCATGAATTTCAGGTAATTGACGTAATACACCACGCCACCGGCATCGGTATCTTCGTAATAGACACGACAACGGTGTGCGAACGGTTCCAGGCCATTTTGCGCGCGCATACTCTAGTGCTTACTCCTCAGCTTGCCAATCCGCTGTGGCAACTGTTTTTTCTTCATTAATGTCTTATTGCCAGCGCACCCTCGGCATGCCAGCGGTAGGACCACGAAAAGCCGTTTTCGATCTGTCACTCATCGCCCGTTTCGGAAAAATCCCCACCCTCCCCCAGGCGCCCGGGCACGTTCAAGCCAAAGTGCAGGTAGGCATGCCGGGTGACCACGCGGCCGCGCGGCGTGCGCATGATGTAGCCTTGCTGGATCAGGTACGGCTCGAGCACATCCTCGATGGTGTGGCGCTCTTCACTGATGGCCGCGGCCAGGTTGTCCACGCCGACCGGGCCACCGTCGAACTTCTCGATCATGGTCAGCAGCAGGCGGCGGTCGGAGTGGTCGAAACCGCGCTCGTCGACGTCCAGCAGGTTGAGCGCCATGTCGGCAACGGCCTTGGTGATCTGGCCCTTGCCGCGCACTTCGGCGTAGTCGCGCACGCGGCGCAGCAGGCGGTTGGCGATACGTGGCGTGCCACGGGCGCGGCGGGCGATCTCGTAGGCACCCTGGTCTTCGATGGCCAGGCCGAGGATGCCGGCGGAACGGCTGACGATGGTGGCCAGGTCCTTGTCGCTGTAGAACTCCAGGCGTTGGACGATACCGAAACGGTCCCGCAGCGGGTTGGTGAGCATGCCGGCACGGGTGGTGGCACCGACCAGGGTGAACGGCGGCAGGTCAAGCTTGATCGAGCGGGCCGCAGGCCCTTCGCCGATCATGATGTCGAGCTGGAAGTCCTCCATCGCCGGGTACAGCACCTCTTCGACGACCGGTGACAACCGATGGATCTCGTCGATGAACAGCACATCGTGCGGTTCGAGGTTGGTCAGCATGGCCGCGAGGTCGCCCGGGCGCTCGAGGATGGGCCCCGAGGTACTCTTGACCGACACGCCCATTTCCTGGGCAATGATGTTGGCCAGGGTGGTCTTGCCCAGGCCGGGCGGGCCGAAGATCAGCGTATGATCGAGCGACTCGCTGCGGCCACGGGCGGCCTGGATGAACAGCGCCATCTGCTCGCGCACCACAGGCTGGCCGATGTACTCGTCCAGCCGCAGCGGGCGGATCGCACGGTCCTGGACTTCTTCACGGTCGCGGCCACTGGCGGCGATCAGGCGGTCGGCTTCGATCACTTGGTAATCATCCCTTTCAGGCTGCGGCGGATCAGCTCCTCACTGCTCAGGCCGGCCTTGTCCTTGATCGCGGCGATCGCCTTGCTGGCTTCCTGCGGCTTGTAGCCCAGCGAAACCAGGGCGCTGACGGCATCGGCTTCGGCCGTGGATGCGCTGGCGACCGGCAGCGGCCCGTCGGAGACCAGGGTGAACATGGCCGGGGACGTTTCCCAAGCCTTGAAGCGGTCCTTGAGCTCGACCAGCAGGCGTTCGGCGGTTTTCTTGCCAACACCGGGCACGCGCACCAAGGCCGAGGTGTCCTGAGCCTGCACGCAGCGCACCAGCTCGTCCACTTCCAGCCCGGACATCAGCGCCAGGGCCAGCTTCGGCCCTACGCCATTCAGGCGGATGAGTTCGCGGAACAGTTCGCGCTCGCGCTTTTCGGCAAAACCGTAGAGCAGGTGAGCATCCTCGCGCACCACCAGGTGGGTGTGCACGGTTACGGGTTCGCCCACCTTGGGCAGACGGTACAGCGTGGTCATGGGAACTTCCAGTTCGTAACCTACGCCGTTGACGTCGATAATCAGGTGCGGCGGCTGTTTTTCCGCCAGGGTGCCGCGCAAACGTCCAATCACGTTCCGATCCTTCCTCTCGGGGAGCCGGTCAAAGACCGCTCAACCCTATCAGCAAATGCAGCGGGTGAACGCATCACCCGAACAAAATGTGTATCAGCGCATGAAGCGCCTACAGACGCAAGCGCCCGCCGCGTCGCCTTGCCGTGGCCAGGCCATGCGGCACCAGGCTGGAGCGGGTATGGGCATGGCACAGGGCGATGGCCAGGGCGTCGGAGGCGTCGATCTGCGGCTTTTGCGTCAGTTTCAGCAGGTGCATGACCATCATCATCACCTGCTCCTTGTTGGCCCCACCGGTACCGGCTACCGCCTGCTTGACCTGGGTGGCGCTGTATTCGGCGATTTCCAGGCCGGCTTCGGCGGCGGCAACGATGGCCGCGCCACGGGCCTGGCCGAGCTTGAGCGCCGAGTCGGCGTTACGGGCCATGAACACCCGTTCGATGCCCATGGTTACCGGGCCGTGCTGGGCGATGATTTCACCCACGCCACGAAAAACGATCTGCAACCGCTCGTGCAGCTCGCCGCTGCCGGTGCGGATGCAGCCCGACGCCACGTACTCGCAACCACGGGCGGTCTGGCGTACCACGCCATAGCCGGTGATGCGCGAGCCGGGGTCGATACCAAGAATCAGAGTCATAGTGCCTGTCGAAAAATTGATGCATCTCTGCAAACTGTACCGGCCCTTTCGCGGGTAAACCCGCTCCCACAGGTACTGCACCGACTCTGAATGTGGTGCAGTACCTGTGGGAGCGGGTTTACCCGCGAAAGGGCCGGTACAGGCGCTGACAAACTTAAAGAACTGGCATGGATCGCCAGGACACCTTAGCCGAGGTTTTCCATGATCTCATCGGAAATCTGGGCATTGGAGTAGACGTTCTGCACGTCATCCAGGTCTTCGAGCATGTCGATCAGCTTGAGTACTTTCTCGGCACCGTCCTGGTCGAGTTCGGCGCTGGTGGTCGGCTGCATGACGATTTCCGCGTCAGCGGCCTTGAAGCCCGCCTCTTCCAGGGCATTGCGCACGGCGTAGAAGCTGTTGAACGAGGTGAACACGTCGAACGAGCCGTCGTCGTTGGCCACCACGTCATCGGCATCGGCTTCCATCGCCGCTTCCATCAGCGCGTCTTCTTCCACGCCCGGGGCAAAGCTGATCTGCCCCTTGCGCTCGAACAGGTAGGCCACCGAACCGTCGGTGCCCAGGTTGCCACCACACTTGGTGAAGGCATGACGCACGGCAGCGGCGGTACGGTTGCGGTTGTCGGTCATGGCCTCGACCATGATCGCCACGCCACCCGGGCCGTAACCTTCGTAGCTGAGCTCTTCGACGTTGTCGCTTTCGTTGGTGCCGGCACCACGGGCCACGGCACGATCGATGATGTCGCGGCTCATGTTGGCGCCCAGGGCCTTGTCCAGCGCCAAACGCAGGCGCGGGTTGGATGCCGGGTCAGCACCACCCTGCTTGGCAGCGACCGTCAGTTCGCGGATCCACTTGGTGAAGATCTTGCCTCTCTTGGCATCCTGGCGCTCTTTGCGGTGCTTGATGTTCGCCCACTTGGAATGACCAGCCATAACGACTCCGAATCCTTTGAATCACAAACAGCCCCGCCCCTGTACGGGGCGGGACGGGAAATTGCCTGCGCCGAAACGCAAAGGCGCATCCATGTGGATGCGCCCGGGGACTGCTTACTCGACCTTGGTCTGTTCGCGCAGTCGGATGTGCAGCTCGCGCAGGGCCTTGGCGTCGACCATGCCAGGGGCCTGGGTCATGACGCACGCGGCGCTCTGGGTTTTCGGGAAGGCGATCACTTCACGGATCGACTGGGCGCCGGTCATCAGCATGACCAGGCGGTCCAGGCCGAAGGCCAGGCCACCGTGAGGCGGTGCACCGAACTTCAGGGCGTCGAGCAGGAAGCCGAACTTCTCTTCCTGTTCTGCCGCCTCGATGCCCAGCAGGCGGAACACGGCCTGCTGCATCTCTTTACGGTGGATACGGATCGAACCACCACCCAGCTCGGTACCGTTCAGGACCATGTCGTAGGCACGGGACAGGGCCACGGCCGGGTTGGCCTCGAGCTCTTCCGGGGTGCACTTCGGCGCGGTGAACGGGTGGTGCAGCGCGGTGAAGCTGCCGTCTTCGTTCTCTTCGAACATCGGGAAGTCGACCACCCACATCGGTGCCCACTCGCAGGTCAGCAGCTCGAAGTCGTGACCCAGGCGGATACGCAGCGCGCCCAGGGCTTCGCTGACCACCTTGAACTTGTCGGCACCGAAGAACACGATGTCGCCGTCAACGGCGCCAACGCGGTCGAGGATGGTGTTGAGGTTGGCCTCGGGGATGTTCTTGACGATCGGCGACTGCAGGCCTTCGACGCCCTTGGCGCGCTCGTTGACCTTGATGTAGGCCAGGCCCTTGGCACCGTAGATGCCGACGAACTTGGTGTACTCGTCGATCTTGCTGCGCGGCATGCTGGCGCCGCCTGGCAGGCGCAGGGCGGTAACGCGGCACTTCGGATCGTTGGCCGGGCCGGCGAACACCTTGAAGTCGACATCCTTGAGCTGGTCGGCAACGTCGACCAGTTCCAGCGGAATACGCAGGTCCGGCTTGTCGGAACCGTAGCGGCGCATGGCCTCTTCGAAGGTCATGTGCGGGAATTCGCCGAATTCCAGGTCCAGCACTTCCTTGAACAGCTTGCGGATCATGCTTTCGGTCAGGCCCATGATCTCGCTTTCATCGAGGAAGCTGGTCTCGATGTCGATCTGGGTGAATTCCGGCTGGCGGTCGGCACGCAGGTCTTCGTCACGGAAGCACTTGGCGATCTGGTAGTAGCGGTCGAAGCCGGCGACCATCAACAGCTGCTTGAACAGCTGCGGCGACTGCGGCAGGGCGAAGAAGCTACCGGCGTGGGTACGGCTAGGCACCAGGTAGTCACGGGCGCCTTCCGGGGTGGCACGGGTCAGGATCGGCGTCTCGACGTCGAGGAAGCCATTCTCGTCGAGGAAGCGACGGATGCTGCTGGTGATGCGCGAACGCAGGCGCAGCTTGTCGGCCATTTCCGGGCGACGCAGGTCGATGAAGCGGTAGCGCAGGCGGGTTTCCTCGCCGACGTCGGAGTATTCGTTCAGCGGGAACGGCGGGGTTTCCGCTTCGTTGAGCACGTTCAGCTGGTAGCCGAGGATCTCGATGGCGCCGGAAGCCATGTTGGCATTCACCGCACCTTCAGGGCGCTTGCGGACCTTGCCGGTGATCTGCACGACGTATTCGCTGCGCACGCGGTCGGCAGCGGCGAAGGTTTCGGCGCGATCCGGGTCGAACACGACCTGGGCCATGCCTTCGCGGTCACGGATGTCGAGGAAGATCACCCCGCCGTGGTCGCGGCGACGATGGACCCAGCCGCAAAGGGTGACTTCCTGGCCGTCCAGGCTCTCGTTCAGTTGGCCGCAATAATGGCTGCGCATCATGATGGTGGTTTCGCTTCTCGTGATTCGTGTATTCGGTGGAGGCCTTGGCCGCCCGCAGAGGGCTAATACTGCAAGACCCGGTCACAGCATTCAACTCAGTCGGCCTTGTCGCCGCCTGCCAGATTCTTTTTCGCCCCGGTCTTGAAGTCGGTTTCGTACCAACCGTTACCGCTCAGGCGGAAGCCTGGCACCGACAGCAGCTTCTTCAGCGCCGGCGCCTGGCAGGCCGGGCAATCGGTCAGCGGCGCGGCGCTGATCTTCTGCAGCACTTCCATGCGGTGCTCGCAGGATGCACATTGATAGTCATAAAGGGGCATGGGTGTCTCTCGTCAACCACAACGCTGGCTGCCGGGGCAGCAAAAAGCGGGATTATATATGGTTAGCAAGCACTGCGCAGCCCGCCAGGCGATCAGCGCACACTTGGCGGGTCCAGCAGCCAGGCGACGCAGATCACCCTGATCAGCCCGCTGAAGTTGCGCACCCCACCCTGGCGCAGGTGTACCTCGCGGTCGACGTAGGACAGCACCGCGCTGACCGAGCAGCGGTTGGCCGCGGCGATGCGCTCCAGGATGCCCCAGTAGACGGCTTCCAGCCGCAGGCAGGTGGAAAAGCCGTTGAGCCGCACCGAGCGTGACACCGGCTGGGTCTGCAACATGTCGAAATCCGCCTTGAACGGGTCGATGCACTGTTTACCCGGCCAACGCCCCTGGCCAGCCACACGTTTGCTTGCTTGCATCATGCGCCACACTT
The DNA here is from genome assembly GCF_032971465.1 of Pseudomonas sp. LSJ-87. Taxonomy (NCBI): domain Bacteria; kingdom Pseudomonadati; phylum Pseudomonadota; class Gammaproteobacteria; order Pseudomonadales; family Pseudomonadaceae; genus Pseudomonas; species Pseudomonas sp. LSJ-87. The sequence continues at coordinate 39,678 of NZ_JAWJYQ010000027.1, read as the reverse complement.
CCTCGTCACAGGTACCAGGTGGCCTATGAAGCGCTGATGGGCGAGCTTAAAGCAGCGGCAAAATCTTCCTGCGCAAACACTCGATGGGTAAGCGTGACGGAAAACCTGTGGGAGCGGGCGAGCCCGCGAAGCAGGCGACGCGGTGGATGGCACCGGCCTTGCCGGTGTTCGCGGGCATGCCCGCTCCCACAAGGTTTGTGCAAGCTTTCGGATTTTGAACAAGAAAGCTGCATTCAAATTGCCATGTGACAGCCCTGGTCAATTACTTGCCGTCGAGCAGCACCCGCAGCATCCAGGCGGTTTTCTCGTGCACCTGCATGCGCTGGGTCAGCAGGTCGGCGGTCGGCTCGTCACTGACCTTGTCCACCACCGGGAAGATGCTGCGCGCGGTACGCACCACGGCTTCCTGGCCCTGGACCAGCTGGCGGATCATCTCGTCGGCAGGCGGCACCCCTTCTTCCTCCTTGATCGAGGAGTGCCGCGCATAGAATGCATAAGCCCCCGGCGCCGGAAAGCCCAGAGCGCGAATGCGCTCGGCGATCGAGTCGACCGCCAGCGCCAGTTCGTTGTACTGCTCTTCGAACATCAGGTGCAGCGTGCGGAACGACGGACCGGTGACGTTCCAGTGGAAGTTATGGGTTTTCAGATACAGCACGTAGGTATCCGACAACAGGCGGGACAGCCCATCGACGATGGACTTGCGATCTTCTTCACTGATACCGATATCGATTGCCATGAAGTTCCCCTTTCCATAAGGCTTGAGACCCAAGCAGGTGACGACCACTGTAGCAACACTTGGTACACGCCGCATGTGACATGGCGCAACACATCGCCCGTCGCGGCCTGCGGTTTGAGTAGCCTGCGGCTTTACTGTTAAATAGGCATGGTGCCACCCGTGCGGATTGTCATTGCCGGGTGCATAGGCTGGCCTGCCACGTGTTCGCGCTCTACACCTCATGCGCACCGTGCTGCCAGCTCTTCCTGTGATCGGCCTTATCAACTGTGAGCCAACCCCATGTTCAAGATCGTCCATCTGGTGACGGGCGTGGCAGCCTTGCTGCTATCGCTCATACCCAGCCTGAAAACCGATGCGACACCCTTCCTGCAACAACCCGACGCGGTCTACCTTGCCCTGCTCGGCCTGCTCAACCTGGTGCTGGCCCCGGTCGTGCCACTGTACTACCGCGGCGCGCGGCAGCAGTTGCAGCACCTGGCCTGTGCCCTGCTGGTGGTGGCCGTGGTGCTGCAGACCCTGACACTGCTGGCCCGCCCGGAAATGGGCAACCTGGCCGCACTGGTCTGCGCGGCGCTGGCCGTGGCCGTGCACCTGGCCGTGGGCTTTGCCCGCATCCCGCGCAAGGCACGCGCCAGCCAGCACGCGGCGCAGGATGCCGGCAATCGTGATACCGGTACCGTGAAGTGGTTCAACACGTCCAAAGGCTTCGGCTTCATCTCCCGCGACTCGGGCGATGATATCTTCGTGCACTTTCGCGCCATTCGCGGCGAAGGCCACCGCATCCTGGTGGAAGGCCAGCGCGTGGAGTTTTCCGTGATGCACCGCGACAAGGGCCTGCAGGCCGAGGATGTGGTTGCGGTAACCCGCCGCTGATCCAACTTGCAGAAACCACCCCCTGCAGGAGCGGGCATGCCCGCTCCTGCAGGGGTTCAGGTATCAATAATGAGGCGGTGGCGCCTCGTCCCCTTCGCTGCCGTACTGGCCAACCATCTCTTCGTAACGCTTGATCAGCTCGGCCATCTGCAACTGCAGCCGCTCGATCACCCGCCCCTGCTCGACCACCACGTCATTCAGCGCCTGGATGGTGTCATCCTGGAACGCCTGGCGTGTTTCCAGTTCAACCACTCGCGATTCAAGCGACATGTCAGGCCTCCTGGTAGCCGGCGAGCTGCAGCCCGCGCAGGCGCTGGCGAATGGCTTGCACCTGGTCGTCGGTGTAGGCCACCGCCGGGCACTTGCCCCACACCGGTGCCGGCCAGGCGGCGTCGTCGCGCTGGCGCACGATCACGTGCATGTGCAACTGGCTGACCACATTGCCCAGGGTGGCCACGTTCATCTTGTCGGCGCTGTAGCTGGCTTTCAGCGCTCCGGCCAGGCTGGTGGTTTCCTGCCACAACTGCTGCTGCTCCGCAGCATCGAGCTCGAACAGTTCGCTGATGCCGGCGCGCTTGGGCACCAGGATGAACCATGGATAGTTGGCATCCTTGCTCAGCAGCAACTGGCACAGCGCAAACTCCCCCAGCACCAGCGAATCCTGCTGCAAACGCGAATCGAGGACGAACACGGCAAATCTCCTTCAGGCAGAACCAACCCGCGTCACGCGGAAAACAGGCCTGCAAGGATACCCTGCACGTTCCCGGTAACACAGCGCTACTTTTCGCACCAAAATGAGGCCACCCGTACACCTCGCACCACACTTGCCACCCCAAAGGTGACGCTGCATGAACAAGTTGCGGTAACACATTGACTTTCATGACAGCTTTTCAAATTTTAATGATTCTCGACTGTGACACCCCGTCAGGCGGCTCCCGCCCCGTGTTTACGGCACTTTCCGACCCCCGGTAGCAGGTTTTGTGAAAATTTCATGAAGCGTTGCGAATTTTGAGCACGCTTGTTGCATTCCTTTCACGCCAAGTCGGCACGACATCTGCATCGACAGGTGTACGCGACAAATAACAACAGCGGCATTGGTTACCAGGGAGTTTCCCCAACCGGAATCGGTAGTTACAGGTTCGTTACGGTGAAAGAAACAGCGCTGGTGTTGTACGGCCCTTAAACCGGGGCGTGATTTGCGACATGGAAATACTCAAAAGCGACATGGTGAAAAAGTTCCGAAAAGGATGTTTATACCCATATCGCCAACAACAGTCAGCGTGCTATACATTTTCGCCGACATAACAAGAAAGAGCTGCCCCATATAACTAAAACACTTGGACGCAGCGGTACTCTTCCTAAAAACCAAAGGAGCAAATCACGATGCGCGTGATGAAGTGGAGCATGATCGCCCTGGCCGTTGCGGCAGGGACCTCGCAGTTGGCATTGGCCTCTTCCCAGGACGAGTCCAAAGGTTTCATCGAAGACAGCAAGCTGAACGTCAAGACCCGCATGCTGTACTTCAGCCGTGACTTCCGTAACAACGAAGGCGGCCAGAGCCGTCGCGAAGAAACCGGCCTGGGCTTCCTCGGCACCTTCGAGTCCGGCTTCACCCAGGGCACCGTGGGTGTGGGTGTGGATGCCATCGGCATGCTCGGCCTGAAACTGGACAGCGGCAGGGGCCGCGTCAATACCGGCCTGTTCCCGAACGACTCCGACGGTCGTGCGCAGGATGAATATTCCAAGGGCGGCGGCGCGGTCAAGTTCCGCATCTCCGACACCGTGCTGAAAGTGGGTGACCAGTTCACCGCTCTGCCGGTCTTCGCCACTGACGACAGCCGCCTGCTGCCAGAAATCGCTCAGGGCACCCTGATCACCAGCAACGAGATCGAGGGCCTGACCCTGCATGCTGGTCACTTCACCAGCCTGACCGCCCAGGAGCAGACCAACCGGGACAGCTTCGGCCTGAAGGAAGCCAACGTGGTCGGTGGTACCTACGCCTTCACCGACAACCTCAGCACCAGCCTGTACTACTCGAAGGTTGAAGACTACTGGCGCAAGTACTACGCCAACGTCAACTGGGCACTGCCGATCTCGGACAAACAAGGCCTGGTGTTCGACTTCAACATCTATGACACCAAGAGCGAAGGCTCGGCCGATTACCTCGCATTCGATGGCGACAAGCTGGACAACCGCGCGTTCAGCCTGTCGGGCGCCTACAATATCGGCGCTCACACCTTCACCCTGGCCTACCAGAAAGTCACCGGCGACGGCGACTATGGCTATGGCATCGACGGTGGCGGCACCATCTTCCTGGCCAACTCCGTGGCCCGTTCCGACTTCAACGCCGAAGACGAGAAATCCTGGCAGGCTCGCTACGACCTGAACTTCGCCGAATACGGCATCCCGGGCCTGACCTTCATGACCCGTTATGTACGCGGTACCGACGCCAACGTCGCCGGCACCAGCAACGGCAAGGAATGGGAACGCGACGTCGATATCAAGTACGTACTGCAGAGCGGCCCGGCGAAAGACCTGAGCTTCCGCGTACGTCAGGCCACCTACCGCTCTTCCGATGGCGTTTACTACGATTCCCCATCGATCGACGAACTGCGCCTGATCGTGGAGTACCCGCTGAGCATCCTGTAAGCCTGGCTTGCAGTGCCCCGCACCTGAAAAAGCCCGGCGATCACGCCGGGCTTTTTCTTGGCTGACAAGCGTCACGCCCTGGGGCATCCTGTACGCCTTCGTTTCGCCCCCGTACAATGCGGGGTCATTTCAATGTCTTAGGCAATCGACACGGCTCACCATGCGCACCAGTCAATATTTGCTCGCCACCCAGAAAGAAACCCCTGCCGACGCAGTGGTCATCAGCCATCAGCTCATGCTGCGTGCCGGCATGATCCGCAAACTGGCCTCCGGCCTGTACACCTGGCTGCCGATGGGCTTGCGGGTGATGCGCAAGGTCGAGGCCGTGGTGCGTGAGGAAATGAACGCCGCCGGCGCCCTGGAAGTGCTGATGCCCAGCATCCAACCAGCCGAACTGTGGCAGGAATCCGGCCGCTGGGAACAGTACGGCCCCGAGCTGCTGCGCCTGAAGGACCGCCACCAGCGCGACTTCTGCGTCGGCCCGACCCACGAAGAAGTGATCACCGACCTGGCCCGCAACGAGCTGTCCAGCTATAAACAGCTGCCGCTCAACATGTACCAGATCCAGACCAAGTTCCGTGACGAGATCCGCCCGCGCTTCGGCCTGATGCGCGGCCGCGAGTTCATCATGAAGGACGCCTACTCGTTCCATGCCGACCAGGCTTCCCTGCAGGAAACCTACGACCGCATGCACCAGGCGTACAGCAACGTGTTCACCCGCCTGGGCCTGGACTTCCGCCCAGTGCAGGCCGACACCGGCTCTATCGGTGGCAGCTACTCGCACGAATTCCACGTACTGGCCGAGTCCGGCGAAGACGACGTGATCTTCAGCGACAGCTCCGACTACGCCGCCAACATCGAGAAGGCCGAGGCCATCCCGCGTGAAACCGTGCGCCCGGCCCCTACCGAGGAGCTGCGCCTGGTCGACACGCCGAACGCCAAGACCATCGCCCAGCTGGTGGAAAACTTCGGCCTGCCGATCGAGAAGACCGTCAAGACCCTGATCGTGCGTGGTGCCGAGGAAGGCAAGCTGGTAGCACTGATCGTGCGTGGCGACCATGAGCTCAACGAAATCAAGGCGGCCAAGCTGGAACAGGTTGCCGACCCGCTGGTCATGGCCACCGACGCCGAACTGCGCGAGGCCATCGGTGCCGGCGCCGGCTCGCTCGGCCCGCTGAACCTGCCGCTGGAAATCGTTATCGACCGCTCGGTTGCCCTGATGAGCGACTTCGGCATTGGCGCCAACATCGACGACAAGCACTACTTCGGCGTGAACTGGGAGCGCGACCTGCCGGTTCCACAGGTCGCCGACCTGCGTAACGTGGTCGAAGGCGACCCGAGCCCGGACGGCCAGGGTACCCTGGTGATCAAGCGCGGTATCGAAGTGGGCCACATCTTCCAGCTCGGCACCAAGTACAGCGAGGCGCTGAAGTGCCAGGTACTGGGCGAGAACGGCAAGCCGGTAACCCTGTCCATGGGCTGCTACGGTATCGGTGTGTCCCGCGTGGTGGCCGCTGCCATCGAGCAGAGCTACGACGACAAGGGCATCATCTGGAACGACGCCCTGGCCCCGTTCCAGATCGCCCTGGTACCGCTGCGCTACGAAACCGAGGTAGTTCGCGAGGCGACCGACAAGCTGTACGCCGAGCTGACTGCTGCCGGCTACGAAGTGCTGCTGGACGACCGTGACAAGAAGACCAGCCCAGGCATCAAGTTTGCCGACATGGAGCTGATCGGCATCCCGCACCGCATCGTCGTCAGCGATCGCGGCCTGGCCGAAGGCAACCTGGAGTACAAGCACCGCACCGAGCAGGACGCCCAGTCGTTGCCGCTCAATGAAGTGCTGACCTTCCTGCAGGCCCGCGTTCGCCGCTGATAACCAATGCACGAGTGATCATGTTCAAGCGAAGTACCTTTCCCCTGGGGGGCGCCGCACTGTGCGGCGCCCTGCTCGTCAGCGGCTGCGCCAATCAGATGTCCCAGCGCAGCGACCATGAGGAGCGCGTCGAGCGCAAACTGCTCGAGCACACCCTGCAGATCGATGTCGGCGAGCCGAAGGTGATGGAGCTTCCGCAACGACGTGTGCGCGTGCATGAGCAGAAGCGCTTCGAAGTCACCGAATTCGAAGTCACCCGCAGCTATGACCGCTATACGCCTTACCAACCCTGGCGGGAGATCTACGAGATCCCGCTGGGTGCGGTGGCCGTGGTGGCAGGCGTGGGTGCCAACGTGGTCAATGTCTTCGCCCTGGGCAACCTGCCGGACAGCATCACCCACGACTGGCTCAGCTATGGCGTGGACGGGCTCAACCCGTTCATGAACGTGCCGTCCAACGGCCGTGCCCAGCAGAACCTGGCCAGGATCAGCGAAGTGCAGAAAGGCAAGCGCGAGGAATCTACCAGCGTGCCCTGGAGCGAGCGCCTGGTCGAGGTCAAGGCCGGCAAGATGACACACGAGCTGACCACCGACAGGAACGGCGTGCTGCGCCTGAACCTGCTCGACAGCCCGTTCTCCGAGCAGAACCTCAACCACATCGGCACCCTGCACCTGCAGGTGCTGGACGAGGACAACGCGGTACGTGGCGATGCCAGCCTGCTGGTCAGCGCCACCCTGCGTAACAAGCTGCTCGAGGCCCATGAACTGATCTTCGATGACCTCGAAGATGACGATGTCGGCCAATGGGTACACCGGGTCAAGCGCTTGTCCGAACTGGGCCTGGAAGAGGAAGCCAGTGAAATGGAACAGAGCCTGATCGAACTGACCCGCAACGACCCGGAGTTGCAGCAGGAGTTTCTGCAGTCGCTGACCAAGGCCACTGGCCGGTTGGTGGCCGACCCGGGCGCGCAGTAACTGCTGCGGCAACGCATCCCCCTGTGGGAGCGGCCTTGTGTCGCGAAAGGGCTGCAGAGCAGTCCCGACAATTGATGCATCACTGCTGAAATCCTGGGGCCGCTGCGCGGCCCTTTCGCGACACAAGGCTGCTCCCACAGGGGGCCATGCAGCCAGGCCCAGGCCATTTATTGAGGCGGGAACAGCTCCAGCTGCTCATGCGCCCCGCGCAAGTCGCGCAACCTCACGCCTACCCCCAGCAAGCGCACCGGCTTGCCACCACGGGCAAACGCCTGACCCAGCAATTGTCGATAACTTTCCAGGTCCCTGCCCGCCCCCGCCTGCTCCATGGTGGTCTGGCTGAAGTCATGGAACTTGACCTTGACGAAGGGTTTTTCCGGCCGGTAACTGCTGTCCATGCGGGCGATACGCTCGTTCAGGCTTTCCAGCAGGTCGGGCAGCCGTGCCAGGCAACTGGCCAGGTCCGGCAGATCGGTGTCGTAGGTGTTTTCCACGCTGACCGACTGCCGGCGACTGTCATTGTGCACCGCACGTTCATCGATACCCCGCGCCAGCCCCCACAAACGCTCGCCAAAGCTGCCGAACTCGCGCACCAGCGCCAGGCGCGACCATTCGCGCAATTCCAGGCAGGTTTCGATACCCAACCGCGCCAGCTTGTCTGCCGTTACCTTGCCCACCCCGTGCAGCCTGGCCACCGGCAGGGCGGCGACGAATGCCTCCACTTCGCCCGGGGTAATCACGAACAGGCCATTGGGCTTGCGCCAGTCACTGGCGATCTTGGCCAGGAACTTGTTCGGCGCCACACCGGCCGAGACAGTGATATGCAGGGTGCGGGCGACGCGCCGGCGGATATCCTCGGCAATGCGCGTGGCGCTGCCCGAATACCACTGGCTGTCGCTCACATCCAGGTATGCCTCGTCCAGCGACAGTGGCTCGATCAACTCGGTGTAGTCGCGGAAGATTGTGTGGATTTCCCGCGAGGCCTCACGGTAGGCCTCGAAGCGCGGCTTGACGATCAGCAGGTCCGGGCACAGCTTCAGGGCGTGCCGCGACGACATGGCCGAACGCACGCCGTAGGCACGCGCTTCATAGTTGCAGGTGGCGATCACCCCACGGTGGTCGGCCGACCCACCCACCGCCATGGGCCGCCCGGCCAGGCGCGGGTCGTCACGCATTTCGATCGCGGCATAAAAGCAATCGCAGTCGACGTGGATGATCTTGCGCAAGGACATGGATGACCGTCAGCACTGTAAATTCATACAGATAGTATCGCATGTGCCTTCGGGGCATGCAGCCTGTGCGCGGCATTGGTCGATAATCGGCCTGAAAGCCCCGTCGCGCCTGAGCTGCGCGCTATATTCAAACGCTAAGAGTTTGAACAGGAAAGGTTTTTTCAGAAAATAGCTTGACACCCACGGGTAAATCCGTAGAATTCGATCTCACAGGCGCGGGATGGAGCAGCCTGGTAGCTCGTCGGGCTCATAACCCGAAGGTCGTCGGTTCAAATCCGGCTCCCGCAACCAGATTCGAGAAAAGGCCACTGTTCACACAGTGGCCTTTTTCTTTTGCGTCAAATAATGCGTTGAAAGAAATTTCAAAAAAATCAACGAGTAGCGCTTGACACCCATTCTGGAAACTGTAGAATGCGCCCCACTGACGCGGGATGGAGCAGCCTGGTAGCTCGTCGGGCTCATAACCCGAAGGTCGTCGGTTCAAATCCGGCTCCCGCAACCATATTCGTCAGAACAAACCCCGCCTGTGTAACAGCAGCGCGGGGTTTGTTGCTTTTCCCCTCCTGATTTTCGTCTCCCCCCATTTTCCCGCCCTCCAGCCAACCCGCAGGCTTGAAAGGTCGCTCCCAGCATGAACTATCTTTAACCCTGCCAGGCGGCTGAAAACGCTTGAGGCCGGAGTAACATTGGATACGTTTTCCTAAGGGACTTTCACTTGGCCACACCTCTCCCTCACCTCGCGCTGCAAGCCCGGGGCAATCCATGACTTCGCACAACCCCGAACCCCCGGTGCCGCTTGCCTCGGCGCTACCCGGCGCGGTGCAACGCCTGCCCTTGCTCGAACGCTTGAGCCGCTACCGCCAGCCCATCGGCCTGGTAGTGACCCTGGTGTTGTTCACCATGGCCTTGGTCGCCTGCCGCCACCTGTTAAGCGAATTGGACATCTATGCCTTGCACGATGCCATGCTCAGCGTGCCGACCCAGTCGTTACTTGGCGCCTTGCTGGCTACCGTGCTCGGTTTCGTTGTCCTGCTGGGCTACGAGTGGTCTGCCAGCCGCTATGCCGGCGTGAAGCTGCCGGCGAGCAGCCTGGTGATGGGCGGCTTCAGCGCCTTTGCCATCGGCAACGCCATCGGCCTGTCGATGCTTTCGGGCGGTTCGGTGCGCTACCGCCTGTATGCACGCCAGGGGGTTGGCGCAGGTGAAGTTGCACGGATGACTGTTTTTGCCAGCCTGTCACTGGGCTGCGCGCTGCCGCCCCTGGCCGCCTTGGCGACCTTGAGCGACCTGCCGGCAGCCTCGGCCGCACTGGGTTTGGCGCCTGGCTTGCTGGCGGGTGTCGCAATAGCCGTGCTGCTGGTATGCAGCGTGCTGGTGTTCGGCTTGTACCGCCGGGGCCTGGCTGAGCAACCACTGGCCAACAGCCTGCTGGTACAACTGGGCCGCCGCACGCTGCGCCTGCCGGGCGCACGCCTGGCAGCCCTGCAATTGCTGATCACCGCACTGGATGTCGCCGCTGCCGCCACCGTGCTGTATCTGCTGCTGCCCGAAGCACCGCCGTTCGGTGCCTTTGTGCTGGTGTACCTGCTGGCCTTGGCCGCAGGTGTGCTCAGCCACGTACCGGGCGGCGTCGGGGTATTCGAAGCGATCCTGCTGGCAGCTTTTGCCGACCAACTCGGCGCCGCGCCGCTGGCAGCGGCCCTGCTGCTGTATCGGCTGATCTACGTGGTGCTGCCGCTGCTGCTGGCCTGCGTGCTGCTGCTGGCCAACGAGGCCCGGCGCCTGCTGTTCGCGCAACAGGCTATCAAGGCCGCTTCCGGGCTGGCCGCGCCGATCCTGTCGATCCTGGTGTTCCTGTCCGGGGTGGTGCTGCTGTTCTCCGGGGCCACGCCCGAGATCGACACCCGCCTGGAGCACATGGGTTTCCTGGTTCCGCACCGCCTGATCGACGCCTCGCACTTCGGCGCCAGCCTGATCGGCGTACTGTGCCTGCTGCTGGCCCAGGGCCTGCGCCGGCGCCTGTCCGCCGCCTGGCTGCTGACCACCGTGCTGTTGCTGGTCGGCGCCCTGCTGTCGCTGCTCAAGGGCTTCGATTGGGAAGAGGCCTGCCTGCTGACCCTCACTGCCGCCCTGCTCGCCTTGTTCCGCCGCTCCTTCTACCGCCCCAGCCGTTTGCTCGAGTTGCCATTCTCGCCGGTGTTTCTGGTGGCCAGCGCCTGTGTGGTAGGCGCATCGGTGTGGTTGTTGCTGTTCGCCTACCAGGATGTGCCCTACAGCCATCAGCTGTGGTGGCAGTTCACCCTCGATGCCGATGCCCCGCGTGGCCTGCGCGCCGCCATGGGCAGCGCAGTGCTGCTGGCGGCCGTGGCCCTGACCTGGCTGCTGCGCACTGCACCACCGGTGATCCACCTGCCTGACGAAGAAGAGCTGCTGCGTGCCAACCGCATTCTGCTGGCCTCCGACCAGCCCGATGGCGGCCTGGCCCTGACCGGTGACAAGGCGCTGCTGTTCCACCCTCGCGACAACGCCTTCCTCATGTACGCCCGTCGCGGCCGCAGCCTGGTGGCGCTGTACGACCCGATCGGCCCGGCCCAGGAGCGCGCCGAAATGATCTGGCAGTTCCGCGACCTGTGCGACCTGCACCATGCCCGCCCGGTGTTCTATCAGGTGCGCGCCGAGAACCTGCCGTTCTACATGGACATCGGCCTGACCGCGCTGAAGCTGGGTGAAGAAGCCCGGGTCGACTTGCGCCGCTTCGACCTCGAAGCCAAGGGCAAGGAGATGAAGGACCTGCGCTACACTTGGAACCGTGGCGGCCGTGACGGCCTGAGCCTGGAAATCCACGAACCCGGGCATGCCCCGCTGGCAGAGCTGAAGGAAATATCCGACGCCTGGCTTGGCGGCAAGAACGTGCGCGAGAAAGGCTTCTCGCTGGGGCGCTTCAGCCCTGAATACCTGCAGCATTTTCGCATTGCCCTGATCCGCTTCCAGGGCCGCCCGGTGGCTTTCGCCAACCTGCTGGAAACCCATGGCAACGAACTGGCCAGCCTCGACCTGATGCGTGCGCACCCCGAGGCCCCGAAGCTGACCATGGAATTCATGATGATCGGTCTGATCTTGCACTACAAAAGCCATGACTACGCCCGCTTCAGCCTGGGCATGGTGCCGCTTTCCGGCCTGCAGCCGCGGCGTGGCGCGCCCTTGACCCAGCGCCTGGGCTCGATGGTGTTCCGCCGAGGCGAGCAGCTGTACAACTTCCAGGGGCTTCGACGCTTCAAGGACAAGTTCCAACCGGACTGGGAACCCCGCTACATGGCCGTGCCGGCCGGGCTCGACCCGCTGGTGGCACTGGCCGACACCGCCGCCCTGATCGCAGGCGGCCTGACTGGATTGGTGAAACGTTGATGACCCGACGCTTTTGGCTGTACCTGCTGGTTCCCCTGCTGTTGGCCGCCCTGGGAGGCGCGCTGGCGTTCTGGCTATGGACCCGCCCTGCCCCCGAGGCACGCCTGGAACAACTGAGCATCAATGACACCCGCATCACCCGTGTGACCCCGGGCGTGCACCCCAAGGCCCGAGTGGCCATCGGTGTACCCCAGGACCAGGCGCTGACCGACAGACAGCTGCTGGACCTGGCCCAGGCTGGCGAAGCGCAACTGGTGCAGGTGATCCTGCCGCCCAACGACTGCAGCAAGCAGCAACAGGCCTTGGACCAGGCCATGGGCCAGCTGCCGGAGAAACCGACCCTGGTCGCCGGTATCGGCCCTGGCGCCTCTCAGGCGTGGCGCTGGCTGGCCAGCCAGAACAACGACAAGGCGCGGGCGATTTCCGTGGACTTCAGCCTGGAACAGCCCGGCTGCCAGGCAGCGCTGCCGAAGTCGGCCGCCCACGGCCACTGGAACGTCGCCTGGAACGACAACCCGGATGACGCCAGCGCCGCCTTCGTGCGCGACCAGGCCAATGCCGAAACCAGCATCAGCGACTACGACATTCACCTGCCACAAGTGCTCAAGGCCCAGCTGACCCAGGCCCTGGTCGGCCACGACGGCAACGCCCTGGCCATCCCGGTAGTCGAGGTGCCAGCCGGGCAGACCACCGACACGGTCACCCTGTTCCTTTCCGGTGATGGCGGCTGGCGGGACCTGGACCGCGACGTGGCCGGGGAAATGGCCAAGCTTGGCTACCCGGTGGTCGGCATCGACACGCTGCGCTACTACTGGCAGCACAAGACCCCGGAACAAAGCGCCGCCGACTTGTCCGAGCTGATGCAGCACTACCGGCAGAAATGGGGCACCAAGCGCTTCGTGCTGACCGGTTATTCGTTCGGTGCCGACGTGCTGCCGGCGATCTACAACCGCCTGCCGGCCGAGGACCAGCAGCGTATCGACGCGGTGATGCTGCTGGCCTTTGCCCGCAGCGGCAGCTTCGAGATCGAAGTCGAGGGCTGGCTGGGCAAGGAAGGCCAGGAAGCGCCAACCGGGCCGGAAATGGCCAGGCTGCCGGCCTCCAAGGTGGTGTGCGTGTATGGTGTGGAAGAAACCGACGAGAGCGGTTGCACCGACAAGACTGCGGTGGGTGAACGCCTGAAGCTGCCGGGGGGCCACCACTTCGACGAAAACTACCCGGCACTGGCCAAGCGCTTGATCGGCGAGATCGAGACGCGCCAGGGCAAGTCCAGCGTGGCTGAGCAGAACTGATAAGCCTTGCGGCCCATTCGCGGGTAAACCCGCTCTCATAGAACTGCACATAACTCATTGATTTAGCAGAGACCCTGTGGGAGCGGCTTTAGCCGCGAACACCGGCGCAGCCGGTGCCATGCACCGCGTTGGATTCTTCGCGGCTAAAGCCGCTCCCACAGGGTACGAGGATCGCTTGCGAATCCAGTTATCTGCGCGACAGCGCAGCCCAAAGGGCTGGGCAATCTCCCACAGGTACAGCGCAAGCTTTGAAAGCCATGCGGGTCCATGTGGGAGCGGGCATGCCCGCGAACACCGGCGAAGCCGGTGCCCTACACCGAGTTGCCGGCTTCGCGGGCACGCCCGCTCCCACATGGGGCGGGTACTGCCTTGAAATCTGTGTTGCACCTCAGATCTCGACCTGGGTCCCCAGCTCGATCACCCGGTTCAGCGGCAGGTTGAAGAAGCGCAAGTTGCCGTTGGCATTCTTCAGCAGGAACGCGAACAGGTTGCCCCGCCAGCGCGACATTCCCTCCAGCCGTGAGGCGATCACGGTCTCGCGGCTGAGGAAGAAGGTGGTGCGCATCGGGCTGAAATCCAGGTCTTCCAGGTGGCACAGCTTCAACGCGGCCGGCACGTCCGGTTCGTCCATGAAGCCGAAGTGCAGCAACACGCGGAAGAACCCGTCGCCATAGGCTTCCACCTCAAAGCGCTCCTGCTCCGGCACCCGTGGCCGATCCTCGCTGACCACCGTCAGCAGCACCACCTGGCTGTGCAGCACCTGGTTATGCAGCATGTTGTGCAACAGCGCATGGGGTACCGCATCGGAGCGCGCCGTGAGGAACACCGCCGTGCCTTCGACCCGGTGCGGCGGCTGAATGCGGATACTGCTGATGAACAGCTGCAGCGGCAGCGCGCCTTCGTCGATACGCTCCATCAGGATCTGCTTGCCGCGCTTCCAGGTGCTCATCAACAGGAACAGCACAGCGCCGGCCAGGACCGGGAAGGCCCCACCCTGGATGATCTTCGGCACGTTGGCGGCAAAGAACAGCCCATCCACAAACAGGAAACCCAGCAGGATCGGCACCGCCAGCACCGGTGGCCACTTCCACAGCAGCAACATCACCGCCGAGACCAGGAGGGTGGTCATCAGCATGGTACCGGTCACCGCCACGCCGTAGGCCGCCGCCAGGGCGCCGGACGACCCGAAGCCGATCACCAGCAGCACCACGCCAACCATCAGCGCCCAGTTCACCGCACCGATGTAGATCTGCCCCTGCTCGTCGCTGGAGGTGTGCTGGATCTGCATGCGTGGAATGTAGCCCAGCTGGATGGCCTGGCGGGTCAGGGAGAAGGCCCCCGAGATCACCGCCTGCGAGGCGATCACCGTGGCCATGGTGGCCAACCCGACCAGCGGCAGCAGTGCCCAGCCCGGCGCCAGCAGGTAGAAGGGGTTGCGTGCCGCCTCCGGGTCCTGCAGCAGTATCGCGCCCTGGCCAAAGTAGTTGAGCACCAGCGCCGGCAGCACCAGGACGAACCAGGCGCGGGCGATCGGCTTGCGGCCAAAGTGGCCCATGTCGGCGTACAGCGCCTCGGCACCGGTCAGCGCCAGCACCACCGCGCCGAGGATGGCCACGCCCATGCCGGGGTGAACCACGAAGAAGTTCACCGCCCAGACCGGGTTGAATGCCTTGAGCACTTCCGGGCTCTGCGAGATGCCATGCGCTCCCAGCGCGCCCAGCGCCACGAACCAGGTGACCATGATCGGGCCGAACAGCTTGCCGATCTTCTCGGTGCCGTGCTTCTGCACCAGGAACAGCGCCACCAGCACCACCAGCGAAATCGGCACAACCCAGTGGTCGATGCCTTCGAAGGCCAGCCCCATGCCCTCCACCGCCGACAGCACCGACACCGCCGGGGTGATCATGCTGTCGCCATAGAACAGCGAAGCGCCGATCAACCCGCACACCACCATCAGCGTACGCAACCTCGGGTAGGCCGCCGTGGCCCGCCGCGCCAGTGCAGTCAGTGCCATGGTGCCACCCTCGCCCTGGTTGTCGGCGCGCAGGATGAACATCACGTACTTGAACGACACTACCCACAGCAGCGACCACAGGATCAGCGACAGGATCCCCAGCACGCCGTCATGGTTGACCGGCACTCCGTACCCGCCGCTGAAGACTTCCTTGAGGGTATACAACGGGCTGGTACCGATATCGCCATAAACCACCCCGACCGCCGCCACGAGCAGGCTCAACGACCGCGTCGCGCCCTGCTTCCCCTCGTGCCCGCCCTCGGCGTGACTGCTTGCCTGAACCATCGACCACTCCCGCAGACGGCCTTGCAAGGCCAGTAGAATTCCCCATGCGCCAGGTGATACTGATCCCCCCGACACAATGGCGCGAAGCATAGCGCAGCGTTCGTGGATTTTCTGCTGGTGCGCCTCTGGCGAGTCCCCTGGCGGTTACAACTAAAGGTCCAGAAACTGCATGGGTATGCCCAACGCTGCAGCAATCTTTTCGCGAGTGGCCTTGCGTGGGCGCTCGGCAGCTTCCTGCTGGGCATACGCCGACTGCGAGACGCCCAGGCGCTGGGCAACTTCAGCCTGAGTCAGGTCCAGATGCCTGCGCCAGGCAGCAATGGCGGTCATACCGTCCTTCACCATATAGCCAACGACTTCATTGGGTACCAGGTCCGGTTGCGGATGGCTGGCGATATAATCGGCATACGGCAGCACGACGAAGGCAGGACGCCCGTCAGCATCATTGATGATCTGTACGTTAGTAGGTGTGTTCATCGCGCTTCTTGACCTCCTCGATGCTGACAATTTTGACGCTACCGTCCCAGTCGAAAAGTATCCGGTAGTTACCCACCCTGAGACGGTAACCGTAATGGTGATTGACCAGCGCCCTGATGTTTTGAACGTGCGGCATGTGCATCAATGCCTGAACAGCATCGTAGACCTTTGACTGATCAATCCTGTCGATTTTCCTGAGTTGCTTCACAGCTTTGCGTGACCAGTTGATCGTATTCATTTCCACGCCAGTCTTATAAGAAAACTATAAGAATCGAATAAGTTCAAGAAAAGGTTTCATCGGCGCAGACGAGGGTGACGGGCGGGGTCTATTGATTCAAGGGGAACCATTGCCAGGCTGTGTTTCGAGGTTTTGCCGAGCAAGCAGCTTACGGTTGGCTGGCATAGCGCAGCGTTCGTCGCATTTCTGCTGGTCAAGCGACCCTGCGCTCGCTAGAATTGCGCACTTTTTGATCAGAGGCGCCAAAAGCGCCCGTCAAGATCGCCCCCGATTCCGGTCGGGCGACCTGCATTCAATACCGAGGTTAGTCATGTCCACCACGCCCGCCACCCCCAAGGTAGGTTTCGTAAGCCTGGGTTGCCCAAAAGCCCTGGTCGATTCCGAGCGCATCCTGACCCAGCTGCGCATGGAAGGCTATGAAGTCGTGCCCACCTACGAGGACGCCGACGTGGTGGTGGTCAACACCTGCGGCTTCATCGACAGCGCCAAGGCCGAGTCGCTGGAAGTGATCGGCGAAGCGATCAAGGAAAACGGCAAGGTCATCGTCACCGGCTGCATGGGTGTCGAGGAAGGCAGCATCCGTGACGTGCACCCGAGCGTGCTGTCGGTCACCGGCCCGCAGCAGTACGAGCAGGTGGTCAACGCCGTGCACGAAGTAGTGCCGCCGCGCCAGGACCACAACCCGCTGATCGACCTGGTACCGCCGCAGGGCGTCAAGCTGACCCCGCGCCACTATGCGTACCTGAAGATTTCCGAAGGCTGCAACCACAGCTGCAGCTTCTGCATCATCCCGTCGATGCGCGGCAAGCTGGTCAGCCGCCCGGTCGGCGAAGTGCTGAGCGAGGCCGAGCGCCTGGTCAAGGCCGGGGTCAAGGAGATCCTGGTGATTTCCCAGGACACCAGCGCCTACGGCGTCGACGTCAAGTACAAGACCGACTTCTGGAACGGCCGCCCGGTCAAGACCCGCATGCTCGAGCTGTGCGAAGCACTGAGCAGCCTGGGTGCCTGGGTACGCCTGCACTACGTGTACCCGTACCCGAACGTCGACGACGTGATCCCGCTGATGGCCGCCGGCAAGATCCTGCCGTACCTGGACATCCCGTTCCAGCACGCCAGCCCGAAAGTGCTCAAGGCCATGAAGCGCCCGGCCTTCGAAGACCGCACCCTGGCACGTATCAAGAACTGGCGCGAGCAGTGCCCGGAGCTGGTGATTCGCTCCACCTTCATCGTCGGCTTCCCGGGCGAGACCGAGGAAGACTTCCAGTACCTGCTGGACTGGCTGACCGAAGCCCAGCTGGACCGCGTGGGCTGCTTCCAGTACTCGCCGGTGGAAGGCGCCCCGGCCAACGACCTGGGCCTGGAAGAAGTGCCGGACGACGTCAAGCAGGACCGCTGGGACCGCTTCATGGCCCACCAGCAGGCCATCAGCGCCGCCCGCCTGCAACTGCGCATCGGCAAGGAAATCGACGTGCTGATCGATGAAGTGGAAGAGCAAGGTTCGGTTGGCCGCAGCTTCTTCGATGCCCCGGAAATCGACGGCAGCGTGTTCATCGATGGCGACCACGGCTTCAAGCCGGGTGACAAGGTGCGTTGCCGCGTGGTGGATGCCGACGAATACGACATGTGGGCTGAACCCATTTAATCGCGCTGGAACATAATGCCTGTCAGTTATGTAATTTGGGGCCGCTTCGCGGCCCATCGCCGGCAAGCCAGCTCCCACAGGGGATCGCGCAATTCCTGAATTCTGCGCGGTACCTGTGGGAGCTGGCTTGCCGGCGATGGGCTGCGTAGCAGCCCCATTGACGCTATCTGACAGGCATTACCCGGTCTGGGGCTTTTTCGTCAGAACGCGTGAAAAAGCATCAGGCCGCCCTCTGCATCCGGGCTGGCATCCGAGAAGCCTTTGACTGCATAGAGTTGCACTTTCCACTGCTGGTTGAGCTTGTGTGTCAGGAACAGGGTAAGTTCCTTGATCTGCGCGCCCGTCGAGACGACCTTCTGCCGCCAGTCGTAGGAGGCGCCCGCGGAAGTGCCTGCAGCCACGGGCATGGCGAAGCCGAGACTGGCAAATATCGGGTCGTCGAAATCGCTGTCGGGCGGGTCGCCGAACTTCTTCCAGCCCAGGGTCGCGAAGCCGGTCACCGGGCCAAAGGCCTTGGCGATGTCGACCTGGCCGGTGTAATCGTATTCACCGGTGCCCAGGCACTGGTCTTCATCGGCAGTGGGGAATTTGACCTTGCCGATCAGGTCCAGCATCAGGCCGCCGTCACTGCCATCGAGCAGGGCGTAACCGGCGCTGGCAACCGTGTCCCCCAGCCCGCTTTCCACATCCCGGCAGCCACCGGGCAAGGGGTCACCATTCGGGCCCACTTCAGGGTTGGTGATGCGCAGCCAGGGCACGGTGACCTTGTAGGTCATTGGGCCGGTTTCATACTTGCCGACCACGGGGACGTACCAGATTTCCGAGGTTGTACCCGTGCCATAGTCGCCACTTGAATAGTCCATGCCTATGGCGGCGCTGAAGGTATCGCCCAGCACCGATGCGCTGGCGCATGACAGCAAGCAGGCGAAAAGAGGGAGCGTGGGTCTCATCTGCACCTCGGTTTCCCGGACGGGAAGGGTGATAGCACTTACCCAGCCTAGTTGCCTAATGCCCGGATCGCTCTGGATGCTCCACTTTTTCGACTTTCTCTACTGTCTCGGGCCTTTCGACCTTTTCGACCTTCTCTACTTTCTCGACCTTCTCAACTTTTTCTACCTTCTCGACTTTCTCAGGTTTTTCGATCTTCTCGACCTTTTCGGGCTTCTCGGCTTTCTCGATCTTCTCGACTTTTTCTACTTTCTCTACCTTTTCAACCTTCTCTGCTTTTTCGATCTTTTCCACCTTTTCAAGCTCGACCTTCTCTACCCGGTCAGAGCTGCCACTATTGCTGCTCTCGGGTTGCTCCACGGTGTCGATATGTTCCGACTTTCCGGACTTGTCCACGCTTTCAGTACTGTCCCGACCACTGGAATCGTCAACACTGCCGTGCCCGCTGTGGTCATCGCTGTTTTCAATGCGATCACTGGTCGCCTCGCGTCCGCCATGCCCGCTATTGCTGGAAGCTTCAGCGTCACGGGTGCCGTGCTCGCTGCCACGCCCCGAATGCCCTCTGTCCGGGTTGTCGGCACGGTCGTCATCGAACTCCACGCGGGTTGCCCGCAGCTCGTGCCTGCCATTGAATACCCCGCTCACCCGCACACGTTGGTCGAGCGCCAATGCCGCGGGTTGCTTGCCGACGATCACGGTGCCCTGCCTCAGCGTCACCTTGATGCCTGCCACCACCAGTTGTTGAGCGTGGCTGCGCTGTACCAGCCCCTCGATCACCGCCGTCTGCACACGGCCAGCAAAAGGCAGGCTCGGGTCTGGGCGGGTTTGCGCCACTTCCAGCTGGCGTCCGGTCCACTGCCCACGTACCAGCACTTCCCGCGCAGGTGCCACACGGGTTCCCAGCTTCAGCCCCTGGAGGCTGCCGGCACGGTCAACCGCACCGATGGCACTGGCTTCCCTGAGGCCCGGCGCCCGCTCGATACGGCTGGCTACCACTTCGCCCCTGGCATCGCGCAGGCCACTGACCCTGACCGGCTCGCCCGGGCGCAGCCCTTCAGCCACCCGCGCCCCTGCAGCAAGCCGCACAGGTTGGCCCATGACCCGCAGGGGGGCCGAAGCATTGGGCAGTGCCGTCAGCGGCCCTTCGTAAACGTTGAGGATCGAGATGCGCCCTGCTTGCAGGCCGCGTTTGCCGGCAAATGCCTCCACCGCGACAACCTGGCCGATTGCCAGGTGAGCGCTACTGGCAGGCGCACCGTTTTCACTCACCGGCACGTCCTTGCCAAAGTGCACTTCCAGGCCATTGACGCAGATCGAGGCAAACCCGGTGATGGTGCCGACGATGCCCGTCCCACCGGTACCGCCCGGGCGCAGGATCGGTGCGCCGGTACCGCCTACCCCGCCGTGATCGATGAAGGTGCCGTCCACACCGTCGGCCACCGCACCGGTCCCGCCCGTGCCACCGGGACGCTGCGGCAGCGGCGCACCGGTGCCACCCACTCCGCCGTTTTCGCTGCGTACACCGGTACCACCGACCCCGCCCGTCCTGGCCCCGGTACCACCAATACCGCCCGGAACCTGCAAGCCCGCCGCCCCCGCCATACCCACTTCGTCACGGCTGACACATACCGGTGCTGCGGCCACCTCGGCAGGCGCCACCAGGTTCAGCCCGAAACCCAGGACCAGTGTGACGACACTGAGGCAGCGCGCGAGGGAAGTCATGGGTCGGGTGTCTTCGACAAATCGGGGTCGGTAGTTTCAGTGTAGAAATAAAGCCCGACCGTGATGCGCTGACGTTGCTCGGCGCTGGGCACATCGGCATCTTCCAGGCCTGATGCGAGCCGGCTGAAGGCAAGCAGCATCTGCATGCCGTCCTTGTCCACCGCCGCACGCAGATGGTCGACGCTGGCCGGGCTCAAGGCGTCGTAGTGCACACTGCGTTCAAAGAACGGCTGGCCGTCCCCACTCAGGTTGTGCACTGCCGCGCAGGCATGGTCATGCAGGTTGTGGCCAAAGTAAGCGGCCTTTTCGTCGAAGCCCTTCTGCGGCACGAATGCCTGGGCCTCCAGGTGAACACAGTCCTGGTCGTCGAGCCGGACGATACCCAGGCGCAACCACTCATCCAGCACCACCCGCCCGCGGATGTCGGTGCTGATCTTCGCCACCAGGGCATCGAAGGAACAATCGCCACCAACACTCGCCAGGCGCGGCAACGGCAGCGCCTGGCCAGGCGCCGAGCAGAACGGCTTGCCAGTGGTCCACATATTGACCAACTGTGCACCTAACGTGATGTTTTCCGGCAGCGCGGCGAGCAATGCGCCCCCCTCGCTGCGCAAACGCCGGACATCCTTGCGATGCACGCCCGTGAGCAGGCTGATGCGGCTGTCGGTCGGCACTGTACCGTCCAGGCGAAACTCGCGATGGGCCACATCGACGAACACTTCCTTGAGCAGGTCGGCGAACATCGTGTAGGTGACCCCTTTGCGCAGCATCAGGCGCACCAGAGGACGCATGACACGCCGCAGTGCGCTTAACATCGAAGGGGGGATGGTAGGCGATTGCATTGAGCGCATTCCTTGACAGATGAACCCAGTATACGACGCGGGAAAAGATCCCACACCAACTGTGACCATATCCCTGACGAGATGAGGGATAGTCGTCGGCGCTCATTGCATTCGCGTTGAGTGGGGCTGCCGTGTCCGAACCTGGCCTCATGCAGGCCCGCCCCGTGGGCGCTGCATGAGACCGTTCAGAGCCAGTCAGCTCCTGCTGTTGTCATCACCCGGTTCGCCTGCGGCATGCTCACCGCGGTCATCACCCGGTTCGCCACCCAGATGGTCGCCACGATCATCACCAGGTTCACCACCAGCGTGATTGCCGTGGTCATCGCCAGGCTCACCGCCAACATGATTGCCATGATCGTCCCCGGGCTCACCGCCAACGTGATTGCCATGATCGTCACCGGGTTCACCGCCAACGTGATTGCCGTGATCGTCCCCAGGCTCACCGCCAACGTGATTGCCATGATCATCACCTGCTTCAGCGTGGTTGCCGCTGCGCCCAGAGTTCGAGGAGCCGTCATGGCCGCGCCCACTATTGCCGGCATGGCCATCTCCATCCCCGCCAGCGCCGTGGCCGCCGCCTTCACCGCCATGACCGCCACCGCCGTGACCACCACCGCCACCACCATGGCCACCACCGCGACCACCGCCGCCACCATGGCCCCCCCCGCCACCGCCCCCACCATGGCCACCACGGCTACCGCCGTGACCACCACCGCCACCACCATGGCCACCACCGCTACCGCCGTGACCACCACCGCCACCACCATGGCCGCCACCGCCACCACCGTGACCACCGCCGCCACCACCATGGCCACCACCGCCGCCACCGTGACCACCGCCGCCGCCACCATGGCCACCTCCACCATGGCCACCTCCACCACCACCGTGGCCACCGCCGCCCCCACCTCCGTGACCACCACCGCCGCCACCATCCTTGGCGTAGGCGCTGGAGCCATTGGATATCGAGTCTGGGATCAGAACGATGGAAGTCGACAGCACGCCAGCAACGGCAACCGCCAATAGCGCCTTTTTGAACAGCACATGTATTTGCATATTTCGTCTCCAGGTCGTCGCCATGAGAAACGCCAAATCAAGCCGGGAATCCTGTGTTCGGTTCTTGCTTTTCATTGCGTGGGAATTTTTCCCACGACAAAGTAATAGACCGCCAAACCCCGAGGTTCAAGCAACGCACCGGGAAGCCGACCGGCGGTTGCCCTGCTATGTTTGCCTTATCGTCATGGAGGAACACCGGCATGCATTCGGTACTGACGCTGCAAACCCCGCGCTTGAGTGACTACGGCGAACTGGTACAGGTGTGGGAGGACTCGGTACGCGCCACCCACGACTTCCTGCCGGATTGCTACATCGTCTTGCTGCGCGACCAGGTGCTGCGTCGCTACCTCGATGCAGTGATGCTGATCTGCTGCAAGGACCGCCAGCGCATCTGCGGCTTCGCCGGGGTCGCCAACGGGCGCGTGGACATGCTGTTCGTCGCACCGGAGCACCGTGGCAAAGGGGTTGGCAAGCGCCTGCTGCACTATGCGATCGACGAACTGAATGCCGAGCGCCTGGACGTCAACGAACAGAACCCGCAAGCCTTGGGCTTCTACCTGCACGAGGGCTTCGAGGTGATCGGCCGTTCGGAAACCGACGGCCTGGGGCAACCCTACCCGCTGCTGCACATGCGCCTGCGCAAAACGGCGTAAATGACACAGATTCCCAGCCCCTCTGCCGCGCGGGCAGGTACAATGCAGGTCTTTCCCTGCCTTTGCGAATTGCCGTCATGTCCGAACCCGTCCGCCTGTCCAAACGCCTTATCGAGCAGCTTGGCTGCTCCCGCCGAGAGGCCGAGCTGTACATCGAGGGCGGCTGGGTCACGGTCGATGGCGTGGTGGTCGAGCAACCGCAGTTCAAGGTCGAGCAGCAGCGCGTCGAACTGCTGCCGGGTGCCCGTGCCGAAACGCTGGAACCGGTAACCCTGCTGCTGAACCAGCCGGCCAGCGTGGACAGCGAAACCGCCCGCGCCAGCATGAACATGAGCAACCTCAGCGAAGCCCACCGCGAAGGCGTGCGCGCACTTCACGGGCATTTTGCCCGGCAGGCCTGCGTGGCGCCGCTGGAGCGCGGTGCCAGCGGCCTGCAGGTATTCACCCAGGACTGGCGGGTAACCCGCAAGATCGACGCCGACCTGCGCCGCCTGGAACAGGAATTCATCGTTGAAGTGCGCGGCGAGACCACGCCCCAGGCGCTGGAACGCCTGGCGCGCGGTGCCACCCGCAATGACCGCGAGCTGCCCAAAGCCAAGGCCAGCTGGCAGAACGAAACCCACCTGCGCATGGCCCTGAAAAACCCGCAGCCCGGGCAGATCGCAGAGCTGTGCGCCTACCTGCGCCTGGAGCTGGTAGGCATGCGCCGCATTCGCCTGGGTGGCGTATCGATGGGCAAGCTGCCCCTGGGCCAGTGGCGCTACCTGGCCACTACCGAACGTTTCTAAGCAATACGCCGCGCCACAGGTGCGGCACCTGAACAGGATTCTGCAACAATGAACCACAACGACGTCCTGCGCAGCCTGCGCTACATGCTCAAGGTGAATGACGCCAAGATGGCCGAAATCATCGGGCTATCCGGCCTCGACGTGCATCCCCTGGTGCTGGCCACCTACCTGAAGAAGGACGACGAGGAAGGCTTCGTGCGGTGCCCGGAACGGGTCATGGCGCACTTTCTCGACGGCCTGGTGATCCACCGCCGCGGCAAGGATGACAGCCGCCCGCCGCAGCCGATCGAACTGCCGGTTACCAACAACCTCATCCTCAAGAAGCTGCGGGTGGCCTTCGAGCTCAAGGAAGATGACCTGCATGCGATCCTCAAGTCGGTCAACTTCCCTGTCAGCAAACCCGAGCTCAGCGCGCTGTTCCGCAAGGCCGGCCATGACAACTACCGCCCTTGCGGCGACCAGCTGCTGCGCAACTTCCTCAAGGGCCTGACCCTGCGCGTGCGCGGCTGATTGGCCATGCAGCATACGGTTACCCCGGTCGGCATCATCCGCTCCTGTTTCAAGGAGAAGTTCGCCATCCCGCGCCAGCCGCAACTGGCGCCCGCCGCACGCGGCGTGCTCGAGCTGCTGCCACCGTTCGACCAGGGCGATGCGGTCGAGGGGCTGGAGCAGGTCAGCCATGTCTGGTTGCTGTTCCTGTTCCACCAGGCACTGGAAGACAAACCCCGCCTTAAAGTGCGGCCACCGCGCCTGGGTGGCAACAAGAGCATGGGTGTCTTCGCCACCCGCGCCACTCACCGGCCCAATGGCATCGGCCAGTCGGTGGTACGCCTGGAAGGCGTGGAGCCAGGGCGCCTGCTGTTGTCTGGCATCGACCTGCTCGACGGTACGCCGGTGCTGGACATCAAGCCGTATGTGCCGTACGCCGATAGCATCGCTGGCGCCAGCAACCAGATGGCCAGCCAAGCGCCCGCCGTGATCGCCGTGCAGTGGGCCGACAACGCCCTGCCCCAGGCCCGCGAACATGCACTGCGCCTGGGTGAACCGCTGGTGGAGCTGATCGAGCAGTGCCTGGCGCAGGACCCACGGCCGGCCTACCAGGTGCCGCCGGCCGAGCGGGTGTATGGGGTGAAGTTCTGGGATGTGCAGGTGCGCTGGCACTACCCGCAACCGGACGTGATCCGGGTGCTGGAGGTGGTGAAAGATTGAGGATCACAGGCCCGGCCCTATCGCCGGCAAGCCAGCTCCCACAGGGACCGCACAATGCTCAGGCCTGTGGTGATCCTGTGGGAGCTGGCTTGCCGGCGATAGGGCCGGGCCTGAAAGCACAATAATCACCCACAAAAAGGCGACCCTGAGGTCGCCTTTTTCTTTTCACCATCCTGCGATCAGCGAGCCGGGCCTTCAGCCACGCCCAGGTCGTCGGTCGGACGGGTATCGACCAGCGGCGCACCACCGGAGGCCAGCTCCGCTGCCAGCTTGTCGTTGTCCATTTCCTTCACCCACTTGGCCACGACCACGGTGGCAACGGCGTTGCCAACCAGGTTGGTCAGGGCGCGGGCTTCGGACATGAAGCGGTCGATGCCGAGGATCAGCGCCAGGCCGGCAACCGGCAGGTGGCCAACGGCCGACAGGGTGGCGGCCAGTACGATGAAGCCCGAACCGGTAACACCGGCAGCACCCTTGGAAGCCACCAGCAGCACCAGCAGCAAGGTGATCTGGTGAGTGATGTCCATGGTGGTGTCAGTGGCCTGGGCGATGAACACCGCAGCCATGGTCAGGTAGATCGAGGTGCCATCGAGGTTGAACGAGTAACCGGTCGGGATCACCAGGCCAACCACCGACTTCTTCGCACCCAGGCGCTCCATCTTGGCCAGCATGCGTGGCAGGGCCGACTCCGAGGAGGAAGTACCCAGCACGATCAGCAGTTCTTCACGGATGTAGCGGATCAGCTTGAGGACACTGAAGCCGTGGGCGCGGCAGATACCGCCCAGCACCACCAGCACGAACAGCAGGCAGGTGATGTAGAAGCAGGCCATCAGGTAGCCCAGTTGCACCAGCGAGCCAACGCCGTACTGGCCGATGGTGAAGGCCATTGCACCGAAGGCACCGACCGGGGCCAGTTTCATGATCATGTTGATGATGTTGAACATGACATGGGCGAAGCGGTCGATCATGTCCAGCACCGGCTTGCCGTAGCTGCCCAGGCGGTGCAGGGCGAAGCCGAACAGCACGGAGAACATCAGCACTTGCAGGATGTCGCCGTTGGCGAAGGCGCCGACCACGGTGTTGGGGATGACGTTGAGCAGGAAGCCGACAGTGGTCTGCTGCGCGCCGGCGGCGGCGTAGGCAGCCACGCTGCTGGCGTTCAGGGTGCTGACGTCGATGTGCATGCCAGCGCCCGGCTTGACCACGTTGACGACGACCAGGCCGATGATCAGGGCGATGGTGGAGACGATTTCAAAGTACAGCAGCGCGTAGCCGCCGGTCTTGCCGACCGACTTCATGCTCTGCATGCCGGCGATGCCGCTGACCACGGTACAGAAGATGATCGGGGCGATGACCATCTTGATCAGTTTGACGAAGCCGTCACCCAAGGGTTTGAGGGCGACGCCCGTCTCCGGGTAGTAGTGGCCGAGCAGGATGCCGATGGTGATGGCGACCAACACCTGGACATACAGGGATTTGTACAGCGGCTGACGTGTCGTCATGGCTAATTTTCCTCAAGTGTGCCGGTTCACCCTTCCCAGGGCGATGGGGCACCTGAATCGCTAACCCTCCTGCACCTGGAGGGATTTGTCGTTGTGTTCGAGCTGCCTGGGCAGGCCTCTGCGAGGATCAATAGCAAGGGTGGTGCCAAAATGCCCACCAAGGGTGCAAAGGCTGTATTTGCGAGGGATAAACGCCCAACGACGGGGCGACTTGCCTGAGGAAGGCTGGCGGATTTCCGCCCGGTGGCGGGATTTGTACAGGGGCATTGGCGGGAATCCGCCCATTGTGGTTTGCCTGGGCCGGCCCTTTCGCGGGCTTGCCCGCTCCCACAGGTACTGCACAGGGCTCGAGTGCAGTGCGCCCCCTGTGGGAGCGGGTTTACCCGCGAAGAGGCCGGCCAACCCAGCAAATCACTCGAGGTTGAAGGTGATCCTGAACGCCGCGCCCCCCAGAGGAGAATCCCCCAGGCTCAGCTCGGCGTCATAGCTGTCGACGATATCCTTGACCACCGCCAGCCCGATCCCCTGCCCCGGGTGCTGGCTGTCCAGCCGCTCCCCACGCTCCAGAATCCGCTCACGCTGGTGCGCCGGCACCCCCGGCCCGTCGTCCTCGATGCACAAGGTCAACTGCCCAGGCGCCTGCTCCAGGCTTACGCGCACCTGGCCCAGGCTGAGGCGGTAGGCGTTCTCCAGCAGGTTGCCCAGCAGCTCCAGCAACGCGCCCTGCTCCATCGGCACCTGCGCCGCATCGGGCAGTTGCAGCGTCACGTCCACCCGCTTGTCCCGGTACACCTTGGCCAAGGTGCTGCACAGGCTTTCGAGCAACGGCCGCAGCAACACGCTATGGCGTACCAGACCGCTCTTGCGCAGGCTGGCGCGTTGCAGCTGGTAGTCGATCTGCTGGCTCATGCGCTCGATCTGGCTCTGCAGCACACGCGCCTGCTCGCGCTCGCCGCTACGCTGCTGCAGGCTTTCGCCCACCCCCTGCAACACCGCCAGCGGCGTCTTCAGGCTGTGCGCCAGGTCATCGAGCGAATCACGGTAGCGCTGACGCTGCTCGCGCTCGCTGCGCAACAGGCGGTTCAGCGAGCCGGTCAGGCGCAGCAGCTCCCGTGGGTGTTCGCCACTCAGGCCATCCCGCACGCCCGACTCCACGTCGTCCAGCTCGCGGCTGAGCCGCCGCAACGAACGCAGGCCCCAGGTCAGGCCGGCCCACAGCAGCACCAGCAGCGCCAGCAAGGCCGCGCCAAAGCCCAGGTAGAGCTTTTCGCGCAGGCCATCGAGGGTGTGCTGGTATTCGCGCACCGGTTGCAGGGCAACGATGCTGTAGGCGGCGCTCTGGCCACCCAGCAGCTTGATCTCGACGTCATAGACGAAGAACTCTTCGCCATCGGCCTGGTGAATGCGGGCGAATTCGTTGCCGCGGCCGTCGTAGCGCGGGCGGTAGTTGACGTTCTGCGCGGCGGTTGCCCGCGACTGCCAGACCAGCTTGCCGTCGCGGTCGAAGATATAGCCGAGCAGGCCGGTGTACGGCAGGTTGTAACGCTCGTCCGGCAGCAGCGTCGGCATCTGCAGTTGACCATGTTCGATGCGCGCAGCGGAAATCAGCGTGGTCACATCCGAGGCCAGGCGTTGTTCGATCGACTCCTGCAGGGCCAGGCTGAAGGCCTTCTGCAAGGCCGGCAGCAGCGCCAGCATGAACAGCAGCGCCAGCACCGCGGCCGCCAGCATCAGGCGCACCCGCAGCGAACGGATCATCGGCAGCGCTCGGTGAACAGGTAGCCCAGGCCGCGCACGGTGTCGATCGGTTTGAAGCCGTGCTCGCCCTCGAGCTTGCGCCGCAGGCGGCCGACCAGCACTTCGATGACATTGGGGTCGCGTTCCTCGTCACCTGGGTACAGCTGCTCCATCAGGCGGTCCTTGGCCACCACCTGCTGGTGATGGCGCATGAGGTATTCGAGGATGCGGTATTCATAGGCGGTCAGGGCCAGGGGCTGCTCGTCCAGCGTCGCCTGCTTGCGGTTGAGGTCGAGCACCAGCGGGCCGGCGGCAATGGTCGACTGGGTGAAGCCGCTGGAGCGGCGCAGCAGGGCGTTCAGGCGTGCCTCGAGTTCTTCGAACTGGAACGGCTTGACCAGGTAGTCGTCGGCACCCGCGGCCAGGCCCTCGACCTTGTCCTGCCAGTTGCCGCGGGCGGTTAGGATGAGAATGGGAAAGGTCTTGTCCTGGCTGCGCAGGCGCGTGATCAGCTCCAGCCCGCTGATGCCGGGCAGGCCCAGGTCGATGATGGCCAGGTCGAAGTGGTATTGCCCGGCCTGGTACAGCGCCTCCTCGGCATCGGCGACCGCCTCGACCACATGGCCGCTCTCGCCCAGGCGGGTGTAGAGGTGATGGCGAAGCAGGGCTTCGTCCTCGACCACCAGCAGTTTCATGTGCAGCTCCTTGATATGTATTGCCTGTACCGGCCCTTTCGCGGGTAAACCCGCTCCCACAGGTACTGCACAGGTTTGAAGAACTGCGCGATCCCTGTGGGAGCGGGTTTACCCGCGAAGAGGCCGGTACAGGATAACCCGGCTCGCCCGTCAGAACTTGTAGCTTGCAGCCAGGTAGGTCTGCGCGCTGCTGGTCAGGCGCAGGGTGCCGTCCTTCGGCCCGCCGTGCGCACCCACTTCGGTGGCGGCGTTGGTACGCAGGTAACGGTAGCCCAGTTCCACCGAAGCCTTGTCGGTAATGTCCTGGATCACACCGGCCTGCAGGCCATACGCGTAACCGTAGTCGGTATCCCGGCTGGCACCCGGCGAGTCCTGGGTCAGCTTGGTCACGCCCAGGCTGCCGCCGCCGAACAGCTTGGTGGTATCACCCACCGGCAGGAACAGGTCGTAGCTGCCCAGCAGGTTTTCCTGGCGCAGCTTCAGGCCGCTGTGGTCGCCCGAGACATTGTCGTAAGTCATGTAGTAGCGGCCCTGGTCATTGATCTTGCCCACGCGCACGCCCCAGGTGTCGTCCTTGCCGATGATGCCGTCGGCGTTGAGGTGGTCGGTGTTGCGCTGCAGCAGGCCGGACTTGCGAACCTTGTCGCTGGTCTGGCCGTAGGTCAGGCTGGCGAAGTTGTCGTCAGCGGCCTGGGCAGTGGTGATGCCAGCGGCGCAGACGGCCATGGCGGCAAGCAGGGTGTTGAAGGTTTTCATGGCTGGATACTCCAGTTGAGTGCGCTGTTTCGGTCTGGAAGCTAGAGTAAGCAGGGCACCCTGAACCGCGACTGAACCCTGGCTGAACCTCGGCTGAACGAACCGTTTGCAGAACAAGGAGTAGTGACCATGCGCGCCCTGCTGGCCTTGACCCTGATGTGCAGCGCCGCCCTCGCCCAAGCGGCGGTACAAACCCGCGAGATCCCCTACCAGGACGCCGACGGCAATCGCCTGGTCGGCTACTACGCCTATGACGACGCCATCGAAGGCAAGCGCCCCGGCATTGTCGTAGTGCATGAATGGTGGGGGCTGAACGACTATGCCAAGCGCCGCGCCCGCGACCTGGCTGCACTGGGCTACAACGCCCTGGCCATCGACATGTATGGCGACGGCAAGCAAACCGAGCACCCTGCCGACGCCATGGCATTCATGACAGCAGCGATGAAAGACCCCAAGGCCGCGGAGCGGCGCTTCGATGCCGGCCTCGAACTACTGAAACTGCAGCCGAACACCAACAAGCACCAGTTGGGGGCGGTCGGTTATTGCTTCGGCGGCAAGGTGGTACTGGATGCCGCACGCCGCGGCGAAAAACTGGACGGCGTGGTGAGCTTCCATGGCGCACTGGCCACCCAGACCCCGGCCAGGCCTGGGGTGGTACGCGCGGAGATCCTGGTCGAGCACGGCGCGGCAGATAGCATGGTTACTCAGCAGCAGGTGGAGGCATTCAAGGCCGAGATGGATGCAGCCAAGGTCAACTATGAGTTTGTCAGTATCGAAGGGGCCAAGCATGGGTTTACCAACCCGGATGCAGACCGGCTGAGCCATGGCGAGCATGGCGGGCCGGATATCGGCTACAACAAGGCGGCGGATGAAAGATCGTGGGCGGATATGCAGGCGTTCTTCAAGAAGGTGTTCAAGTAAACAACGCGAGGGGCCGCTTTGCGGCCCAATCGCCGGCAAGCCAGCTCCCACCGGGGCCGCGCAAAGCTTGGGCCGTGCACTGTACCTGTGGGAGCTGGCTTGCCGGCGATTGGGCTGCAAAGCAGCCCCTGCGATCCGATCTCCCACACCGTCGCCTCGGCTGGCACAATACCCCCATGAACACACTCCCCGCCTGCTGCGCCCCGCTCCAGCACCACTGGCCCCTGCCCCGCCCACTACCCGGCGCGGTGCTGGTCAGTTGTTACTTCGACCCCGCCCGCCTGGCACCCGACGACTTCCAGCGCGCCGGCGTCGTGCCAGGCGCCAGCCTGCAGCGCTCGGTGGCCAAGCGTCAGGCCGAGTACCTGGCCGGCCGGGTATGTGCCCGCGCCGCGCTGCAGCGCCTGGACGGCCGTGACTACGTGCCCGGTACCCACGAGGACCGTTCGCCCATCTGGCCCGCCGGCATCCACGGCTCGATCACCCACGGCAAAGGCTGGGCTGCCGCAGTGGTTGCTGCCGAGGGCAGTTGCCAGGGTCTGGGCCTGGATCAGGAAGCACTGCTGGATGACCAGCGTGCCGAGCGGCTGATGGGCGAAATCCTCACCCCGCCCGAACTCGAACGCCTGGACCGCCGCCAGCTCGGCCTTGCCGTCACCCTGACCTTCTCGCTGAAGGAAAGCCTGTTCAAGACGCTCTACCCGCTGACCCGCCAGCGCTTCTACTTCGAGCACGCCGAAGTGCTGGACTGGTCCGTCGAAGGCCTGGCCCGCCTGCGCCTGCTCACCGACCTGTCGCCGCAGTGGCGGCATGGCGCCGAACTGCAGGGCCAGTTCTGCCTGCAGGACGGCCACCTGCTCAGCCTGGTCAGCGTCTGACCGTCACAACGGTGCCTGCTGCCGTGGCCAGTTCAGGCTGAAGCAGGCACCGCCCAGCGCGGCGCTGCGCCCCACCGTGGCCCGCCCCGCGTGCCAGTAGATGATCCGCCGCACGATAGACAGGCCCAAGCCATGCCCGCCCGAGGCGCGGGTACGGCTGTTGTCGAGGCGAGTGAACGGTGTGAAGATACGGTCCCAGACGCCCTCGGGGATGCCCGGGCCGTCATCCTCCACATCGATGCGGCAGCGTTGCTGCCCCAACTGGTAGCTCAGGCGCACCTCGGCCTCGGCATGGCGCATGGCGTTACCCACCAGGTTCTGCAGGGCCCGGTGCAGGTAGCGCGGTTCGGCCTCGACCCAGGCGCCTTCGCCATCGGCGCCCTGGCACTCACCGCGCACCACCCGTACCTCGGCACGCAGCGGCGCAAGCTCTTCGATCACCCGGTCGAGCAAGGCGTCCAGGTCAACCCGCTCGAACTTCAGCGCCGGTGCGCCCTGCTCCAGGCGGGCGTAGGTGAGCATCTCGTCGACTAACTTGTCGAGGTCCTGGATATCGCCGTCCATGCCCGCTAGGTGCTTGGCGCGGGCCTGCTCGGTGGTGGCACTTTCGATCATCTCCAGGCCAAAGCGCAGGCGTGCCACCGGCGTGCGCAGCTCGTGGGAAACCGCCCGCACCAGCTCGCGCTGCATGGTCAGCGAGCGCTGCAGGTGCTCGGCCATGCCGTTGAAGGCCGCGGCCAGGCGCCCCACCGAGTCGGCGTCGCCGGCCGGCACACGGGTGTCCAGGCTGCCCTGGGCGATGCGCGTGGCGGCAATCTCCAGCCCCGACACACGCCGCTCCAGTTGGCGCACCAGCAGGTAGACCACCAGGCCGATCAGGCACAGGCCAAGAAAGGTGATCAGGACCAGCAACTGCGGCGGATACGGGTTGAGCTGGTACAGCGGGCCGATTTCCAGCACCCAGGGCGAACCCGCCAGCCCGGCGAACACGCGGATCGAGTCACCATCCTTGCCCAGGGCCATGACCGTGTCGCCCTCCTCGACCCGGCGCCGCTGGTCATCGTCCAGGCTCACCCGCTCGATGCGCTGCAGGGCCACGCCAAAGCCGAAGCCCTTTTCTTGCTTGATCTGTGCCAGGCGCTGCTGCTGTTCGGTCACCGGGTAGCGCACCAGTTCGTCGGCCAACAGATAGAGGGTGGCCCGCGCCAGTTGCTCGCTGATCTGTTTGATCTGCGCTACCAGCATCAGGTCTTCCTGGCCGACCTTGCGCAGCACCTGGGCCGCATGCGGGCCGGTCTTCTCGACCACCACCAGGCCGCGGTAAAGGCGCGCCCGCTGGCCGCCATCGAGTGTGCGCGCGGTCATCGGTTGCAGCGCCAGCGGCACGCCGAGCAGGCGCTCCCAGATCAGCAGCGAGCGCTTGCGTTCGGTGTCGTTCTGCAGCGCCAGGTTGTCGGCCATCAGGCTGAAGGTACCCTGGGCCAGGCCCTCGCGGTGCTGGGCGGCACGCACTTCGTTGACCAGGTGCAGGCTGAGCACCCCGAGCAGGGCCACCAGCACCAGCACGGCCAGCATGCCGCCATAGATGCGCAGGAAGATCGAGTTGTTCATGGGGCCTCGCCGACGAACAGGTAGCCCTTGCTGCGCAGGGTCTTGATCAGCCTTGGCTGGAGCGGGTCGTCGCCGATCTTGGGGCGGATCCTGGAGATGCGTATGTCGATGGAGCGGTCCTGGCCGTCGTAGCCGACGCCACGTAGCGCGGTGAAGATCTGCTCGCGCGTCAGCACCCGCCCGGCGTTGCTGGCCAGCAGCCAGAGCAGGTCGAATTCGGCGCCGGTCAGCTCGATCAGCTGTTCACCCAGATGCGCCTCGCGCAGGCGATTGTCGATGCGCAGCGCGCCGAAGGCCAGGTCCTGGCGCTTGCTGTCCGGTGCTTCGCTGCGGCGCAGCAGGGCCTGAATGCGTGCCAGCAGCAGTCGTGGGCGTACGGGTTTGCAGACGTAGTCGTCGGCCCCCAGGTCCAGGCCCTGGACCTGGTCGAGTTCATCGCTGCGGGCGGTCAGCATGAGGATCGGGCCAGGGTACTGGCTGCGCACCCGGCGGCAGATGCTCAGGCCGTCCTCGCCGGGCAGCATCAGGTCGAGAATGACCAGGTCGGGCTGGCTGTCGACGATGCGCCGCGCGGCGCGGGCGCCATCGCCCTCGACGCTGACTTCGTAGCCGTTGGCCTGCAGGTACTCGGCGGTGAGCTCGGCCAGGCGCTGGTCGTCTTCGACGATGAGGATGCGGGGTGCGGGGTGGTCCATGGCTTGTGCCTATGTTTGTTGTTTTTCTATGGCCTGTGCCGGCCCCTTCGCGGGTGAACCCGCTCCCACAGGGACCGAGCCGCTTTCGAAGCCTGTGCAATACCTGTGGGAGCGGGTTCACCCGCGAAAGGGCCAGCACAGGCAACATAACCCTTTAACCAAAAAGCAACATCCCCTCGGAATACTACGGCTGCCATCCGGTACTGCCAACCTGCCAGCAGCCCCTCGACTGAACCGTTTTTTGTGATAGGGTTCGCGCCCGAAAAATTCTGCCCCGGGGCAGCAAGGCGCAGAAAAATACTGCAAACCACTTGGCACAAGGCCTACAGCGAATACCCACCATTCACTCACAAAGTACGCACAAGTTATCCACAGGCGCTCGCCTTGCAAAGCCCCCAATACCGCATTATCTTGTATCCCGATCGCAGCGAACCACTAGATATAGGGGTTCGTGCAAAATCACACACAAAAGTCAACCCGCAAAATCAAGCGATTTTTTCGGGTGAACTTCAAGTGATTCCAGCAGCCAAACCGCTCCTGCGGAGGCGACCGAGGCAAGCCCTTCCAGGGCCTTGTTCGGGCATGGGTGTTACAGGCCAGGCCTGGCATCCATCAGCAACAGTTTTTGGGCCCGGCCCAGAACCTTTGACTTCGGCCAGGGAGCGGCGAGCCAATTGCCCTTATTCCTGAGTCTGTCCCGAAGTTGGTACGCCCGCGCGGGCGGATGCGCATGCATTGCCCATCCCCGCCGGGCCATCGAGCAAGTGGACGGAACGGTGGGCGCCCAAAAGGCGCCTGAACAATATAGAAACTGTGGAGACACCCACCCATGCAAACCGACACAACTCGCGAGAACCCGCAGGCCAAGGTGCCGCAGGCCGCCGATTCCAACCAGGATCTGGCCGCCACCGCTCCCGGCCAACTGCGTGTGATCAAGCGTAACGGCACTGTCGTCCCCTACACCGACGACAAGATCACCGTGGCCATCACCAAGGCGTTCCTCGCAGTTGAAGGCGGCACCGCCGCCGCTTCGTCGCGCATCCACGACACCGTCGCGCGCCTGACCGAGCAGGTCACCGCCACGTTCAAGCGTCGCATG
The DNA here is from genome assembly GCF_032971465.1 of Pseudomonas sp. LSJ-87. Lineage (NCBI taxonomy): Bacteria > Pseudomonadati > Pseudomonadota > Gammaproteobacteria > Pseudomonadales > Pseudomonadaceae > Pseudomonas > Pseudomonas sp. LSJ-87. The sequence continues at coordinate 4,876 of NZ_JAWJYQ010000027.1, read as the reverse complement.
CCATCGGGTGGCACCATCCACATCGAAGAAATCCAGGACCAGGTCGAACTGGCCCTGATGCGCGCCGGCGAGCAGAAGGTCGCCCGTGACTACGTGATCTACCGCGAGCAGCGCGCCAAGGAGCGTGCCACCCGCGTCAACACCGAGTCCGTGGTCGAGCCGCACCCAAGCATCCGCATCACCCTGGCCGACGGCAGCCTGGCGCCGCTCGACATGGCCCGCCTGAACACCATCATCAGCGAAGCCTGCGAAGGCCTGGCCGAAGTCGATGGCGACCTGATCCAGCGCGACACCCTGAAGAACCTGTACGACGGCGTGGCCATCAAGGACGTCAACACCGCCCTGGTGATGACCGCCCGTACCCTGGTCGAGCGCGAGCCGAACTACTCGTTCGTTACCGCCCGCCTGCTGATGGACACCCTGCGCGCCGAAGGCCTGGGCTTCCTGAACGTGGCCGAGAGCGCCACCCACCACGAAATGGCCGACCTGTACGCCAAGGCCCTGCCGGCCTACATCGACAAAGGCGTCGAGTTCGAGCTGCTGGACCCGGCCCTGAAAGGCTACGACCTGGACCGCCTGGGCAAGGCCATCGACCACGAGCGTGACCAGCAATTCACCTACCTGGGCCTGCAGACCCTGTACGACCGCTACTTCATCCACAAGGATGGCGTGCGCTTCGAGCTGCCACAGGTGTTCTTCATGCGTGTGGCCATGGGCCTGGCGCTGGAAGAGAAAGACAAAGAAGCCCGTGCCATCGAGTTCTACAACCTGTTGTCGTCCTTCGACTACATGGCCTCGACCCCGACCCTGTTCAACGCCGGCACCCTGCGCCCGCAGCTGTCCAGCTGCTACCTGACCACCGTGCCGGACGACCTGTCGGGCATCTACCACGCGATCCACGACAACGCCATGCTGTCGAAATTCGCCGGTGGCCTGGGCAACGACTGGACCCCTGTGCGTGCACTGGGCTCTTACATCAAGGGCACCAACGGCAAGTCGCAGGGCGTGGTTCCGTTCCTGAAAGTGGTCAACGACACCGCCGTTGCCGTCAACCAGGGTGGCAAGCGCAAGGGCGCCGTGTGTGCCTACCTGGAAACCTGGCACCTGGACATCGAAGAATTCATCGAGCTGCGCAAGAACACCGGTGATGATCGTCGTCGTACCCACGACATGAACACCGCCAACTGGATCCCTGACCTGTTCATGAAGCGTGTCTTCGATGACGGCAAGTGGACCCTGTTCTCGCCTTCGGAAGTGCCAGACCTGCACGACCTGACCGGCAAGGCCTTCGAAGAGCGCTACGAGTACTACGAAGCCCTGACCGAGTACAACAAGATCAAGGTGTTCAAGACCATCCAGGCCAAAGACCTGTGGCGCAAGATGCTGTCGATGCTGTTCGAGACCGGCCACCCGTGGCTGACCTTCAAGGACCCGTGCAACCTGCGTTCGCCGCAGCAGCACGTGGGCGTGGTCCACAGCTCCAACCTGTGCACCGAGATCACCCTGAACACCAACAAGGACGAGATCGCGGTCTGCAACCTGGGCTCGATCAACCTGCCGAACCACATCGTCGACGGCAAGCTGGACACCGCCAAGCTGCAACGCACCGTGAACACCGCCGTGCGCATGCTCGACAACGTGATCGACATCAACTACTACTCGGTGCCGCAAGCGCGTAACTCGAACTTCAAGCACCGCCCGGTCGGCCTGGGCATCATGGGCTTCCAGGATGCGCTGTACCTGCAGCACATTCCGTACGGCTCCGATGCTGCCGTCGAGTTCGCCGACAAGTCGATGGAAGCGGTCAGCTTCTACGCCATCCAGGCGTCCTGCGACCTGGCCGACGAGCGCGGTGCGTACGAGACCTTCCAGGGTTCGCTGTGGTCCAAGGGCATCCTGCCGCTGGATTCGCAACAGATCCTGATCGAGGCCCGTGGCGCCAAGTACATCGACGTCAACCTGGAAGAGTCCCTGGACTGGGCCCCGGTGCGCGAGCGCGTCAAGAAAGGTATTCGTAACTCGAACATCATGGCCATCGCGCCGACCGCGACCATCGCCAACATCACCGGCGTGTCGCAGTCCATCGAGCCGACCTACCAGAACCTGTACGTGAAATCGAACCTGTCGGGCGAGTTCACCGTGATCAACCCGTACCTGGTCCGCGACCTGAAGGCCCGTGGCCTGTGGGACTCGGTAATGATCAACGACCTGAAGTACTACGACGGTTCGGTGCAGCAGATCGAGCGTATCCCGCAAGAGCTGAAGGACCTGTACGCCACCGCGTTCGAAGTCGAGACCAAGTGGATCGTCGATGCCGCCTCGCGTCGCCAGAAGTGGATCGACCAGGCCCAGTCGCTGAACCTGTACATCGCCGGCGCCTCGGGCAAGAAGCTGGACGTTACCTACCGCATGGCCTGGTACCGTGGTCTGAAGACCACCTACTACCTCCGTGCCCTGGCCGCGACCAGCACCGAGAAGTCGACCATCAACACCGGCAAGCTCAACGCCGTTTCCAGCGGTGGCGACAGCGCCCCGGTCCAGGCAGCCGGCCCTGCGCCAGTGCCGAAGGCCTGCGCGATCGACGAGCCTGACTGCGAAGCCTGCCAGTAAGGCCAAGCCGAGGCTTCCTGCGGGAAGCCTCAACGCGTTTTCCGCACCATTGCGGACCCTGTGGGAGCGGGTTCACCCGCGATGAGGCCGGCACTCCCGCCGCCTCTCCACAGCCAGACACAACAAGCCGTGGCTACAAAGCCGCGGCCAGCCCTTTTCGGGCACCTCAGATTTGCGTGCACCGCACCGCAACCAAGATCCACCGGCCATACTTGATAGATGGCCCTCAAGCAGGAGAATCTCACCATGCTGAGTTGGGACGAATTCGATAAAGAAGACGGCGAAGTAGCCGCCAAAGGCAACACCCCTGCGCAGGCCGCTGCCGCCGCCACCCTCGACAAGCTCGACAGCGCCGGTGGTGCCGCCGCCCTGGAAGCCCGTGCCGCCACCGCCGACGACTCCGACGCCGTCAAGCGCGCCAAGGCTGCCCTGAACGACCTCGACATCGCCGAAGGCCTGGCCGAGCTGGAAGGCTCCGGCGCCCGCGTGCGTGTTGACGAAAAGCGCATGATCAACTGCCGCGCCGACCTCAACCAGCTGGTACCGTTCAAGTACGACTGGGCCTGGCAGAAGTACCTGGACGGCTGCGCCAACCACTGGATGCCGCAAGAGGTCAACATGACCGCCGACATCGCCCTGTGGAAGAGCATGGACGGCCTGACCGAAGACGAGCGTCGCATCGTCATGCGCAACCTCGGCTTCTTCTCCACTGCCGACTCGCTGGTAGCCAACAACCTGGCCCTGGCCGTGTACCGCCTGATCACCAACCCGGAGTGCCGCCAGTACATCCTGCGCCAGGCCTTCGAAGAGGCGATCCACACCCACGCCTACCAGTACTGCATCGAGTCGCTGGGCATGGATGAAGGCGAGATCTTCAACATGTACCACGAGATCCCGTCGGTAGCGAAGAAAGCCGCCTGGGGCCTGAAGTACACCCGCGCCATCTCCGACCCGGAATTCAACACCGGCACCGTCGAAACCGACAAAGAGCTGCTGCGCAACCTGATCGCCTACTACTGCGTACTGGAAGGCATCTTCTTCTACTGCGGCTTCACCCAGATCCTGTCCATGGGCCGCCGCAACAAGATGACCGGCGTGGCCGAGCAGTTCCAGTACATCCTGCGTGACGAGTCGATGCACCTGAACTTCGGTATCGACGTGATCAACCAGATCAAGATCGAGAACCCGCACCTGTGGGATGCGGCGATGAAGGAAGAAGCGACCCAGATGATCCTGCAAGGGACCCAGCTGGAGATCGAATACGCCCGTGACACCATGCCACGCGGCGTGCTGGGCATGAACGCAGCGATGATGGAGGACTACCTCAAGTTCATCGCCAACCGTCGCCTGACCCAGATTGGTCTGAAGGAAGAGTACCCAGGGACTACCAACCCATTCCCGTGGATGAGCGAGATCATGGACTTGAAGAAAGAGAAGAACTTCTTCGAGACCCGTGTGATCGAGTATCAGACTGGTGGGGCGTTGAGCTGGGATTGATATCCGAGCGAGCATAGAGAAGGCTGCCGATTGGCAGCCTTTTTTATTGGCCGGGAAAAGCCGAAGAGGAAGCTTCGTACAAGGTTCTCATTGTGACTTTTGTAGCGTCGCGATAACGTCTGTCGGCGCTTAAGAACGCTCACGCAGCGGTATTCCGTTCCCGTTAGCAGCGGCTCTCCAAATCAGGATGGCCAAGATGGACAGTTTCAATGCACCTACCCTCTTCACCCGCCACAACCGCCCCCTCCACACCCTCTGGCTCGAATCCCAAGCCTGGTTCTGCGCCCACGAACTCGGCCGGCTGAGTGGTCACTTCTACGACGAACACTGCATGCGCAAGCTCGACCCGGATCAGTGCCGCTCCGTGCAGTTGCTGCGCTATGGCAAGTACCAGGAAACCACGATGGTCAGCGAATCCGGGGCCTATACCTTATTGGCGCATCACCATGTACCGGAGAACCGGCATTTGCGCTGGTGGCTGACGCATGAGGTGGTGGCGGTGCTGCGTGATCGGCAGACGGACGGGATGGAGGATGTCCCGCGACTGGGGCAGATGTGCTGGCCTGGGGGGCGGAGCGCGACGTTGTTGTATTGGCAGAGTGAGCCTTGGGTGAGGATGCGGGAGTGTGCGCAGCGGGCGCTGCGGTTGCATGGGGTTTAAGCGGCGGGTTTGCCTGGGCGGGCCTCTTCGCGGGTGAACCCGCTCCCACAGGTACTGCGCTGGCTTCGGGTTAATGCTGTACCTGTGGGAGCGGCCGTGGCCGCGAAC
>NZ_JAWJYQ010000026.1:0-773 GCF_032971465.1 Pseudomonas sp. LSJ-87 | reverse complement strand
GAGTGCGCATGGCACTCACGACATCAGTTTTTTTCAGCGTCTGCTTTGGGTCGGTTAGCGACGGTCTGCCCTCGACCGTCGCTTTGGATGGTCAGACCTCCGTCTGCTCTGCCATCTCCAAGGCATCGTCGACCTCAATCCCCAGATATCTGACGGTGCTTTCAAGCTTCGTATGGCCAAGCAAGAGTTGGACTACCCTCAGATTCTTGGTTCTACGATAGATCAACGACGCCTTTGTTCTTCGCAGCGTGTGGGTGCCGTACAGCGCTGGATCAAGGCTAATGGCTGTCACCCAGGCTTTCACTATTCGAGCGTATTGCCTGGTGGAGAGATGAGCTGAACCGTGTAGCCGACTTGGAAACAGACAGTCCTCGCTACGGAGATGAGCCTGGTGCATCCAGGCTTCCAAAGCCATACGGGTTTGCTCGGTGATCTCAAATTGCACTGGATGGTGAGTTTTCTGCTGCATCACGATCGCTCGTGACGACACATGCTCTCCATGGGCTACGTCCCGTACACGAAGCTTGGTTAAGTCGCAGGCTCGCAGCTTGCTGTCGATTGCCAAGTTGAACAACGCCAGATCCCTGGATTTCTCTGCGATCTGGAGACTTACCCGGATGGCCCAGATATCTCTGAGTCGGAGCGGGGCTTTCTGCCCGACTAGCTTTCCCTTGTTCCATGGGCGATGGGTGTAGATAGCAGCGGTTTTCATGTGTTCTCCTCCGCGTTAGAGGAGGACAAGGGTGAACTCGATGCGATGGACGGTCGCTAAC
>NZ_JAWJYQ010000025.1:0-133463 GCF_032971465.1 Pseudomonas sp. LSJ-87 | reverse complement strand
GGTGAACTCGATGCGATGGACGGTCGCTAACCGACCCGTTGCTGCCGGTGAGCCGAACAGCAATCTTTGGGGGAGAGACTGTCTTACTCAACTTTCGAAAGCAGGCTCGATCCGTGTGGGAGCGGGGTTCACCCGCGAAGCAGGCAACGCGTAGGATGGCACGGGCTTCGCCCGTGTTCGCGATTAAAGGGGCTGATTACATAATGACGTTCAACCCACCTTTGATCACGCATTCGCTTCGGTCGCCACCCATGCTATCAGGTAGAAAGGCCGTAAGGTCGTAGGGCAGCAAGAGGGTGTCCAGCGCAAAAGAAAACGGCGTATCGATCAGAAATGGCCAACTGCTCAATGTGTCTGGGTGATTTGCCCAGGCCCAGGATGCACGTGTGCCGTGATAAACGCAGCGTTCCCCACTCATGTGGCCAATAGTGCTGAAGCAGCCGCCTAGAGATAACACGATTACAAGCAGCAGAATTTTTGCAAGCATACATTCCCTTGTGATTTGGTTGTCGTCCGTGGCGATGAAGCTCAATCGGGGCGCACTGGCAGCATACATCCGATTTCAAGAGCCGGGCGTGGTGCATCAGTGTGAGCTGGTTTATTCTGCGCGGCCTGCATCAGGACTTACAAGGACGTCCATGATTCCTGTCGATATGCCGCTCATGTTGCTCGGCTACATGATCTACATCTTTTCCGAAGTTTTTCTCTGGCTTTTCATCGCCGGCCTGATCGCCCTGCTGATTCCGCGAAGCCGTCGTTATATGGTGGCGCGGCGCTGGAGGTTCGGTTTGTTGCTGATGTTGCTGGCAGGCGGCAGTGTGCCTTACATCGAGTCCACCAACAGCCTCTGGCAGGATTGGCGTTCGCACAATCCCCGTCTCAAACACGAGGAAGTGCTCGGTGACCTGGTGCTTCCGGCTGGTACGCAGGTCCACCTGCAAAACCTGGAGCCTTTCAATGACCTGTCCGGCGATCCCGTGCCCTATGGCATGCAGAGCCTGGATCATGCTGATTTCGACCGCACGCCAGGTAACATCATTGGCATGCCTGTGCGCCGTCTGAAACTGGCGCAGGGCCACGGTTTCGCGACGGTCGAGACGCTGTCGGCCCATGACCTGGCAGGATGGAAATGTGCGCCAGGGGAGGTAGAGTTCCGCTTTCCATTCGGTGCTCATTTCATGTTTTCCAAGTGGAAAATGCACCAATGCACGCTGGCGCCAGGTACCGAGCTGGGCGGTATTGTCTGGCCTGGCCCGGTAGAGGTGTTCTCAAATACCACGGGTTGGGAGGCTAGGTCCGAGCAAAGCCCGGTCAAGCTACTGGGGATCGAACTGCGCTCACTGAGCATGATGCTGGATCGCCCATATGGGGATGGGCGCTGGTGGCGAGGCTCCGCAAACCAGCCCTTCAACTTCGGCGCTATTCACTATCCGGCCGATATCCAGGTCAGCTTTGATCAGGGCCAGATGCTGTTTAGCCTGCCACCGGACGCACAAGCTCAGGATCGACGTACTGGAACGCTCATCGAGGGCGGGCAGACGGTGGTGCAGAGCATGGCCGGTGGGGTGCTAGGAATACGTACCAACGACTCTATGGGAGTTTATTTCCCTGACGAACTCATCGTGCGCTGAGGCTGAATGAACTCAGGCGGGTCGCAGAGAGTGCCTCCGTTTTATGCAGCACTCACTTGAGTTATCAGCAGCGCCGCCATAGGTAGGCGCCGCTCAAGGCAAAGCAGCCGGCCACCAGAAACGTCCATAGATTCAGCCAGCTAAGAACTACAAGCGTATCGGACACGCCCGATGCGTTGCTGCCGCTTATCCCGGCGCCACTAATGCCCAAGATGACCAATCCTACCAGCGGTGCAGTGATCAGGTAGAGCCAGCCAAGAAAGAGAAGTCGCCGCCGCGTCAGAAAGGCCCGAATGTCCTGGGATCGCCGCTTCATGCCGAAGATCTTGCACGGCAATGTGATAAGTGTCCCGATGGCGTAAAGCCACATGCCAAGAAGCACGATTGCTACACAGTCCATAGTGTTTATTTCTCCTGGGGCTACCGTGAGGGGCTGGCATCGGGATTCGTTTACCACGAGTGGCAGCTATGGGTCGTTAGCAGCCATCCACGACCGACCGCTATCGACCCATTGCAGACATTCACCAGAGGCTACAATACAGCACCAGATCACCAGCAACTGCCTGCACTAATCAAGCGCAGGCTCATGAAAAGGAAGTCAAGCAAATGGATGTACTTTGCACCTCTCTGGACGAAGTCCGCCAAGGGATCGATGAAATCGACCGCAACCTCGTTTCGCTTCTCGCAAAACGGGGCCGGCTTGTGACGCAAGCAGCTGCCTTCAAGAAAACCACCCATGATGTGCGTGCGCCTGCTCGGGTTGAGCAAGTGATAAGGAAGGTTCGTGAAATGGCTGACGAAACTGGTGCCTCGGCTGAGGTCGTGGAGCAGGTCTACCGGGCAATGATTTCGGCCTTCATCACTGAAGAACTGGCCACCCATGCGAAGCTGGCCAACGAACCTTCAGCATCTTGATGACAACGCGGGGCTCATCCAAAGCCCCGCCGCTTTTCCTCACCCACTACCTTTGACTCAAAGCCGCAATCGAAACACCAGATGCGACAAAGGTGAGGCCAGCGCCCACATTTAGCCCATTTACCAGCCGCGGCCGCTGGTACAGGTAGCGAGATAACACCGTGGCGAAAATGCCCATCAAGGCAAAACCGAAGGCTGTGAGTACAGCAAACCACACCCCGTAAACCATCATCTGCACGCTGACCGATCCGCGAGCCGGATCGACAAATTGGGGAATGAATGCCAACACGAACAAGCCAGGTTTCGGGTTGAGCGCAGCCGAAAGCAGACCGGTTAGAAAAATGCTGGGCAACGATTGCCGGGAAGTCGGCTGAAAGCTGATCAAACTGCGCGCGCGCAAGACCTTGATGCCGAGCCAGAGCAGATAGCCAGCACCAATGAGTTTGATCACCCAGAAAGCGACTACCGAGGTTTGCATCAGAAGGGTCAACCCTAACGAAGCGGCTGCGACGTGAAACAGAATGCCCGCGCCTGACGCCATGCCGGATACGGCAGCTGCGACTTTGCCCTGGCTGAGACCACGGCCAATGGCCAACAGGTTGTCAGGGCCCGGCGCCAATACCAACAGCACGCAGGCAGCAGTGTAGGCAAACCACACATTCATTGGAAACACGGCTCTCTCCTTAAGCCTGATAAAGCATCCATCCTGACGGTGGGGTATGCCAATGGCAAGGAGGAATCTCAAGGATTGTTGGCTGAGTTGTCCAAGTCAGCGACAAACGCTATGTCCGCAATGGGTCGTTAGCAGCCATCCGCGACCGACCGCTATCGACTCTTTGCAGCCATTCTAGGTACCAAACCAAGAGCGACTCAAGAATCACATCCGCACGTGAGCGATCGCCTTTGCTCTTGACCCGTCGTCGTCGCCCCCTAAAATGGCGATCCCAAATCAAGGAACGATTTCATGATCACCTGTCATGTCCGGTACATCATCGACCCCTATCAGATCAATGCGTTCGAACGCTATTCTCGCTCTTGGATTCCAGTAGTAACCCGAATGGGTGGCCAGCATCACGGCTACTTCCTACCGGCTGAAGGAGCAAATAACGTCGCGTATTGCCTCTTTAGCTTCTCCGGCCTTGCCGACTACGAACGGTATCGGCAAGAAGCCGCAGTCGATCCTGAATGTTTACGTTTGGTTGAGGAAGCGTCCGAATTGAAGTTCATCGTGAGCTACGAGAGAACCTTCCTTCGCCCTTTGCTTGCGTGATGCTCAGGCAACCTCAGCGTCATGCGTATTGAGTCGGTCTGGACTAACACCGTCACGTCCATGCGAGTTTCAATGGGTCGATAGCCGCGCCCCCTATGCGTGGCTGAGCTACGCACTGAAACAGTTGCCGCATGCGTCAACAGTTGGTGACTTCGAAGCGTTGTTGCCGTGGAACTGTAAGCCAGTAATGCCACGGTAAACTAATAGCTCACCTTGTGGGCAGGTGGGGTTCATAAATTGGTTAGATTTTTTAAGTAAGGACACAAGCATGACCAAGTACAAACTCATCCTGCTCCTGCTGGCGACTGCGGCAATGGCGGGCTGTGTAACCACCGAGCAGATGCCGGACGGCACCACCAAGATTCGCTTTTCGGACGAGGCTGTCAGTTCTCTGACCTCGATGATGCCCAATGCCCTTGTGACCGGGGTTGCGGGTGGTGCAGGTGGGGAGGCGGTCAACCTTATCCCCACTATAAGCCCGCTGGGGACCGGTGAGCCACTGTACCTCAATGGGCAGTTCGAGCTGCAATGCGCATCCGCTTTGCTTTACAGCGCAAAGTCTGGTCGGCCGCTGGACGCGCAGATCAGCAACAGGTGCCGCTCCAGCTACTTCTTGCGCCAGGAGCAGCTCAGGATGGCGGGCAAGTCCTATGATCGAGGAGCGCCAGCATATGATCCTTCAAATCCGCCAAATGAGTACTGGTCCAAAGTGGTGAGTCGCACGGTAAACCAGTTGGCGGCTAAGGATAAGTTCATTGCACGGTTTGCCGGCTACCCGCGGATCGAGAGCGGTGGTGGCATCACGATTTCCGTACGTTTGCTGGGGGAATCCCAGGGGACTTACGCTGCATTGGCGACCACGCCAGCGCGTACGCCGGTTGTTCTGGATGATGCGGGGTTCGAGCTGGGTATGCGCCAGCGTGCGGCACGTGTCGGTAACCAGGTCGTGGATGCTATCGCGTGCGATGCGGTGCTCGCATATAGCAAAACTGTTGATAAAGGGCCCAGGCCATCGAGCATTGATGCAAGTTCGTACACGCGCTATGAGGTATTGTTCACGGTTGCATCCATGGGGTGCAAGGACAGCACCCGGCAGTTCAAGACTGCTTCGCGATAGCGCGTGAATTCACCGGCTGTTGTCGGTTTTGTGCCTGCATTTCTGGCTAGGGGTTCATGTTCCAGATGCCGTCTGCGGCTGACTCGATGATCCCTGTGGTGGGTATATCGGCAGCGTTCAGCCAGTCTTGGCTGACGTCAGCCTGCTGTGCGGCACTTTAGTGGGCAAACTCGCGAGCCAGGATGGAGCCCTCGACCGACGTTACGAGCGCTGGGTAAGCCTGGCCATACTCGCCCAGCACGGGCTGCATGTGTTCAACTGCAATTTTTCGACATTCATTTTCATGAGCTGAACTGCTCTGGTGCCCTTCATGCAAGATGATGAAAATACCTGCCACGACTCAGGTGCCGAGATGGAATTGCCGGATGGCGTTTTTCCGCCGATGTCTGGCTATACCCACGAAGATCTGTCTGCGGTTGCCCAGATTGCTACTCAGGCTTTCCTGGAAGCACAGGGTGTTGACCCTGGCCTGATTCGAGAAACCATCATTGCACTGGTCTCTCATCTGTACGCCAAGTTCGAAAAGCAGGGTGTCGAGTTCCAGATCGCGACGTGGTATGAGAAACCGTATGACAACCTGGACAGGCGTAAGCGCTGCGTCACCAGCATGGCTGAAGAGTTCGGAGTGCTTGCACTGCATGCTTCGGCGGACGCTTTGCGAGGCTCGCCACTCATGGCCAGGGGGCGTGAGTTCTGGGAACCACTCATCGACCAGGCCGGGTTTGCAATACGTGATCACATTCTGAAGTTGAATGCGGACTGATCCGACGTATGTTCATAGGGACACGGCATGAGTGATTCATTGCACGTCACGGCGCACTTAGATGGTACTGGCAGCAACAAGGACATGGCCAGCCCAAGGCTACCCACACCAATGCTGCCCGATTTCGAGCGCTGTACGACGCTGACATTAATCCGCCACCCTGTGCCAGACTTCGCCGGTGGGCATGCTAACGACAGGCGGATCAAAGGAGGTGGCAGATGGATCACAACTGGGGTGCGGGCAGGCGCGGTGGCGGCCTGGATGGCGGTTATACCGGGTCCCTGGACCATGCGATCTCCAACTTGCATGTCGGGCGCAGCCAGGGGCGGCAAGAAGGGCGCAAGGAGGGCTTCGATGAAGGGCATTCCCACGGCTACTCGCAAGGCTGGGATGCGGGGGCGGCGTGCGCCAATGAAAAACTGGAGCCGCTGAGGGGGCATCTACGGCAGTATTTCGAGGAGGCAGTGCAGCTCAGGGCCGTTGTCGAGCGCCAGGAGACAATGATTGACCTGATGTACCAACAACTCTCCCAAGTCGCGAAAGCGGGCAAGCACGCCGAGGGCGGACAGACGACTGGAATGTCAAAAGCGTTTGAGGCGTTGCAGAGCACCAATGACCTGTTGCAGGCAAGGGTTGAGGTCATGGATGAGCATTATGCAGCAGCGCTCGAGCAATCCAGGCTGCGAGACCAGCAGTACAAGCGCAGCTTGGTGTTCATGCAAGCAATGCAAGGGGTTCTTGAAGAACTTGTCGCCAACGATACCCCCGAGGCACTGCACATCCGGCAGCGTTTTGTTGAGCGTTACCAGGATCAGGTTGCCCAGGGTTTACGAGACGGGGATATCCAGATTGCCCCGGAACTGGACGAGGTATTCCAGAAACTATTGCCCGAAACCCAGCAATTCATTTTGAGGATGCAGCATTCCGTCGCCCCGGGGCAGGATGCTGACGGCCCCTAACCAATGCTTTAGGCCCTCAGGCAGGGGCAGCACTTATCGAGGGTCTTCGGGCGCCCGACACGTGCCTTCTATCACGCCCTGCCGCGGCGTGGAGAAATTACAGCTCTCGCCTTCATGGCGACTGGCGCACGAACGCTAAGCAGAGATTGGCTGTCGACGCTCCCAATACCACACCTGATGCGATTGCGAGCTTTATTGAGGAAGACGAAGAGTAGGGCAGGCAGTTGTTGGTGAGTTGGTGCTGTATTTTAGCCTCTGATGAATGTCCGCAATGGGTCGTTAGCAGCCATCCACGACCGACCGCTATCGACCCGTTGCTGCCGGTGAGCCGAACAGCAATCTCTGTGGGAGCGGGCGCGCCCGCGAAGAATCAAACGCGGAGACTGGCACCGGCTGCGCCGGTGTTCGCGGGCACGCCCGCTCCCACAGAGTGCGCATGGCACTCACGACATCAGTTTTTTCAGTGTCCGCTCTGGGTCGTTTGCTGCCGGTCGTAGATGACGGCTTTCGACCCAAAGCGAACACTGATCCAAAGCTCTGTAGTCAGTGCAGGCCTCATCGCCGGCAAGCCGGCTCCCACAGGAATATCACCAGCCTTAAGGCATGCGCTGTACTTGTGGGAGCCGCGCTTGCCGGCGATGGGCCGCGAAGCGGCCCCGATTACAGATGTCCGCTTCGAGTCGATAGCTGGATGGGCGGGGCTGAAAATTGGCTGCCTACACATTGCTCTTTCTGAACGATGTCGAGAGCAGATGGGGGCATTATCGGGCTTGTATCAACTGGATTTTTCACCGTTTGCCCATTCGCCACCAAGTGTTTTGTACAAGGTCACCCGGTTGGTCTGTTCTGTCAGTTTCAGGTTGATCAGCGACTGCTGCGCCGAATACAAAGAGCGCTGGGCGTCGAGCACGTCCATAAAGCTTTCCGAGCCTTCCTTGTATAGGGCCAACGAGAGCTGATAAGCGGTGTCGGTAGCGGCGGTCAGGCTGCGCTGGGCATCAAGGCGCTCATTGATATGACTACGCACTGACAGCGCATCGGCCACTTCGCTGAACGCGGTCTGGATCGTCTTCTCGTAGGTCGCCACTTCGATTTTGCTGTTGACCTTGGCTGCATCCAGGCTGGCCCGATTGCTGCCTGCGTTGAAGATCGGCAGGTTGATCGAGGGGGCGAAGCTCCATGCGCCACTGCCGTCTTTGAACAACCCGGACAGCTCGCTGCTGGCGGTGCCGCCGCTGGCGGTAAGGGTAATGCTCGGGAAAAACGCAGCCCGAGCCGCGCCGATATCAGCATTGGCCGCCTTCAGTGAATGCTCAGCGGCCAAAACGTCCGGGCGACGCTGCAGCAGGCTCGAGGGCAGGCCCTGCGGCACGCCCACCAGCAGTGTGGTATCGAATGGCTGGTCGCCCGGCAGCAGCGTGTCGCTCAGGCGTTCGCCGACCAGCAGTTCGAGGGCGTTACGGTCCTGCTCGACCTGGCTGGCATAATTGGCCGCATCGGCCCGGGCGGACTCGACTGTACTGCGCGCTTGCGCCAGGCTCACCCCGGACTCTCCGCCCAGTCCATGGCTCTGCTGCACCAGAGTGTAGGTTTTCTGCTGGCTGGCATAGGTGTCATTTGCCAGCTTGAGCAGTTGCTGGTCGGCGGCCAGGGTCATCCAGGCCGTCGCGACCTCGGCTACCAGACTGAGCTGCGTGCTGCGGCGAGTTTGCTCCAGCGAAAGGTACTGCTCCAGCGCAGCATCCTTGAGGTTATCCAGGCGGCCAAACAGGTCCAGCTCATAGCTGCTGACGCCCAGGCCGACGCTGTACTGGCTGCTGACCGCCGAGCTGCCGTTGGTCACGCTGCGCTGTCGGGTACCTTCGGCAGTTGCCGAAACTGCCGGAAACAGCTCGGCGCGCTGGATGCGGTACTGCGCCCGCTGGTATTCGACATTCAATGCGGCCACGCGCAGGTCTCGGTTGTTGGTCAACGCCAGCGCCACGGTATCGCGTAGGCGGGCATCGGTGAACAGCGATTTCCAGTTGATATCGGCGCTCGTGGTGCTTGCGCTGGTGGCGGTTGGCCACTGCTCAGCTACCGGTGCTGCCGGGCGCTGGTAGTCGGGTGCGAGGTTTACGCAGCCAGTAAGAACCAGCGCCAGCAACAAGGGGGACAGACGCATCACGCTTCTCCTGCAACAGTATCGACAGTGCTGGCGCCTCGGCCGGCCAAGCGCTGCACAAGGGCATAAAACAACGGGATGAAGAACAGGCCAAGCAGGGTGGCGGCGAGCATGCCACCCAGCACGCCGGTGCCAATTGCTTTTCGTCCACCGGCCCCGGCGCCGCTGCTCAGTGCCAGCGGCAGTACGCCAAGGATGAATGCCAGCGAGGTCATCAGTACTGGCCGCAGGCGAATGCGCACGGCCTCCAGGATGGCAGTGATGAGGTCCTGGCCGCGCTCGTATCCTTCTTTGGCGAACTCGACGATCAGAATGGCGTTTTTCGCCGTCAAACCCACCGTGGTCAGCAACCCGACCTGGAAGTAGACATCGTTGGCCAGGCCGCGCAGGCCCGTCAGCAGCAGCGCGCCAAGGATCCCCACCGGCACCACCAGCATCACCGCAAAGGGCACCGACCAGCTTTCGTACAGCGCCGCCAGGCACAGGAATACGAACATGATCGAGATGGCATACAGCAGGGGGGCTTGGGTACCCGCCATACGTTCCTGGTATGACTGCCCGGCCCAGGCGTAGCCGATGCCGTCAGGCAATTGCGCCATGATCTGCTCGACTGCCGTCATGGCCTCGCCGGAGCTCACGCCACTGGCCGGCTCACCTACCAGTTCGTACGAGCCGAAGCCATTGAAGCGCTCCAGTAACGGCGAAGCGGTGCTCCATGAGGTGTTGGTGAATGCCGACAACGGCACCATGGCATCACTGTCGTTGCGCACATACCAGGCGCCGATATCCTCGGCCAGCATGCGCTTGTCGGCCTCGCCCTGCAGGTAGACTTTCTTCACCCGGCCGGCGTCGACGAAGTCGTTAACGTAACTGCCGCCCATCACGGTGCTGAGGGTGTCATTGATATCGCTGGCGGAAACACCCATGGCACCGGCCTTGCGGTCGTCGATGGCGACGTTCAGCTGGGGCGTGTCTTCCAGCCCCTGAGCACGAACGTTGGCCAGGCGCGCGTCTTTGGCCGCCAAGGTAAGGAACTGATCGCGGGCCTTGAGCAGCTCGGCGTGACCGAGGCCAGCCAGGTCCTGCAACTGCACATCGAAGCCTGAGCTCTGACCCAGGCCTTGGATAGCCGGTGGGACTATGACGAACACATTGGCATCAAGGATCTTTGCCAGCGCCATGTTGGCCCTTCGTGCCACCGCTGTGGCGCTGTGTTCGTCGCCCTGGCGTTCGCTCCAGTCCTTGAGTTTGATGAAGGCTCGCCCCGAATTCTGTGCGTTACCGCCGGTACCCAGGCCGCGCACAGTGAGGATCGACGCCACCTCCGGTTGTTGCAGCATGTATTCCTGAACCTGACGGTTGACCGCTTGCAAGCGCTCGTCGGTGCCGCCCACCGGCAGGGTCATCTGCATCATCAGCATGCCCTGGTCTTCCTCAGGCAGAAAAGCCGTGGGCAGTTTCTCGAACATCAGCGCCACGCCACCCAGCAGCAGTACGTAGACCAGCAGGCCGCGCAGCGGACGCGCAAGTACATTGCCGACACCGCGCTGGTAGCGCTGTGAGGTACGGTCGAAGGTACGGTTGAACCAGCCGAAGAAGCCACGCTGCGTTGTACTGTGGGCCGTCACCGGCTTGAGCAGGGTGGCACAGAGGGCCGGGGTCAGGGTCATCGCCACCAGGACAGACAAGGCCATGGCTGCTACCAGGGTTACCGAAAACTGACGGTAGATGATCCCGGTTGAGCCGCCGAAGAAGGCCATCGGGATGAATACTGCCGAGAGCACCACGGCAATACCGATCAGCGCGCCGCTGATCTCGCCCATCGACTGGCGGGTCGCCTCACGCGGCGACAGGCCTTTTTCGGCCATGATGCGCTCGACGTTCTCCACCACCACGATGGCATCGTCAACCAACAAGCCGATCGCCAGCACCATGCCGAACATGGTCAACGTGTTGATCGAGTAGCCGAGCATCGCCAATACGCCGAAGGTGCCGAGCAACACCACTGGTACGGCAATGGCGGGGATCAGCGTGGCGCGCAGGTTCTGCATGAACAGGTACATGATCAGCACCACCAGGGCGATGGCTTCGAACAGGGTCTTGACCACCTCCTCGATGGAAATCTTCACGAACGGCGCGGTGTTGTAGGCCACCTCGCTACGCAGTTGCAGCTTGCTAGGAAAGAACTGCTCCAGTTCGGCCAACTTGGCTTGCACCGCTTCAGAAACGTCCAGTGCGTTGGCGCCGGTGGCCAGGCTCACCGCAAGGCCGCCGGAAGGCCGGCCATTGTGCTCGGCGACCACGTCGTAGCTTTCGCTGCCCAGCTCTACCCGGGCCACATCGGCCAGAGTCACCATCGCGCCGGCACTGTTGGACTTGAGAACCAGATCTCGGAACTGCGCGGCGGTCTGTAGCTTGCTGCGGGCGTTGATGGTGGCGTTGAGCTGCTGGCCGGCGCGGGCAGGCAGAGCGCCCAACTGGCCGGCCGAGGTGTCGACGTTCTGCGCTTCCAGCGCGCCGCTGACGTCCGAGGGCATCAGCGCGAATTGCTTGAGCTTGTCCGGGTCGAGCCAGATGCGCATGGCGTAGCTCGAACCGAGGGTGGTCACATCGCCGACGCCGCTGACCCGGCTGATCTGGTCATACAAGGTACTGGAGATGAAGTCACTGATGTCGGTGGCGGTCACATCAGGGCTGTCCGATACCAGGGATACGATGATGAGGAAGTCGCTGGCCGAATTGTTGATCTGGATACCCTGCTGCTGCACGGTATCGGGCAGGCGCGCCTTGGCCTGCTCCAGCTTGGTCTGCACCTGCATTTGCGCAGTATTTACATCCGTGCCGGCCTCGAATGTCAGGGTGATTTTGGCGCTGCCGGACGAGCTGCTGGTGGAGGACATGTAGGTGAGGCCGTCGAGGCCGGTCATCTGCTGTTCGATGACCTGGGTCACCGAATCTTCCATTGTCTTGGCCGATGCGCCGGTGTAGGTGGCGTTGAGGCTGATCTGCGGCGGGGCGATGTTGGGATACTGCGCCAGCGGCAGTTCGAAGATGGCCAGGCCACCGCCAAGCATGATCAGGATGGCGATGACCCAGGCGAAGATTGGCCGGTCGATGAAAAAACGTGCCATGGGATGGGCCTCAGTTGCTATCGTTGTGAGCGGTCAGGGGGGTGTTCTGCACCTGCACCTGTTGGCCAACACGCACCTTTTGCAAACCCTCCATGATGACCTTGTCGCCAGCTGCCAGGCCGTGACTGACCCACCAACGGTTGCCCACAGCACGGGCCAACGTCAGCTCATGCTGTTCTACCTTGCCATCGACCACTACCAGGGCGGTGGCGCTACCGCGCTCGTCACGGCTGACGGCCTGCTGCGGTACCAAAATAGCGTCGTTCTGCACGCCTTCCTGCAACGTTGCCTTGATGTACATGCCCGGCATCAGCAGGCCGTCGGGATTGGGCACCACTGCGCGGAACGTCACACTGCCGGTGCTTTGGTCAACGCTGACGCCGTTGAAGGTGAGGGTGCCGGCATGGGCGTAGGCGCTCCCATCTTCAAGTTCCAGGGTCACACGAGCGGCATCCGCCTGCCCGCTGCGTGCCAGCTTGCCTTCGGCCAGTTCGCGCTTGAGGCGTAGCAGGGTGCTGCTTGGCTGGGTGAAGTCGACGTAGATCGGATCGAGTTGCTGTACCGTGGTGAGGGCCGTGGTCTGCTCGGCAGTGACCAGTGCGCCAGGGGTGACCGTGGAAGTGGCTGTGCGGCCATCGATCGGTGCGTTGATGCGGGTGTAGTCGAGGTTGATCTGTGCGGTACGCTGCTCCGCCAAGGCAGACTGCAGGCTGGCACGGGCCTCGAGCAAGGCCGACTGGGCGCTTTCGTTGTCTTCGGCACTGATTGCGTCGAGCTTCACCAGTTGAGCATCACGCTTGGCTTTGAGTTCGGCAGCCCGCAGCGTGGCTCTGGCCGAGCTGACGGTGGCCTTGGCCTGGGCCAAGGTGGCCTGGTAGGACTGCGGGTCAATCTGGTACAGCGCCTGGCCGGCCTTGACCGTGTCACCCTCATTGAACAGACGTTTCTGAATGATGCCGCCAACTTGCGGACGGATCTCGGCAATCAGGTGGGCGCTGGCGCGACCGGGCAGGGTGGTGGTCAGGGCCTGGGCGGCGGTTGTCACTTCATGCACCGCCACTTCCTGTACAGGAGCGGGGGCTGCAGCGGTTTCGGTTTCACCGCAACCTCCCAGGACAAGCAGGCCGGCGCCAAGCAGTAGCGCCCGGGACCAAGGTGAACGTGTATAGAACAGGGAGTGGAATAACGTATGCATCGCAGGCTCCGACCCAATTGATTCAGATGGCCCAAGCGTGCGTGGGAATTGTGCAGCAAATGTGCAGAAAGGATGGAGATTGGCCTGCGCGCCTTGCGGCACTGGAGTTGGCACGCTTCAATGGTGGCAATTCCAATTCACCGGCGGAGCTATGAAAGTCAGCCTTTCGCACAAGTTTTTCTTCGCGATGCTCTTGGTCTGCACTTTCGCCGTGTTGGGCATGGTGTTCGCCGCCTACTTAAGCTTGAAGTATGGCTTTCTCGGCTACCTCAATCAGCAAGCCGAGGAGCGCATGGATCGCATCGTGCCGCGGGTCGAGCAGGCCTATGCGCGTAATGGCAGCTGGGACTTCATCCGTCGCGACAAGGACCAGTGGTTCGAACTGCTGCGCCCGGACGATATCCAGCCGGACAAGACTTTCGACCCCAGCTTGCTGACAGTCTCCGACCTGACTGGCGCGTTCGTGCGCTTCGCCCTGCTCGATGCCCAGCGCCGGCCTATCATCGGCTACCAGGGGCCTGGCAGTGAAATGCTGCTGCGCCCGATCAGGCATCAAGAACAGCTGGTCGGCTGGATGGCCCTTGCGCCGCTGCAGTCGGTGACCAGCGTGGGTGACCGCCGCTTCCAGCTGAACCAGCTGCGCTCCAGCCTGCTGATAGGTCTGGCCTGCCTGTTGGCCACGGGTGTGATCGCCTGGTGGCTTAGCCGTGCCTTGCTGCGCCCGATCCGTGAAGTGGCCAGTGCCACCCATCGCCTGGCTGCAGGTGATTATGAAATCCAGCTGCCGGTGCGTTCGGCAGACGAAGCTGGGCAATTGGCCGGCGATTTCAACCGCATGGCCGCCACGCTGGCGAGCAACGAGCGCCTGCGGCGCGACTTCATGGCCGATATTTCCCACGAGCTGCGCACGCCGCTGGCGGTGATGCGGGCCGAACTCGAAGCCATGGAAGATGGCATTCGCCCGGTCGATAGCAACGGTCTGCGCTCGCTGCAAGGCGAAGTCGGGTCGCTGAGCAAGCTGGTCGACGACCTGTTCGACCTGTCGTTGACCGAAGTAGGTGGACCGACCTATCGTCGCGAACGTATCGACCTGCGGGTGCTGCTGCCGGTGGTGGCCGATGCCTTCCAGGCCGGTTTTGCCGAGCGTGGCCTGGCGTTGCGCCTGGAATTGCCGGAAGAACCGCTGTGGGTGCTGGGCGATGAGTCACGCCTGGGCCAGTTGCTGCACAACCTGCTGGAAAACAGTCGCCGTTATACCGATGCGGGCGGCCACACGGTGCTGCGCGCATTCCAGGACGGCGACCAGGTGCTGGTGCAATGCGAGGACACCGCCCCCGGCGTGGATAGTGCATCCCTGGCGCGCCTGTTCGAGCGTTTCTACCGCGCCGAGCGTTCGCGTAACCGTGCCAGTGGGGGCACCGGCCTGGGCCTGGCAATCTGCCGTGGCATCGCCGAAGTACACGGTGGCAAGCTGACGGCGAAAGCCTCGGCCTTGGGCGGCTTGCTGTTGTCACTCACGCTTCCGGTTGCCGGAGATCAGGCATGAGCCAGATTCTGTTGGTGGAAGATGAACCCAAGCTCGCCGCGCTGGTGGGCGATTACCTGCGCGCCGGTGGCTACCGCGTCGACCACCAGGAGGACGGCCTGGCGGTGATCCCGGCGATTCGCCAGGGCCAGTACGACCTGGTTCTGCTCGACCTGATGCTGCCCGGTCGCGATGGCCTGGATATCTGCCGCGAGCTGCGCGGCTTCAGCCAGATGCCATTGATCATGATGACCGCCAGGGTCGACGAGATCGACCGCCTGCTGGGCTTGGAGCTGGGCGCCGACGACTACATCTGCAAGCCGTTCTCACCACGCGAGTTAGTCGCACGGGTCAAGGCCGTGTTGCGCCGTAGCGGGCAGCAGGCACCGAGCCTAGGCGTGGAGCTCGACACTCGATCATTCCAGGCGCGCTACATGGGGGTGGCGCTGGACCTGACGCCGGTAGAGTTTCGCATGCTTGCGGCACTGGCGGCTCGCCCGGGACAAGTGCTGTCACGCGACCAACTGATGAATCACATCTACCGAGACCATCGCGTGGTCGCAGACCGAACCGTAGACAGTCACGTGAAGAATTTACGGCGCAAACTGTCAGGGGTAACTCCAGGACATGACCCGCTCAGGTCGGTATATGGGGTGGGTTACAGCCTGGAGCTTGAGTAGAACCCGGCCGCCAGCGGAGCGCCAGTGCCAGGCGCAACCGGTTGGGCACAAGGTTATCGAAATCAACTGCTCATCTATTTCATACCTAAATTCCCGAGCGGTTTGGTTGTTACGCCAGACCGGAGCAGATACGAGGGCGCTTTCGACCCGTAGCGGTCATTTTGCCCCACAGCAATCATTGTGGGAGCGGGTTCACCCGCGAACACCGGCACGGCCGGTGCCATCCACCGCGGCGCCTGCTTCGCGGGTAAACCCGCTCCCACAGAGTTCGCGTCGCGCTTACGAAACCAGTTATCTTTTAGCGTCCGTTTTGGGTCGAAAGCAGCCGGTCGTGGGTGACTGCTTTCGACCCATAACAGCCATTTACCGAGAGCGAATTACAACCTGTCGACCAATTCAGCCAAGACAGTTACGCTCGCGTCATTTGCACGGAAGCGTCAATGAAAATGACTTACCTAGGTAGCTGCTTGTGCTCTGCAGTAAGTTTCGAACTAGTCACTGCGCCAAAGGCAGTTACTCACTGCCATTGCAGCCAGTGCCGCAAAGGTCACGGGGCTGCATTCGCATCCTACGGTAGCGTCCCGCGTAGCGACCTGCGAGTACTACGTGGCGCCGATAGCATCAGGACGTATGCGTCTTCACCGACAGTAATGCGCGAATTTTGTCTGGCGTGCGGTTCGACTTTATTCTGGTCACGTTCTCAAGGTGAATATGCCGGCTGGATATCCATAGCGCTAGGAACGCTTGATACCCCCTTCGAGCCGAAGCAGCAGAGACATGTGCACGTCGACTCCGCTGCGCCTTGGTACACACAGGCCAGCATTCGGATCCAGCTCGGCTGACCGACATAGGTTAATACTCGCTATCAACAGGAGCAGCCGATTTGCAACGGACGCCAAGAGCATAAGTGCGCTTGCAGTTGACCTCGTCGTCGCAGCCTGATCAGGTTATGCAAGGTCCTTAGATGCTAGATCGCGACTGATTGGCGGCAGGCGCCTTCGGTGAAGGCACCGCGGTCAGCAGGAGATGAACTACGCTTCTGTAACAACACCGCAGATCGAAGAAACATTGCACAAGGTCGATACGGCCGGATGCTGGTGGTAAGGGACTGGCCATTCTTCGGGACCCGGCACCCTCATCGCCATCACCCGGGGTAGCCTCCGTGACAATCGAACAGCCCCTTACTGCTCTGCTGTTACTTACCCTGCTGTTTGTTGGTTGTACGACACCCACTGTCTCTCACGAACCCAGTCAGGCCTTGCCTGCGAACGATTCGGCGTTCGGTCGTTCTATCCAGGCCCAGGCAGCCCCCCATCGGGGCCAGTCGGGCTTTCGCTTGTATTCCGATAGTGCCGAGGCTTTCGCCGCACGCGCCGAGCTGATTCGCAATGCTCAAAGCAGCATCGACTTGCAATACTACATCGTTCACGACGGCATCAGTACTCGGATACTGGTGCGCGAACTGGCTCTGGAGGGGATGGCACCGGCTCTCAGTTATCACACCCGGCTGGAAAAGAATCAGCTGGTATGGGTCACCGAAGACGATGGCAAGCAACATACATTGACCAAGGAACCGGGGAGTTGGTGGCGACACTTCAATTCCTGGCTCAGCAGCGCGATCGGGCTGGAGAAAATGCTATAGCGTGGTTAGATCCAAGGCGCGACGATGATTAGCGCCACTGATCTGCTATTCACGTACAGCACTGAACACCTGAGGTAAATCCATTACCCCAACAGGGTAGGGCGCTTTTCCATCGCCCCTGACTTCTGGGAGTTCAGCATGAAAGCAATCGTATACAACGCACCGCGCGACGTCGCCGTCAAGAATGTTGCCGATGCAAGGATCGAGAAACCTACCGATGCGCTGGTGCGCATCACCACCACCAACATCTGCGGGTCCGACCTTCACATGTATGAGGGGCGCACATCGTTCGAGGCCGGGCGTGTGTTCGGCCACGAGAACCTCGGTGAGGTGATCGAGGTGGGGGCAGGGGTGGACCGCGTCAAAGTCGGTGACTGGGTCAGCCTGCCGTTCAACATCGGCTGCGGGTTCTGCGAAAACTGCGAAAAAGGCCTGACAGGGTTCTGCCTCACTGCCAACCCGGGTGCTGCCGGGGCCGCATATGGTTTTGCCGACATGGGTCCCTACCAAGGTGGCCAGGCCGAGCTGTTGCGTGTGCCATACGCTGATTTCAACTGCCTGGTGCTGCCGGAGGACGCCCAGGAACGTGAAGATGACTACGTCATGCTTTCGGATATTTTCCCCACTGGCTGGCATGCGACAGAGCTGGCCGGCCTGCAGCCGGGCGAGAGCATTGCGATTTATGGAGCGGGCCCTGTCGGGTTGATGGCGGCCTATTCGGCAATCATCAAAGGTGCCTCCGAGGTGTTCGTGATCGACAACCAGCCGGATCGTTTGAGGCTGGCCGCGCAGCTTGGGGCAACCCCCATCAACGCGGTCGAGCAGAAGGCTGTGGACGAGATCATGAACCTGACCCACGGCAAAGGCACCGACCGGGGATGCGAATGCGTGGGTTACCAGTGCTGCGACAAGCATGGCCATGAAGCGAACTACCTCACCATGAACAACCTGGTTGCCTCGACCAAGGCTACCGGTGGCATAGGCGTCGTGGGTGTGTTCGTGCCAGAAGATCCGGGTGCGAAGAACGACCTGGCGAAGCAGGGCAAGATGGCCTTCGATTTCGGGGCGTTCTGGTTCAAGGGCCAATTCATCCGCACAGGCCAGGCGAACGTGAAGGCCTACAATCGCCGCCTGGCGCAGCTCATTCATCATGGGCGCGCCAAGCCTTCCCAGATAATTTCCCATCGTTTGACGCTTGCTGAAGGCCCCGATGCCTACAAGCACTTTGATGCGCGGGACGATGGCTGGACGAAGGTGGTGCTCAAGCCTGCTGCCTGACTCGCACCCCGATACTTTCAGGCAAGGAAGCTCGGCGAGGGAGGCGTTCGTCTGGTGTGCTAGCTGGCACCTGCTTGAAACAAGCCCCGAACCACCTCCCTCATCCAGCGATTCCCGCTGTCTTGCTGGTAGCGCGCGTGCCAGTGCTGCTTGACCGTGAAGCCCTCCACTGCAAACGGGCAATCGTGCACCTGCAGACCATGCATGTCGGCAAGTGTCTGCCCGATGTGCCGTGGCAGCGTAGCCACCAGGTCGGTCGACCCGACAATCATCCCCAACCCTAGAAATGCCGGCAGCTCCAGCATGATCCTGCGTTCGATGCCGGCCCGCGCCAAACCAGCCTCCAGTAACTTTTGCCCGGTCCCGGCACTGATCTGTACATGCCCCTCGCCCTGGTAGCGCGCCACGCTCATGCCTTGGCCCAAACGAGGGTGTTGTGGGTTGCTCAGGCAGACCCAGTCCTGTTCGAACAACACTTGCTGATACATCCCCGCACCCAGCCAAGGCACAAAGCCGATGGCCAGGTCCGCCTCGCCGGACTCCAGCGCGCTTTCGGTGTTGCCATCTATGCGCGCCGCCTCCAGGCGAATACCCGGCGCATGGGTACGCAGGTGGTTGAGGATGCTGGGCAGCAGGGTGATATGGCTGGCATCACTGACGCACAGGCGAAAGCGACGCTGGGCCGTGGCCGGAACGAATTGCGGCTCCCAGGTAGTCAGGCGCCGCAGCGATTCCAGCACCTCGCGGCATGGCCCGATCAACTGGTCTGCCCGCGGGGTAGGGGCCATGCCCCCGGGGGTGCGCACGAACAGCGGGTCGTTCAGTTCTTCACGCAAGCGCCCCAACCAGATACTCACGGTAGGTTGACTCTGGCCGAGCTGTTCAGCGCTACGGGTCACGCTACGGCAGTGATAAAGCACATCGAACAGCTGCAGCAGCTTGGGATCAGGCAAGGCATCGAGCGTGCTCATTATTGCGAAACTCAATAAGTGTATTGAGGCCATTGTATAGCCGAAATAAGCCTCGCTGCATAAGGTGGTCGCAAACCACAGGAGGTCAGCGATTTGAAAATCTGCATTCTGGGCGCCGGCGCCCTGGGTTGCGCCATTGGTGCGGCCTTGAGCGAGGCGGGGCACGAAACCTGGCTGTTGAATCGTGGCCAGGCGCATGTCGAGGCGATGAATTTGCGCGGGCTGCGGGTACAGGATGAACGCGGCGAGCGGCAGGTCCGGGTGAAGGCGGCTTGCGACGCAGCAACCGTGGGCGTGGCCGACCTGGTAGTGGTGCTGGTCAAGTCGTTCCACACCAGCGAGGCGATTGCCGGTGCCAAGGCGCTGATCGGGCCGCAGACGCTGGTGCTATCGCTGCAGAACGGTCTTGGCCACGAAGACATCCTGGCCGAGGCCGTGGGGCGTGAGCGGGTATTGGCCGGCAAGACCTACGTCGGTGGCGTGCTGCTGGCGCCGGGTTCGATCCGTGCCGGCGTGGCAGGCAAACACACCTTCATCGGCGAGCTCGACGGCCAACGGACCTCGCGTGTGCAGGCCATCGCCGAGGCTTTCAATGGCGCCGGGCTCGCCACCACGGTCAGCGACAACATTCTCGGCACCATGTGGGACAAGCTGCTGGTCAACGTCGCGACAGGCGCGCTCAGCGGCATCACCATGCTCAGTTATGGCCAGCTGTACAGCGAGCCGCTACTGGAAAGCACCGCCAAGGCAGCGGTCAGCGAAGCCATCGCCGTCGCCGAGCGGGCCGGCATCCGCCTGAGCCTCACCAGCCCGGACGCTGCGTGGTGCCTGGCAGCTGAAGGCCTGCCGGCAAGCTTCCGTACCTCGATGCTGCAGAGCCTGGAAAAGGGCTCGGTCACCGAGATCGATTTCATCAACGGCTCCGTCGTGCGCTGGGGCCAGCGCCACGGCGTGGCTACGCCGGTCAACGCGACCCTGGTTGCCTGCATCAAGGGTATCGAGCGCGCCATGGCCGATCAGCAGAAGGGAAGTAATCCATGAGCCAGCCGAAAGCCTACCTTGAACACGTTGCGTTCTGGGTGCGGGACATCCAGTGGCACATCCGCTTTTTCAGCGAGGTGTGCGGCATGACCATGCGCGAGATGCAGGGTGACGCCGAGCAGCCTGCGCAGTACTGGACCCTTGGTGGCCTGCAGTTCATCCACCAGCCGGACTTTGCCGGCCCGGAAGGGCGCATGGCACACCTGGGCATCATGTGCGAGGACCTCGAAGCCGCGTTGGCCGCCGCACAGCGGTTCGGCGTCAGCGAAATGCCTCAGGGCCGCAACTGGCTGCGCCTGCCTGACGGCCTGGCGGTCGAGTTCATTCAGGCATTGCCGGCGAAATGCGTCGCCCAGGCACTGGCCATCGATCCACGTGCAGAGGTGGTGGCATGAGCGTGGTGGAAAAATACTGGGACGATGCCTGCGAAGGCGATGAATGCATCAGCCCCACCTACACCGTTACCCGCGAACGCATCCTGGCCTACGCCGAACTCACCGGCGACCACACCCCGGTGCATGTAGACGAGGCGTACGCCAACGCGAGCCACTTCGGCTGCCTGGTTGCCCATGGCCTGTTCGGCCTGTCGATCGCCGACGGCCTGAAGACCCAGTGCGAATACCGCTTTGTACCGGGCATGTCGCTGGGCTGGACCTGGGACTTCGTGCTGCCGATCAAGGTCGACGATGTGCTGCACGTGCGCATGCGCGTGGGGGCGATGCGCCCGAGCAACAGCCGACCTGGCTGGGGCATCGTGGTCTTGCCGTCGGAGCTGATCAACCAGCATGGCGAAGTCGTGCAGCGTGGCGAGCACCGGTTGATGGTGCCGAGGAGAGTGCAGGCATGAGCCAGGCATTGCCATTGGCGGGTATTCGCGTCATCGACTATAGCCACTTCCTGGCCGGGCCCTATGTGGGCCGCTGCCTGGCAGCACTGGGCGCCGAGGTGATCAAGGTCGAACGGCCGGGCAGCGGCGATGCCGGCCGCCAGCACGCGTTTACCCTTGATGAACAGCAGAGCGGTTACTTCCTGCAGCTGAACATGGGCAAGCAGGGCGTCAGCGTGAACATGAAGGACCCGCGTGGCAAAGCATTCATGCAGCGCCTTACCGACTCGGCCGATGTGTTCATCGAAAACTATCGCCCCGGCGCCCTGGACAAGCTGGGCCTGGGCTATGCCGAGCTGTCAGCGCGCAACCCGCGTCTGGTGTACTGCTCCATCTCCGCCTACGGCCATACCGGCCCGGATGCCCACCGCGCCGGCTTCGGGCTGATCGCCGAGGCCAAGAGCGGGATCATGCAGATGGTCGGCGTGCCGGGCGAAGCGCCGCCGTTGCTGCGCATTTCCCTGGGCGACATGTACACCGGCATCCATGCCGTGGCGGCGATCAACGCGGCGCTGCTGGGCAGAGTGAACAGCGGCCGGGGCCAGCACATCGACATGGCCCTTTACGACACGCTGGTATCGATGCATGAGTACGCGGTGCAGTGCTACACCTTGTCCGACGGCACCGTCCTGCCCGAGCAGACCGGCCATGACATGCCCACCTCCACCCTGTACGGCGTGTTTCGTGCGGCTGATGGCGACCTGGTAATCGCCGCCCAGGTCGACGACGCCTGGAAGCGCTTTGCCGCGATGCTCGAAGCCAACGGTGGCCCGCCCGGGTTCGGCAGCGACAGCCGCTACCACTGCCTCAATGGCCGCAACGCCCACCGCCAGGCGATCCTGGCCGTGGTGCGTGACTGGGTCGGTACGCGCCGGGTAGCCGATATCCTGCAATTGCTCGATGGCATCGACATCCCCAGCGCCAAGGTGCAGCGCATCGACGAGGTCGTGGCTGACCCGCAGATCCAGGCGCGCAACATGGTCATCGAGCAGCAGCACCCGCGCTACGGTACCTTGCGCCTGCCCAACCTGCCGTTCCGCTTTTCCGAGTGCGACACCACGATCCACCAAGTGGCACCGGACCTCGGTCAGCACAATGCCGAAGTGGCCGCCGGCCTAGGTTTCAGCCCTGAAGAAATCACCGCCATGCAGGCAGACGGTGTGCTGTTCACCCATGGAGATGCACGATGAGCGACCGCTATGCAGTGATCGGCCGACCGATCAACCACACCAAGTCCCCGTTGATTCATGGCCTGTTCGCCCAGGCCAGTGGCCAGTGCCTGGAGTACGGCGCCATCGAGGGCGAGCTAGAGGGCTTCGAGGCCCAGGTACTGAAGTTTCGCAACGATGGCGGGTTGGGCATGAACATCACCGCGCCGTTCAAGCTGCGCGCCTTCGAGCTGGCTGACCAACGCAGCGAGCGCGCACAGCTGGCGCGGGCGGCCAATGCATTGAAGTTCGAGAATGGCCGTATCTTTGCCGAGAACTTCGACGGAATCGGCTTGCTGCGGGATATCGAGGAAAACCTCGGTGAACCACTGGCCAATCGGCGGGTACTGTTGCTCGGCGCCGGTGGCGCGGTACGTGGTGCATTGCTGCCGTTCCTGGAGGCGGGGCCAAGCGAACTGGTGCTTGCCAACCGTGACATGGCCAAGGCGCTCAGCCTGCGCAACGAACTGGACCACCCAAGGCTGCGCATCAGCCGCTATGAGGAACTGGAGGGGCAGTCCTTCGACATCGTGGTCAATGCCACCTCCGCGAGCCTCACCGGCGAGCTGCCGCCGCTACCTGAAGGTGTGCTGGGCGAGACGCGGCTGGCTTACGAGCTGGCGTATGGCAAAGGCCTGACGCCGTTCCTGCACATGGCCAAGGCGCAGGGTGTGGCGCGCCTGGCCGACGGTGTCGGCATGCTGGTCGAGCAGGCGGCGGAGGCTTTCGCCTGGTGGCGCGGGGTGCGGCCTGAAGCCCGTGCCGTGATCGATCGCCTGACCATTCCACTGGAGTAGGATCCCGCTCCTATGGAACTCCACATAACGCCTTGATTTAGCGGGGACCCTGTGAGAGCGGGTTTACCCTAGTGCCAGTCAGTTGAGCGATTTGGGGCCGCTTTGCAGCCCATCGCCGGCAAGCCGGGCTCCCACAGGTACGGCGCAGACCTCAAGATTTTCGCGGTCCCTGTGGGAGCCCGGCTTGCCGGCGATGGGCTGCGCAGCAGCCCCAAAAGCTACGGGCCTGTTGATTTTGCACAGTTTCAGCTTAATGTAGAGATACAAACATGTTGTGTTGAGTACTCTACATGATCCACTGGTCGCTACTGATCCTCGGATTGCCGACGGCCAATGCCACCGAGCGCATGCGTGCCTGGAGGAGCCTGAAGGCCTCCGGAGCCGCAGTGCTGAGGGATGGTGTTTACCTGCTGCCCGAACAATGTGCGGGTCGGGAAGTTTTCGAGGCAGTCGAGCGCGACGTGCTGGCTATCAACGGCACCGCATTTCTCCTGTCGCTGCCTGAGCGTGAAGAGCGCTTCAGCAGGCTGTTCGACAGGAGCGACGAGTACGCCAGCCTGATGGAAGAAATTGCAGGCTGCAGGGCCGAGCTGGCGCCAGAGAATGCGCTGCAGACCGCACGGCAGGTGCGCAAGCTCAGAAAGGCCTTCAGCCAGTTGGCGGCGACCGATTTTTTCCCAGGCGTGCCCAAGGCACAAGCCGATGCGGCGCTGCAAGAGCTCGAAGCAGCGATTGGCCGCGCACTGTCTTCCGATGAGCCGAGTGCCCACGACGAGGCGATCACCCGACTGGAACGCAACGACTACCAGGGGCGCCTTTGGGCCACCCGCAAGCGCCCATGGGTGGATCGGCTGGCATGTGCCTGGTTGATTCGTCGCTTCATCGATGCCGACGCTCGATTCATCTGGCTGGACAGGCCTGAAGACTGCCCGGGCGATGCGCTGGGCTTCGATTTTGATGGGGCCAGGTTCAGCCATGTCGGCCAGCGGGTGTCCTTCGAAACCCTCATCGACAGCTTTGCCCTACAGCAGCCGGGCCTGGCACGCTTGGCCGCGGTCATTCACTACCTGGATGTGGGAGGCAACCAGCCCTCGGAAGCACCAGGTATCGAACGTGTCCTCGCGGGCTTGAGACAAAGCATTGGCGATGACGATCAACTGACAACGGTCGCCGGGGGCATCTTCGATGGCCTTCTGACGGCTTTCGCGAGTGAGGAAGCGCAAAATGGTTGATAGCACCTCCGCAGTGGGCGAACAGCCACCATCGCAAGCGGTTCAGCGGCCGATCGGACTGTTCGAAGCATTCCTGTTCTGGCTCAAGCTGGGCTTCATCAGTTTTGGTGGGCCCGCCGGGCAAATCTCGATCATGCACCAGGAACTGGTCGAGCGCCGGCGCTGGATCAGCGAGAAGCGGTTCCTGCACGCGCTGAACTACTGCATGTTGTTGCCAGGCCCCGAAGCACAGCAACTGGCCACCTACATCGGTTGGCTCATGCACCGCTCCTGGGGCGGAGTGATTGCCGGCGTATTGTTCGTATTGCCCTCGCTGTTCATCCTGATTGGCTTGTCCTGGGTCTACATCGCCTTTGGCGAGGTCCCGGTGGTGGCGGGGGTCTTCTACGGCATCAAGCCTGCAGTCACGGCCATTGTCGTCCACGCGGCTCACCGGATCGGCTCGCGCGCGCTGAAGAACGGCTGGCTGTGGGCAATGGCCGCAGCGTCGTTCGTGGCCATCTTCGCCCTCGATGTGCCGTTCCCGTTGATCGTGCTGGTTGCCGGTATCGCAGGCTATGTGGGCGGTCGCTTCGCCCCCGGCAAATTCGTGATCGGTGGTGGTCATGGGGCTGCCAGGAACAGCTACGGCCCGGCCCTGATCGACGACGACACACCAACGCCTGAGCATGCGCGTTTTCGGGTGGGGCATTTGCTGCGTCTGGTGCTGATCGGCGCAGTACTGTGGACCTTGCCCATGGGGCTGCTGACACTGGCGTTTGGCTGGGCCGGCACCCTGACGCAAATGGGCTGGTTCTTCACCAAGGCCGCACTTTTGACCTTCGGTGGCGCCTACGCCGTCCTGCCCTATGTGTATCAGGGCGCCGTTGGGCATTACGGCTGGCTGTCACCCACTCAGATGATCGATGGCCTTGCCTTGGGAGAAACCACGCCAGGGCCATTGATCATGGTGGTGGCTTTCGTCGGCTTCGTCGGTGGCTACGTGCATCCGATGTTCGGTGAGCAAAACCCGTTCCTGGCCGGTGCAGTCGCGGCCAGCCTCGTCACCTGGTTCACCTTCCTGCCGTCGTTCCTGTTCATCCTCGCCGGTGGCCCGTTGGTGGAGTCGACCCACAACGAGATGAAGTTCACCGCACCGCTGACGGGGATCACGGCCGCGGTCGTGGGGGTGATCCTGAACCTCGCCATGTTCTTCGGCTATCACGTGCTCTGGCCAAAGGGTTTCAGTGGGGCGTTCGACTGGCCTTCGGCGTTGATCGCCATTGCTGCCGCAGTGGCCCTGTTCCGTTTCAAGCGTGGCGTGATCCAGGTACTGTTCAGCTGCGCCTTGGCCGGGGTGGCGGTCCATATGTTGCGTGGTTGATACCGGTTGCCGGCCGACATCGTCGGCCGGCTTGTCATGATTCAGAAGGTGTAGGTCACCCGCCCGAAGTAGTACCCGCCGGTAAAGCCATAGGGCGAATACACCCCATATCCCTTGACCATGGTCTTGCTGCTCGGTGCCTGGCGCTCGGGGTAGATATCGAACAGGTTGCGCGCCCCGATCGCCACCTCCAGGTCCTTGGTCAGCTGGTAGCCTGCATCCAGGTCGGTGATCCAGCGCGCCTTGTACTCCCGGTCCAGCGAACGGTCGTTGGCGGCATTCACCTCGCGCCAGGATCCGTAGCGGGTCAGCCCCAGGTTGACCCGGTAGCGGTCCAGGCGCCAGTTGCCGCCAAGGATCAGCTTGGTGTGCGGTTGTACCTCGGTCAGCAGGTTGCGCGCCTGGCGATTCATCAGCTCGTAGGGCGTGCCGAGGATGTTCACGCTCTGCTTGTAGTCGAGGATCTCGGTGTCGTTCCAGTTGAAGGCCGCCGTCCACTTCACCGTCCCTGCACCGCCCAGGTCCTGGTCGTAGCTGCCCACCAGGTCCAGGCCCTTGGTGCGGGTATCGGCGCCGTTGGTGAAGTACTGGCCGCCCGAGGTCGAGTCGATACCGTTGGCGAGCAGGGCCTGGGTGACCTCGGGGCCGAGCAGGGTACCGGTGAGGGTGATGCGGTCGCGCACGTTGATCAGGTAGGCATCGGCAGTGAAGGCCAGGCGCTCGCCGGGCTGCCAGGCCAGCCCCAGGCTGTAGTTGGTGGACTTTTCCGGTTTCAGTGGTTCGGCGCCCAGCGCCTTGGCGGCGGCCGAATCCACCGGCAGCACGCCATAGTTGATCGACTGGTACACGCCGTCGACCACGCCGTAGGTGGTGGAGCGGGCGCTGAACAGGTTGTTGGCCAAGGACGGCGCGCGGAAGCCGTTGCTCACCGTCGCCCGCACGGCCAGTTCGGGGGTCAGCTCGTAGCGGGTGGTCAGCTTGCCGCTGCGGGTGGCCCCGATATTGCGATCATAGTGCTCGTAGCGCAGGGCAGCGCCCCAGTACCACTGCGGCAGCGGGTTGAAACCCACGTCCAGGTAACCGGCGTAGCTGTTGCGGCTGGCACTGGCGGCCTCGGCAGGGGAGATGCCGTTGGTGACCTGGGCACCGGAGGCGGCGCAATTGCCGGGCGCCTTGCAGTAGCCGCCGTCGGCCCAGCTGGCCCAGTCGCCAGCCTGCACCTGGTAGGTATCGCGGCGCTGTTCCAGGCCCCAAGAGAAGTCCAGCGGCTTGGTCAGCCCAACCTCGAAGCTGCGGCGCAGGTCGAGGTTGCTGGTCAGTTGCGAGCTGACCCAGGTGCCGGATTCGAAATGGTTGGGCGTGGCCTCGCCCAGTGACGGGTTCTGGTTGTTCCAGGTGCCCTGTTCGGCCTCGTTGCGCCCGTAGGTACTGGACAGGTCCCAGTCCCATTCGCCGGCCAGGCCCCTGGCGCCAAACGCCGCCTGGTAGTCGTATTCCTCGATGTACCAGGTGGGCGTGTAGCCCGAGGGGCGTCCGTTGGGCCCGGTGGTGATGGTGTTGACGATGGTCGGCAGGCGGAAGTTCTGGCCCTGCTCGGCCTTGCGGTACGACCAGGTGCTGAACGAGTAGAGCGTCAGGTCGTCCTGCAGCGGCAGTTCGGCGTTGTAGCCCAGGGTCAGAAGGTTGATCTTCGGCGTGCCATAGCCGCCGTAGGTAACCTTGCCGGCGCGGTCCAGGGCTTCGGCCTGGCTGTAGCCATTGGCGCTGGCCTTGTTGTCGTCGTTCTGGCTGCGGGCGTCCAGTGCCAGCTGGACGATGCCGTCGCGGCCGATCTCTAAGCCCTTGTTCAGGCTTTGCTGCACGGTCTGCTTCTTGCCGTCGTAGCCCTGGCCTGCGGTGGTCACGGCAGTGCCGCTGGCGTCGGCCTTGAGGATCACGTTGATCACCCCGGCGATGGCGTCGGAGCCGTATTGGGCGGCCGCACCATCACGCAGCACCTCGACATGGTCGATGGCACTGATGGGAATCAGGTCGAGGTCGGCGGGGGCTGCGCCGGCGTTGATGCCGCTGATGTTGAGCGTAGCGCTGGTATGGCGGCGCTTGCCGTTTACCAGCACCAGTACCTGGGCGGCGTTGAGGCCGCGCAGGTTAGGGGCGCGGGCCATGCCGCTGGCGTCCCAGCCGGTCTTTTCCGGCAAGGTCAGCGACGGCACGCTGGCGCTGAGGGCTTCCATCAGGCCGGGCTTGCCGGTTTCCTGCAACTGCTTGGCGCTGATCACGTCGATGGGCACCGGGCTGCTGGTTACGGTGCGTTTCTCGCTGCCACGGTTGCCGGTGACGATCACCGTGCCCAGGGCCTGGGCGGCGGGTTCCTCGGCCAGGCTGGGTGCGTTGTGCAGCCCGGCGGCCAGGGCCACGCCGAAAAAAGAGGCAGTTTTAAAAGCTGGCTTCATGCACGCAGTTCCTTGTCTGGCATGGCTGGCGCACTTACGGCGCCTTGGCCGCGATCGCGTCGATTTCCACCAGCGCGCCCGGCAATGGCAGGGCCACCACCTGGATGGCGGTGCGGGTCGGTGTACGGGGTTGCTCGGCGGTGGCGAAGAACTCGGTGTAGGCCGCCTGCAGCCCGGCGAAGTCGAGGGCGCCGCCGTTGGCTGGGTCGCCTACCAGGAACACCCGCAACTGGACGATGTCGCCAAGGTCCAGGCCCTGGCTGCGCAGCGCCGTGCGCAGCTTGTTCAGCACCGAGCGGGCCTGGGTTTCGGTGTTGCCCAGCGCCGCAACGCTACCCTTGGGCGCCTTTGGGTCGGCCACGTCCGGCAGGGTGCCGCTGATGAAGGTCAGCTGGCTGCCGGCCGGTACCGTGACCAGCTGCGAGATGGGGAAGTTCGAGCCGGGTGGCGCGACGCGCTTGATGCCGTCGGCGTGGGCGTTGAGGGTGAGCGACATGAGTACTCCGGCAATCAGAAGAAGACGAGGCATGGGGCGGTTCCTTGCAGGTCAGGCGGCAACGCCTCGGGTGGTCTGGCTGGCGTGTTTGGCAATCAGGCCGACCACCCGGCGGGCGGACTCGGCGGCACTGTTCTGCCAGATGCCCACGCCGCCATGGGCCAGGGCGTCGCTGGCCAGCCAGGTACGCCCCTGGGGCTGGTTGAGCAGGTCGTAGCCGGGCTGGGCGACTTCGTCGTGGACGATCCACGGCGCTTCGCTGAAAGGGATCTTCGACCAGTTCACCACCACCGGCCTGGCCAGCTTGTGGCTGTGGCCCGGGTGCAGCGATTCCACCGCCTGGCGCGAGGAGGCGACCTGGGCCTGCAGCGGCTTGGCGGCAAACTGCTGGGCCACCGCGCCCGTGTTGTAGGTGGCGACCAGCACACCCTGGGCGCTGTTGAGGTGATCGCTGGGGTACCACAGGGTGCGGGCTTCGTGGTTGATGTAGCTGAGCCCGCCATAGATCTGGAAGTCGGTTTCCCAGAAGCGCGGCGACTGCCAGGCCACCTTGTTGGCCTTGTCGCCTTCGGCGCTGGCGATGGCCTGCCTGAAGGCCTTGTCGAAGTTGTTCGGCAGCTTGGCCAGCAGCGGCAGGGGCAGGGTGACGATGGCGTAGTCGGCCTGTTCGATGTGCTGCTGGCCGCTCTTGCGGTCGCGCCAGACCACCTTGGCACCGTTGTCACCGGTATCCACCCCCAGCACCTCGGCGCCCAGGCGCACGCTGTCCTTGACCTGGCGATAGAACGCCTTGGGAATCTGGTCCATGCCACCGACCGGCTGGAACATGGTCGAGGAGAACTCGGGGATTTCGTCGAACACCAGCGGCAGTAGCAGGTTGCTGTCCAGCAGCTGGTCCAGCGGCACCGGCTGGCGCTGGATCGGGGTCTGGTCGCCGGCGCCGGCGAAGCGGGTGTAGCCGGCGCGTACCGAACCGCGGTACTGCTGCTGGCTGTCGAGGTCGCCGTAGACCTTGAGGAAGTCCAGCAAGGCCTTGCGCTGGCTGCTGTCGAGCTCGGCATCGAGGGAGTTGCGGCTGACACTGCGCGCCAGCAGTTCGCTGAAGTGCCCGCGGGTGTCGTTGACTGCCTGGCGCAGCAGCAGCGGTGGGCGAGCCAGGTCTGGTTGGGCCAGGGCGTTGCGGCTGCTGTTGACCAGCACCTGCAGCTCCACGCCCAGCTCACGGCAGTAGCCGAGGATGGTCAGGTGATGGCTGGGCAGGCGCGCGGCGCCGGCGTTGAAGAAGTGGCCCTGGTCGAACTCGACGGTTTG
Source organism: Pseudomonas sp. LSJ-87 (assembly GCF_032971465.1). NCBI lineage: Bacteria > Pseudomonadati > Pseudomonadota > Gammaproteobacteria > Pseudomonadales > Pseudomonadaceae > Pseudomonas > Pseudomonas sp. LSJ-87. Next base: position 103,435 of record NZ_JAWJYQ010000025.1, on the reverse strand, counting down.
CGAACTGCCGTCGTTGTGCTCGACGCGGTCGCCCTGGCGCAAGGTCCAGACCCGGCCACCGACCCGCTCGCGGGCCTCCAGCACGGTGACCGAAAAGCCGGCCTTGCGCAGCTCGTAGGCGGATACCAGGCCGGAAATACCAGCCCCGACAATCACCACGCGCTTGCCGTTGCCGCCGCTTGCGGCCAGTTGCAGGGGTTGGAAGGTGGCAGCCAGGGCATTCTGCCCCAGCGCACCCAGGGCTGCCGAATAGCCGCCAATGGCGGCGAGGCGGGTGATCAGGTCTCTACGGGACAATCCCATGTCGCATGCTCCGAGAAGGTTGGGTTCGGATGTGCGCAACGGGCGGATCGAAGGGACGGACCCGACGGCGGCTGGCACAAATCCATTTGCCTCCGCCATGTTGGGGGTCGGTTTACAGAACCTAATGGACTTTCACGGTGCTGTGAAAGGCTTTTTGGTTCTATGTTAATTATGTTTATTACTGATAAACCACATCAGTATAAATGCGTAATGCTGATTTTTGAGCGGGGCCTTGTGGGAGCGGCTTTAGCCGCGAACACCGGCGCAGCCGGTGCCATGCACCGTGTTGGATTCTTCGCGGCTAAAGCCGCTCCCACAGGGTACGAGGATCGCTCGCGAACTCAGTTATCTGTCCGACAGCGCGGCCCAAAGGGCTGGGCAATCTCCCACAAGGTCCCTGCCAAGGCAACGAAAGGGCCTGCACAGGCGGCAGGGCCTATGCAGAACGCGTACCGCGTCCTGCCTCACGCTGGGCCACCAGCGCGCGGATCCGCGGAATCAGCTCCTGCCCGTACTCCACGGCATCGCGCAATTGCTCGAAGCCACGGAACAGGAAGGTGCTCACACCCAGTTCGTAGTAGGCCAGCGCCGCTTCGGCCACCTGCTCGGGCGTGCCCACCAGTGAGGTGGAATTGCCGGCCCCGCCGCCCAAAGCTGCGATTTCGGTCCACAGCCGGGTATCGTGCACCTTGCGCTGGCCGGCCAGCTGTACCAGGCGCTCGGAGCCGACATTGCTCTTGCCGAAATTCTTCTCGCGGCGGTTGCCCTGGCGGATGCCGATGCGCTGCCTGGCATCGGCCAGGATGCGTTCGGCCCGCGCCCAGGCCTCTTCCTCGGTGGCCCCCAGGATCGGCCGCAGCGACAGGCTGAAGCGGATGTGATTCTCCCGCCCGTGACGGGCCGCGGCCTTGCGCACCTGGGCAATGCGCTCGCGCACCTGCTCCAGTGGCTCCCCCCACATCATGTACACATCGGCGTGTTTCGCCGCGACCTCCACCGCCGCGTCCGAAGCGCCGGAGAAGTACACCGGCAGGTTGCCCACCGGCTTGACCAGGGTCAGGTTGTCTTCCACCCGGTAATGCTCGCCGTGGTGGTCGAAGGGTGTGGTCTGCGTCCAGGTGTTGCGTAGTACCTGCAGGTATTCGTCGGTGCGGGCGTAGCGGGCGTCCTTGTCGAGGAAGTCGCCGTCGCGCTGCAGGTCGCCGCTGTCGCCGCCGGTGATCACGTTGATCGAGGCGCGGCCGCGGCTGAGCTGGTCGAGGGTGGCGAACTGGCGAGCGGCGAAGGTTGGCGCCTGGAAGCCGGGGCGGTGCGCCACCAGCAGGCCGATGCGCTCGGTCAGCGCGGCTACGTAGCTGGCCAGTATCATCGAGTCCGGCGCGCTGGTGTTGACTGCCAGCAGGGCCTTGTCAAAGCCGGCGTATTCCTGGGCCTGGGCGAAGGCCTTGATGAAATCAAGGTCGACCAGCGGGCCGCGCGGGGCCTGTGATTCGCTGCTTTCCTGGGGGCCGATGAGGCCGATGAATTCTAGGCTCATGCAATGGAACTCCTTTTCGTGTGGGGCGGATTCAGGCAGCTGCGATCTGCCCGCGACGCAGCGTGTTGCGGTTGGTCGGAACGCTCAGGCCAAAGCTGTCGCGCAGGGTGCTGCCGCTGTATTCGCTGCGCACCAGGCCGCGCGCTTGCAGCAGGGGCACCACCAGCTCGGTGAAATACTGCAGGCCATCGGGTAGCAGCGAGTTGATGATGAAGCCGTCGGCAGCGCCGTCTTCGAACCAGTCCTGCAAGGCGTTGGCGACCTGCTCGGGGGTGCCGGTGAAGTCACGTCTTGGGCGCGAGAAGCGCAAGGCCAGTTGGCGCAGGCTCAGGCTTTCGTCGCGGGCCAGTTGCTTCAACTGGTCGGCGGTGCCCTTGTGGCTGTTGTCGCCGAGGGTGCCCAGGTCGGGGAACGGTGCATCCAGCTCGTGCTGGCTGAAGTCGTAGTCGTTGAACGGGCGGCCGAGGGCGACCAGGGCGTCCTCGATGCTCACCAGGTCGACGGCCTGCTGGTAGCGGCGCTCCACCTCTGCTTCGTCGCGGCCGACGATGGGGCGGATGCCCGGCAGGATGAACAGCTGGTCCGGGTCGCGGCCATGGCTTGCGGCGCGTTGCTTCAAATCCTGGTAGTAGGCGCGGGCATCGCTGAACGACTCGGGGTTGACGAAGATTGCATCGGCGTTCTGCGCGGCGAAGTTGCGCCCGTCCTCCGACACGCCGGCCTGGAAGATCAGCGGCTGGCCCTGGGGCGAGCGCTGGATGTTCAGCGGGCCCTTGACCTTGAAGAACTCGCCCTTGTGGCCCAGGGTGTGCAACTTGGCCGGGTCGAAGAATTCGCCGCTCTGCTTGTCGCGGGTGAAGGCGTCGTCTTCCCATGAGTCCCACAGGCCCTTGACCACTTCGACGTGCTCGCGGGCGATGCGATAGCGCACGGCGTGGGGCGGGTGCTGGTCCTTGCCGAAGTTGTCGGCGGTGCCCGACAGCCATGAGGTGACAACGTTCCAGCCGGCGCGGCCGCCGCTGATCAAATCCAGCGAGGCGAGCTGGCGGGCGACCTGGAACGGTTCGGTATAGCTGACCGTGACCGTGGCCACCAGGCCGATATGGGTGGTGACCGCCGCCAGTGCCGAGAGAATGGTCAGCGGCTCGAAGCGGTTGAGGTAGTGGGGGCTGGAACGGGCATGGATGTGCAGGCTGTCGGCGATGAAGGCGAAATCGAACTTGGCCGCCTCGGCCAATTGCGCCTGCTGCTTGTAGAAACCGAAGTTGACGCTGGCGTCGGCCAGCGCCTCGGGGTGGCGCCATTCGCCCCAGCCGTGGCCGACACCGTGGATCATTGCGCCGAGATGGATCTGTCTTTTGCTCATGTTCAATACCTCTTGCCAGATAGGCCTCAATGTCTGATCCGCGCGGCACGCCCGTGCCGCACGGCAAAACGGTCAAACCGCCACGGGCAGCACGCTGCGCGAATGCCCGGGTATCGCCTCGATCAGCGCCCGCGTATAGGCGCTGGCCGGTTGGCCGAACACCTGCACCGCCGGCCCTTGCTCGACCACCTGGCCGCGCTGCAGCACCAGCACCTGGTCGGCCATGCTCGCCACCACCGCCAGGTCGTGGGAGACCAGCACGTAGGCCATTCCCAGCTCGCGCTGCAGCTCATCCAGCAGGGCGAGGATCTGCGCCTGCACCGACACGTCCAGCGCACTGACCGGCTCGTCGAGCAGCAGCACCTCGGGCTCCAGGGCCAATGCCCGGGCGATCGCCACCCGTTGGCGCTGGCCGCCCGACAGCTCCCGGGGCAGGCGGTCGAGGAAGTGCACCGGCAGCTGCACCTGCGTGATCAGTTCACGAGCCTTGCGCTCCAGGGCCTCGCCCTTGAGCAGGCCGAACGACACCAGCGGTTCGACGATGCTGTCGAACACGGTGAAGCGCGGGTCCAGCGCGGCGAACGGGTTCTGCTGCACCAGCTGGATGCGCCGGCGCAGGGGGCGGAACTGCCGCCAGCTGCAGGCACTGACGTCCACGCCAGCGAACTCCACCCGCCCGTGGCTGGGCTTTTCCAGCCCGAGGGCGATCCGCAGGGCGGTGCTCTTGCCTGAGCCCGACTCGCCGACGATGGCCAGGGTCTGCCCGGCATGCACCTCAAGGTTCAGGTCATGCAGGGCGGTGAAGTGGGCATCCTGCCCGGGCAACGCGAAGTGCTTGCCGACGTTGCTCAGGCGCAGCAGCGCTGCCTGGCCCCTCGGCGCGCCAGGCCTGCGCCGTGGCACGAAGGCCGGCGCGGCGTTGAGCAGGTCGCGGGTGTAGGGCTGCCGTGCGCCCCAGAGGATCTGCCTGGGCGTGGCCTGCTCGACGAGCTCACCCTGTTTCATGACCAGCAGGCGGTCGGCGCGGTCGCAGGCCATGCCCAGGTCATGGGTGATGATCAGCAGCGCGATGCCGCGCTCGGCCACCAGCCGTTGCAGGTGGTCGAGGATGCGCCGCTGCACCGTCACGTCCAGCGCGCTGGTGGGCTCGTCGGCGATGATCAGCCGCGGCTCGCCGGCCAGGGCGATGGCGATCAGCACCCGTTGGCGCATGCCGCCGGAAAGTTCATGGGGATACTGGCGGGCGCGCAGCGCCGGGTCGTCCAGGCCGACCTGGGCCAGCAGTTCCAGCACCTCGGCATCCACCGTCGGGTAGCGTCGGCCGCGAGCCAGCAGCAAGGCCTCGGCAATCTGCCGGCCGATGCGCAGGGTCGGGTTGAGGCTGACCATCGGGTCCTGCGGTACCAGGCCGATGGTGCGCCCGCGCAACTGGCGCCGGGTACGCTCGCTGGCCCGGGCCACATCCACGCCGTCGACCCACAGCTGGCCCTGCTCGATGCGGGCATTGCCCGGCAGCAGGCCGAGCAGGGCATTGGCCAGGGTCGACTTGCCCGAGCCGGACTCGCCGACGATGGCCAGCGTCTCGCCCTGGGCGAGGCTGAACGACAGCTGGCGCAAGGCCTGGATGGGTTGCCCGGCGAAGGTGTAGCTGACACTCAGGTCGCGGACCTCGATCAGGGGGCGCAGGCTCATCGGGCATGCTCCTCGGCGCTGCGCGCCAGGTGGTTGAGGCTGAACACCACGGCTACCACGAACAGCCCTGGCAGCAGGGAGACCCAAGGGGCGGTGATCAGGAAGTGGCGGCCGTTGGCGATCAGCGTGCCCCATTCCGCCGCCGGCGGCGCCGCGCCGAAGCCGAGGAAACTCAGCCCGGCGGTGGCCAGGATGGCTGCGCCGAAGTCCAGGGTGGCGAGCACCGCCACCGGGCCCCAGGCGTTGGGCAGCACATGGCGCAGCAGTGTGCGCGCCCAGCTGGCACCGCCCAGGCGGGCGGCCTCGACATAGGGCAGGGTCTTGATGCGCAGCACTTCGGCGCGGGTGGTGCGGGCAAAGCCCGGGATGATGCCGACGCCCACGGCGACTGCCACCGGCACCGTGCCGAAGCCGATCGCGGTGACAATGGCCAATGCCAGCAACAGGCCGGGCAGTGCCAGCAACACGTCGATCAGGCGCATCAGCGCCGCGTCGACGCGCCCACCGGCAAAGCCGGCCAGCACGCCCAGGCCGAGGCCACCGAGCAGGGCGATGGCCACCGCCAGCAATGCGGCCAGCACCGACAGGCGCGCGCCATAGACCACCCGGGTATACAGGTCGCGGCCCAGCTCGTCGGTGCCGAACCAGTGCACCACGCCGGGGGCACTGAGCTTGTCGGCGGGCGAGGTGGCGTAGGGGTCGAAGCTGGTCAGCAGCTGTGGGGCCAGTGCCGCGAACAGGGCGAACAGCACGATCAATAGCGCCAGGCTGAAGCCGGGCCTGCGCAGCAGCGGGAGCAGGGCCTGCCGGGCGCGCTGCAGGTGCGTACGCCGCTTCCAGGCGCTGGCAGGATGTGCCACCTCGCCCGTGGGCTGGGTGTCGATCGGGGACAGGGAAAGGTCGATGGTCATCTCAGCTCACCTTGGCCGTGTGGGTGATGCGTGGGTCGAGGTACGGGTAGAGCAGGTCGACGATCAGGTTCACCACCACGAAGGCGGTGGCCGATACCGCGACGATCGCCAGCACCACCGGGATGTCCTGGCGCAGCACGGCCTCCTGGGCCAGGCGGCCGACGCCGTTGCGCGAGAAGATGGTTTCCACCAGCACCGCGCCGGATACCGTATTGCCGACCTGCAGGCCGATCAGGGTCAACAGCGGCAAGGCCGCGTTGCGCAAGCCATGGCGCGCCTGCACCTGGGCCCGGCTCAGGCCCTTGGCGAAGGCGGTAGTGATGTAGGGTTCCTGCCACACGCCCTGGAAGCCACGCTGCAGCACCTGGGCGTACACCGCGGCGCTGGGGATCGCCAAGGTGATCGCCGGCAGCACCAGGCTGGCCAGGCCCTGGCTGCCGGTGGCCGGGAACCAGCCGAGGGCGAAGGCGAATACCTGGATCAGCAGCAGGCCCATCCAGAACACCGGCACCGAGAAACCCAGCGACGGCAGGCGTGCCAGGGCGGTCTTCAGTGGCCGCCATTGCAGGTAGGCGGTCAGGTAGGCCAGGCCGACCCCGGCCAGCAGCGACAGGGCGATGGCCGCGCCGGCCAGGGCCAGGGTCTGCGGCAGGCGCTCGGCCAGCAGCGCAGTGACCGGCCGGCCCAGCGACAGCGACTGCCCGAGGTCACCGTGCAGGGCGCGCCACAGCAGGTCGAAGTACTGCTCGAGCAGCCCCTTGTCCAGCCCGTAGTAGGCACGGGCCTTGGCCAGGTCCTCGGGTGACAGGCCATCGGCCTCCATGCCCGAGGCGCTGAGCATGATCGCCAGCGTGTCGCCCGGCAGCAGGTAGAGGATGAAGTAGGTGATGGTGTAGGCGCCCCACAGCACCAACAGGGCCTGGCCGATGCGGCCGATCAGGTAGCGTTTCATGGCTGGCCGACCTGGATGTCACTGAGCAGCGCGAAGCCTTCTGCAGTCCAGCGGAAGTCCTTGACCCGCGGCGCGGTGGCGGCTTGCCAGACGCGCTCGTACAGCGGGAACGCCGACGCCTCGTCGACCAGCAGGTCCTGCAGCTGGCCGTAGGCCTGGGCCCGTTGCGGGGCGGCGGTGGCGGTGATGCCGCTGTCGAACAGCGCCTGGGCCCTGGCCAGGGTGTGCGGTTCGTAGGTGTTGGTGGCCAACGTGGTGCTGCTTGCTGCCCGCGGGTCGAGGATGGTCTGCAGGATGATCGGGTCGGCGCGGGTCATGTAGGTGGAGGTCAGGTCGTAGTTGCCGGACGCGTTCCCGGCCACCCATTCGGCGCGGGTCAGCACATTGAGCTTGAGGTCGATGCCGACCTTGCGCAGCTGGTCCTGCACCAGCACGTCACCGGCGCTTTCGGCCGGGGTCAGGTTGTAGCGCAGGGTCAGGCGCTGGCCGTTCTTGTGCCGGTAGCCGTCCTCGCCCTTGTGCCAGCCGGCGGCCTCGAGCAGTTGCTCGGCGCCCGTGGGGTCATAGGCGAGCTTGTCGGCCTGGGGCTTGAAGTACGGCGTGGTGACGTCGTAAACGCCACTCACCACCGGGAACGCGGCGTTGTACACGGTATGCGCGTAGCTGGTGCGGTCGATGGCCTTCTGCAGTGCCAGGCGCACCTGGCGGTCGGCCAGCAGGCGGTCGTTGCGGGTGTTGGGGTAGAGGTTGAGCGCCGGGCCCGGCAGCGAGCGGCTCTGGATGGTCGCGCCCTTGGACTGGAACAGCTTCAGGTCGACTTCCGAGAACGGGTTGCGCGGCCACAGGATGTCGGCCTTGCCCTGCAGGAACAGGCCGTTGCGCACGCTTTCCTCGGGGATGTAGCTGATGTCCACGGCATCCAGGTGCGCCGGGCCCTGGTTGTGCATGTTGGCTGATGGCCAGGCGTAGTCGGCACGCTTGACCAGGCGTGCGCCGACCTCCGGGGTGTAGTGCTCGAGGATGAACGGGCCGGTGCCGATGATGTTGCCCAGCGAGCGCGCCTGGGCAGTCAGCTTGTAGGAGGCCGGCGCAAGGATGGCCAGGTTGGTGGTCGAGGTGGCCTGCAGGAAACCGGCGTTGGGTTTGGCCAGGACCAGGCGCACGGTGAAGTCGTCCAGCACCTCGGCGTGGTCGTAGCCAGCCAGGTAGGTAGCACCGAAGGTGGCCGGCAGCTGCGTGGCGAAGGCCTTGTTGCTGTCGAAGGCGGTTTTCACGGCGTGGGCGTCGAAGCGTTCGCCGTTGCTGAAGGTGACGTCCTGGCGCAGCTGGAAGGTGTAGCTCAGGGTATCGGCACTGACCTCCCAGCTTTTTGCCAGCCAGGGGATGATACGGCCGGTTTGCGGGTCCTGGTCGGTCAGGGACTCGGCCACGTTGCGCAGCAGCACGCGGTGCTCCAGCCAGTAGACCTGGAAGGGGTCGACGCTGACCAGGGTGGTGTTGTCGCCCCAGAAGGCGATGTTCAGGGTGTTGCTGGCCGAGGTGTTGTCGGCTGGGGAGCAGGCGGTCAGGGCCAGGGCCAGGGCCAGGGAGCCGATGGCGAACAGGCGGTGCAGTGGGGGCATGGGATGGTCCTTCATTGAATTGGGGTTACCTGTGCCGGCCTCTTCGCGGGCATGCCCGCGAAGAGGCCGATACAGGCGACAGCTGCCTTCCAGTCAGTCCTGGTAATCGCGGCCCTCGCGGTCCAGCTGCCGGATCAACGCATCCCAATGCCGCTGGATGCCTTCCCCCTTGCCATCGGAAAACCGCTTCGACTGTTCATGCACCTTGGCAATCGCCGCCTGCGATGCATGCAGCAGCTGGTCATTGCCCCCGGCCTGGGCCGCCACCTGGATGTTGCAGGCCCGCTCCAGCCCATGCAGCTCACGGAACGCGTGCTCGACGCTGATCCCCCCGGTGAGCAACCCGTGGTTGCGCAGGATGAGGATGTTGCTGTCGCCCAGGTTGGCCACCAGCCGCTGTTGTTCGTCCAGGTCCAGGGCCACGCCTTCGTAGTCGTGGTAAACCACCCGGCTGTAGTAGGCCAAGGCGTGCTGGGAGATCGGCAGCAGGCCGTCGCGCTGGGCCGATACCGCTGCGCCATCGCGGGTGTGGGTGTGCAGAACGGCCTTCAGGTCGGGGCGGGCGCGGTGGATTGCGCTGTGGATCACGTAGCCGGCCTGGTTGATGCCCAGCCCCAGCGGGTCGTCGATGATGGTGCCGTCGACGTCGACCTTGACCAGGTTGGAGGCGGTGATTTCGTCGAACAGCAGGCCGAAGGCGTTGATCAGGAAGTGTTCGTCCGGCCCCGGCACGCGGGCCGAAAAGTGCGTGTAGATGTGGTCGGTCCAGCGGAACAGGGCGGCCAGGCGGTAGGCGGCAGCCAGCTTGACCCGCACCTCCCACTCTTCGGCGCTGACCCGGTCGCGCACCTTGTCGGTGTTGGTAGTGACGGCAGACAGTGAACTCATGGTGTGCTCTCCGGTAATCAGTAGCCGCGCGCGGTGTCGACCAGGTTGGCCAGGGGCGCCTGCTCGCGGTAGCGGTGGAAGTTGGCGATGAAGGCTTCGAGCAGGGCCGGGTAGCCGTCCTCGGAAATGGCCGAGGTGTGCGGCGACAGGAACACCCGTGGGTGGTGATACAGCGGGTGGCCGGCGGGCAGTGGCTCGGGGTCGGTAACATCCAGGCTGGCGCGGCCGATCAGGCCGCTGTCCAGGGCCTCGAGCAGGGCTTGCTGGTCGAGCAGGCCACCGCGGGCGATGTTGATCAGGTGCAGGCCAGGGCGGGCATGGGCCAGCACCTGACGGTCGACCAGGCCACGGGTGGCGGCGGTGAGTGGGGCGGCCAGCACCAGGTGGTCGCTGCCGGCGAACAACTGCTGCAGGTCGGCGGCGCGCTCCACCCCGGGCACCTCGGCGATCGCCTGGCCGGGGCGACTCAAGGCCAGCACCTTCATGCCAAGGGCCACTGCCTTGCGCGCCAGGCTCTGGCCGATACTGCCAAAACCGAGAATGCCCAGGGTGCGGCCGCGCAACGGCGCCAGCGGGGTCAGGCGCCAGTCGGCATCCTTGACCCACAGCCCCGGCAGTTGCTTGGCGGCGGCGAACACCAGGGCCAGGGCGAATTCGGCCACCTGCTCGGCATTGGCGCCCTTGCCGCTGGTGACCGGTGTGCCCTGAAACACCCAGTCGGGGTAGAAGTCGATGCCCGAGGACACCAGCTGCACCCACTTCAGGCCCCAGGGCCAGCCTGGCGGCGGGGTGTCGATGCGCTGCCCGCGCACGTTGATCGGGCGCAGGATGAATACATCGGCAGGGGCTTGAAGGGCCAGCTGGCCGGGGGCGATATCGATGACTTCATGGTCCGGCAGGTGTTCGCGCAGATGCTGGTTGGCCTGGGCGTCGAGCTGGCTGGCGATGATCGAATGGCTCATGCGTGCACCTCCGCCAGCGCCGCGCGGCCGGCCTGGCCGAACACCACATCGTCCTGCGGGGTGTGGATGCGGCTGCAGAGCACGTCGCGGTAGTGCCGTTCCAGCGGATTGCGCCGCGACAGCCCGGGGTTGCCGGCGGCCTCGATGGCCAGCTCCACGGCCTGGATGGCATTGGCGCTGACCAGGTGCTTGAGTTGCCCGGCATGCTGCGCAGCAACCTGCCCGGCGGTGGCTGCGTCAAGCAGGCCCTGGTTGGCGAACAGCAGGGTGTCGATGCGCCCCAGCACGTCCTGGAAGCGTGGCAGGCTGGCCAGCGGCGCGCCCAGGTTGGAGGGGGCACGCTGCTTGAGAAAACCCGCCAGCCAGTCGCGGGCGGCACGGGCCACGCCGTCGTACACCGCCGGCAGCAGTACGGCCATCCACAGCAGGCTCTCGCCGTCGAGCTCGGCCTTCGGTGCGCTTGCCGGGCTGACGCTGACGGCATGGTCGAGGGGGATCAGCACGTCATCGAAGCGCACTTCATGGCTGCAGGTGGCGCGCATGCCCAGGTGGTCCCAGTCATCGACGATGGTGATGCCGGGCGTGTCGCGGTGCACCAGGAAGCCGCCGACCAGCGGGTCGGCGTCGTCGCTACGGCCCCAGACCAGGTACCAGGTCAGGCCGTGGCTGCCGGTGGAGTAGATCTTGCGCCCGCTCAGGCGCCAGCCCTCGGCTGTGCGCCGCGCCACGGTGGCGGGCAAGCCGCCGCGGGCCGGGGTGCCGAGTTCGGGTTCAACGCGCAGGGCATTGATCAGTGCGCCCTGATGCACGGCATCGCGGGCCACGCGCTGGCGCAGGTGTTCGGGCCAGCGGGCCTCGTCCTGCAGGCGAAAGTGCTGCAGGTACTGCATAACCAGGATCAACGCGGTAGCCGGGTCGCCCTTGCCGACCGCGCCGATTACCCGACGGGCGCTGGCCAGGTCCGCGCCAGTGCCACCGAGTGCGCGGGGTACGGTGAAGGCGAGCAGGCCGTGGCGGTGCAGCAGGTCGAAATTGTCCTGGGGGAACTGCGCGCTGCGGTCGTAGCGTTCGGCGTTGGCCGCGAGGGCCTGCGTCAGCTCGGCGAGGGCGCTGTCGGAGGGGTGACTCATGGGGTTTCATCCCTGAATGACGGTGTGTTGCTAAGACCGTATTCGTATGGATGAACGCTGTAAAAGTCTTTTTGGTTCTATGCTAATTATTTGTTTTAAGAATTTATTGTTTTTACTGTTATGCATGAATTGCATTTATTGGCGGGGCGCCAGGCGCCCCTGCGTGCTCAACTCAGCAGCCTGTGCCCAGCCACCTCACCGAAAAGCTCGACGGGTTCCTGCAGGTTGCCCAGGTAACGTGGATGGAACAGCCACAGGTCTACTTGCGGCTTGAAATCACTGACGTTGATCACATCCAGCGCATCGCGGTGGCGGCTGGCCTGCAGCAGTGGTTCGGGCACCAGCCCCAGGCCCTGGCCGTTGGCGACCAGGCCCAGTTGCAACTCGGTGCCGAAGGTTTCCAGGTTGATCGACAGGCTCAGCCCCTGTTCGCTCAGCGCCCGCTGCAGGCCGGCGCGGAAACCACAGCCATCGGGGTTGAGCACCCAGCCACGGGTGTAGCAGTCCTTGAGCTTGTAGCTACGCTTGGTGACGCTGCCCTTGGCGGCTACCACCTTCAGCGGCATGCGCGCGATCGAACGGCTGGCGATGCCTTCGGGGAAGATCTTGCCCGGTGGGAACAGCGCGGCGGCGGCGTCCAGTTCAGCGTTTTCCATGCGCGCGATGAGGCTGCTGCCCCAACCGCTGCTGACCTGGGTGCGCAATTGCGGGTAGGCCTCGCGAATCTGCGCCAGGGCATCGAGCAGCACCACATCACCCAGGGTTTGCGGCACACCCAGGCGCAGGGTGCCCGAAGGCGCGCCATCGTTGGCCACCAGTTCGCGCAGCGAGTCGATCTCGCGCAGGATCGCCTTGCACTGCTCGTACACCCGCAGGCCCATGGGGGTGGGCTTGAGCGGCTTGGTGTTGCGGTCGAGCAGGGTGGCGCCAAGGTCTTCCTCGAAGTTCTGCACCCGGCGGGTGATCGCCGGTTGCGTCAGTTGCAGGGCCTCGGCGGCGAGGTTGGTGGATTGGCAGCGGATGACCGCGACGAAGGCGTCCATATCATCGATTTTCATAACTGGCGCTCACAGGGTCGGATGGAAAATAAGGCATTAGCATAATCTGCCTGGCGGGTAATGCCATCGGTTCTGTTTCGATAGATGAAAACGCATATTAGGATATTCCTAAAATCAATTTAATTTATTTGACGGATCTCGCTAGAGTCGCCTGGCACGGGCCGCATGATGCTGCCCGCCCAGACACCGAGGAACGCCATGTCCATCCGATCGAAGCTGCTGACCCTGGCCGCGGCCCTGCTGCTGGCCAGCCAGGCCGGCGCCGCCGAGCGCCTGACCCTGCGCATCGGCGACCAGAAGGGCAACATGCGCGCCCAGCTGGAAGCCGCAGGCGCATTGCGCGACCTGCCGTACGACATCCACTGGGCCGAGTTCCCCGCTGCCGCGCCGCTGGCCGAGGCGCTCAATGCCGGGGCGATCGATGCCGGCATCATTGGCGATGCGCCGCTGCTGTTCGTGCTGGCTTCGGGGGCACCGGTCAAGGCCATTGCCGTGGACAAGTCCGACCCCTATGGCACGGCGCTGCTGGTGCGTCCTGACGCGCAGCTGCACAGCGCGGCCGAGCTCAAGGGCAAGCGCATCGCCACCGGTCGCGGGTCGATCGGCCATCATCTGGCCCTCAAGGCACTGGACCAGGTCGGCTTGAGCGAGCAGGACGTGGAGTTCCGCTTCCTCGGGCCGGTGGACGCCAAGATCGCCCTGGCCAACGGCTCGGTGGACGCCTGGTCGACCTGGGAACCCTACACCGCGCTGGCCGAGCTGAGCGGGCAGGGCCGGGTGCTGGTCAACGGCCGCGGCCTTTCCAGCGGCAACAGCTTCCTCGCCGCCACCGACAAGGCGCTGGATCAACCCGAGCGTCGTGCAGCGTTGCAGGACTACCTCAACCGCCTGGCTGGGGCGCAGGTCTGGGCCAACCAGCACCTGGACAGCTACTCGAAAACCCTGGCCGCGATCATCGGCTTCCCCGAGGACGCCGCCCGCCTGCAGTTCGATCGCCGCCAGCTGCGCTGGCAGGTGATCGACCCGCAGACCGTGGCGCAACAGCAGGACACCGCCGACTTCTACCACGCCCACGGCCTGATGAGCGAACGCCTCGATGTGGCACCGACCTTCGCCACCGGCTTCACCCTACCCGATGCCGCCACGCTGGCCGCGCAACCCTGACTCCGGAGACCTCTACATGTCCTTCAAACCCCTGCGCCAGCTTGGCCTGGCGCTGCTGGCCAGCGCCTTGTTGCCGAGCCTGGCCAGCGCCGAACAGACCCTGCGCATCGGCTACCAGAAATCCTCGACCCTGCTCACCCTGCTCAAGGCCCGCGGCAGCCTCGAACAACGCCTGCAGGCCGAGGGCATTCGCGTCAGCTGGCACGAGTTCCCCAGCGGCTTGCCATTGCTGGAGGCGCTGAACCTGGGCAATGTCGACCTGTCGGCGGATGTTGCCGACACCGTTCCGGTATTCACCCAGGCTGCTGGCGCCAGGCTTACCTACTTCGCCCGGGAGACGCCTTCGCCAACGGCCCAGGCCATCCTGGTGCCCGCGGACTCGCCACTCAGGACCCTGGCCGACCTCAAGGGCAAGCGCGTGGCGGTGACCAAGGCGGCTGGCAGCCACTACCTGCTGATCCAGGCCCTGGCCAAGGCCGGGCTGACCTTCAAGGACATCACCCCGGCCTACCTGATCCCTGCCGACGGCCGCGCCGCCTTCGAGAACCACAAGGTCGATGCCTGGGTAACCTGGGACCCTTACGTGGCCAGCGCCCAGCGCCAGCAGAATGCTCGCATCCTGGCCGACGGCAGCGAACTGGCCAGCTACCAGCGCTACTACCTGGCCAGCAGCGACTATGCCCAGGCCCACCCCGAGGTGCTGCAGCAGGTGTACCAGGCCCTGCGTGAGGCAGGTGTCTGGACCAAGGCCAACCCGGCGGCCGCAGCACGCATCCTCGGGCCGTTGTGGGGCAACCTGGACAGTGCCACGGTGCAGCAGGCCAATGCGCGGCGCAGCTACGACGTGCAGCCGGTGAAGCCGGAGAACCTGGCCGAACAGCAACGTATCGCCGATGCGTTCTACCGCGAGGGGCTGTTGCCCAAGGCGGTGGATGCCAAGGCGGTGAGCTTGTATCAGCCGGTTGCAGACTAGTGTTGGATGCTCGTTTCGAGCGTCCGTATGACATCGGTGGCCTGCGCGACAACCCGAAGAAGGCCCTGGCCTTGCCGTCGCTTTGCCGGTGCTGGACTAACCGGCAAAAGCGATGCTGGTGGCGCTGGAAAACTCGAACTGATCCACAGCGAGCTTGCCAACTACGCCGACACCAAAGGTTACTGAGCGATGGTGGCCAGAAGGCCAAGTAGATGGAGCCTACCCTGGATATGGCGCTCTAAGGCGTGGCCACCAAGCAGGGTAGGTTCTATGACGGCCTGAGGAATACTGTCGCGCTGCCCGCGAACGGCCGGCATGGGGCTGGTGCGTCATCGATTTCCTTGGCTTTCAATCCGATAGATCAGAGTATTATGGGATCTGTCTCGAGCATCCTCACTGTTACCCACGATTGTGCCATACAGCTCGAAACCTGCCCGGACTGCCAATTTTTTACTGGATTCATTTCGCTCAGAAATAAACAGCACAGTTGGCAGAGCCTTCAAAAATGGAAGGACCAACTGCAGCGCGTTGGTCATATAGCCGCGCCCAGCACAGTCAATATTTACCCAGTAACCCAGGGAGTTACATTCCTGCTCTGGCAGGTATCGAACTCCAATACAGCCTACCAAGGTGTCCAATTCGCTAGTGAAAATGTAGTACTTCTTTTCTGCTGTCGGATCAGATGAATTGGATGCGGTAACTGATCGCTGAAGACTTTCCTTTACGTCGATAAGCGATACTTCAGCGTTTGGCCATCTGAGGAAATTTTTATGGAGTTCATAGCTGCGTTTCAGGGCCGTATGCAGCAGTGGTGCGAACTCTGGCCGAGGACGAAGCAGGCGTAGACCATTGCCCTCAATCTCATGAGGAAGAGCCAATATATCTATCACGATAAATATGTACCCCCGAAAACCTAGGATCGACCATCAGGGCACGGACCAATGGGCTCGGCATCAAAATGGCGTTTAACACGGCAACTGCACCTGCCATGCCAGTAAGGGTTCGCGGGCTATGGGGGCTCACGGCCAAGTGAAAGGCATGGTGTGTGCCTCTGCGAAGCAAATTGTTGGCACGGTGTAGGCCGGCCAACAGCTGCAACGCCGCATTGGTTCGAACTATCGTCTTGGTGCCACACGAGAGCTGAGCTCAGTGTGCTAAACGGGAAGTCTTGATTCAAATGAGCTACGCAGGGTAGCAACAACGTCATCAACACGATGACCTTGTATCGCTGGCGGCACGGGGCGTTCGCAAAACTCTCGCCAGATGAATAGCATCAGTTCTGCGCCATCTGTTTGCTGAGGTGCGGTGTCCCCCGAGCCGAAGGTTTGCAGCAGCCTGTATCTTTCGTCCTGCCAGAAAATGGCTTCAACCCAGTCATACACCGGGATGAAGTGGAAGTGGATGGAGTAACCGGCATCGTGCCCGAACCGGCCAATATACAAGTGTTTGGGCGAGAGGTGATCTTCAATGGTTTTCTGGATTAGCGCCTGCAATACCCCAAGTTCCGATTGCGCCTCAAGCGGTAGCGCTGCCAGCGAGTTGGTCATGTGCTTCGCGCTGAGCATCAGATAGCCCGGCAACGCACTGTCCATGCGGTGGTTGAGAACCCAGTACCTGGATTCGTGAATGATGAATCGAGCCGGTATTTCCATGAGATAGCCTTGAGAGGAACTAGCGAGCGTAGCATTGCGACAGATCGATGTCCGCGTCTTGCCGGATACTGTCTTTTTTCCAATCCCCGCTTTTGGTCGAAAGCGGTAACTATCAACTAATGGATTTGGCCATTTCCGACGTTCCAGTCCAACCGGTTTGCTCATAGACCGGTTTACCCGTCTCGGTTGCGTGCAGGACAGCGAAGGTGATGCCTCGGCGAGCGAACTCGGCGTCGGCTGCCTGCATCAAGGCTGAAGCCAGGCCACGGCGGCGATAGGCCGGCTGGACGAACACATTCAGCACGTACCCACGCTTGTCCAGGGTCGGGTGCGATGGATGGGGAGGCCAATCAATGCTCATCAAGCCAATGGCTGCGACAGGTTGGTCGCCATCCATGAGCTTGAAACCGTAGTACCGACCGTCACCGAGTCGCTCTTCCAGCCATGGGCGAAAGTGCTGAGTCATGACTTGCAGTTTCTCAGGGTCGCCACCCGCCTCAAGAAACATCTCCTGGCGATGTGAGCAGATCATTTCTGCGTCATCGGGCCCGACAGGCCGGCACTCCAAGCCTGAAAACTCTCCACATCCTTGTAGTTCGATCATCGTTTATCCAGTGTCAGTGGCCGATTCATGGAAAGGCAGCCTATGGCACCTTCAGGCCTGTTTGCAATGGCTAACGGTCGACCTTGGCAAGCAACTCAGCTTTTGTCATCTCTCATGGAGCTGCACATAACTCATTGAATCAGCAGGAGCCTGAAGCAACTGTCTTGCTCAAATTCCCAAAGGTGGCGCGATCCTCTGTGGGAGCGGCCTTGTGTCGCGAAAGGGCTGCAAAGCAGCCCCAGCAATTTCAACTATCGCGCATCAATCCAGGGGCCGCGATGCGGCCCTTTCGCGACACAAGGCCGCTCCCACAGGTACAGCGACAACCTCGAGAGCAACGCCCAGGCCGGCATTGTGGGCGGAGGAGGGCTCGGCATGATGGACGATCCCTCCTCCTGAAGCCGATGGCGATGATCAGGCTTGTACCGCATTGACCCCGCCAGTGGGCATGGATTTTTTGCGCACCGCTTGATAGAGAAGGCTGGACACCATGAAGCCCACGATGGCCAGTATGCTCATCAAGGTGAACACATAGTTGTAGCCCTGTTGACCAGGGAAGTGGTCGAGGAGCGCGCCATAGATGACGTAGGCAAACATGCCGGGGGCATAGCCGATCAGGCAACCGATGCCGAAGGCTGAGCCGGTGATGTGCTGGGGAATGCCGACTTCGCCCATGGGTGCCCAGAACACGCCGCGCATCGAGAACACAATCAACGCGAAGGACAGGGTGGCCGCCATCCCCGCATAGATGAAGCCCGGGCTTTTGGGAATCAGCATGATCACGCCCATCAGCGGCAATAACGCCAGGAATGCCCACTTCAGGTAACGGCTGGTGCTCTTGAACTGCTTGTCGGCAATGAAACCACCGGCAGGCCCGCCGAGGATTTTCAGGAAGTATTGGTTGATGATGCCGTAGGCACCTACCAACGCCACGGGCAACCCGTACATTTCCTTGAGGTAGGGAATGAAATAGGTCAGGCCGCAGTAGACGATATAGACCATGAACACGTTGAGACTGACCAACCAGATACCGGGTACCTTGATCGCTTCCATCAGGTTCGCCAGACCGTTTTTCGGCTTGGCGGCCGATTGGGCGTTACCGCCCTTGAGCAGGAGCCAGGTCAGGGTGCCGGCCAGAATGTCGATGACCGAGTAGAACAGGATCGCCGACTTCAGGCCGGTTTCCCCGGAGCCCATGGCGACGAACACGCCCAGTGCGGAAAAGGCCACCAGCGTATCAACCACGCCACGCCCGCCTTCCAGCAGGCCGAACAACCGGCCTTGCTCCTGATCGTCACCCAGATTACGGATGGCTTTGAGCAGCGATGGCCAGAACAGGCAGTCGGCACAGACGGCCAACAGACTGAACACGATCAGCAAGCTGCTGAAGGGCGGAAAGGTTGCCAGGTACAACCCAAGAGCTCCGGTCCCGATCAGGCCGAGGGGGATCAGTTTGCGCGTGTCGTAGCGATCGGCGAGCAGGCCGCCAACCACAAACAGTGCAGTCGCGATGATTGCGTTGGCACTCAACAGCACGCCGATTTCAGTGTGGCTCAGGCCCATGAATTCCTGCATGGGGACATAGAAGGCATCCTTGAGGTTCGCCAACTTGTAAATGGTGCCGCCACCGAGGATGAGAATCAGGAGTCTGAGCCATTTGGCCTTGTTTTGAGTTGTCATTATTGTTCTCCGGGCGTAATCGGGTCGTCAGGTTCAGGCGTTGGAAGGGGTGGCCAGGGTCAGTTCAGCCAAGGTGCGCAGTTCGCCCAGCAAGCGTCGGACATAGGCCACCTGATTGTTCGCCCAGCGGTGTTCGTCGGCCAGCATGCGCTCGAGCGAGTAGCCTTTCGGGAGCGGCGTTTCGCTCATCTCCCGGTAAGCAATGAATGGATCGGCCGCTTCGAGGCTCTGGCGGAAGGCCGGGGCGACGTAGTGATTTTCCTGCTCGAGAATGAACGCGATCACCTGTGGGGTTGCTTCGCCCAGCATCAACAGTTCGAACAGCATGCGGGCGCTGGGCAGGTCGTCTTCGTCGCTGCCTTGCAATACGCCGTAATGGCCGAAGCCGTTCTGTTCGGGGACGATGCGTACGCCCTTGAGGTGAGCCTGGCGGATGTGCGGCGCGAGGTTGTGCAGGGCCTGCAGGGGCTGTTCGCAGGCATTGATCATGTTGCCAAAGTCGAACAGGGCATGCAGGCGAGGGTGGTTGAGACGGTTGAGCAACTGCGCGATTTCGCTGCTCTTGAGTTCTTCATGCTGCTCGAAGTCAAAGTACAGATCGTTGGCGTCGGCCTGTTGCGCGAGGTAGTGCAGGTCGGTCTCGATCACGTCCATCACCCGCGACAGCGTGCCCTCGTAACGTGAGTAGACACGGATGTTGCGCACCCCCAGGGCCTTGGCGATGGCGATCACCTGGTCGACATCCTTTTTCAGCGTGCTGCTGATTTCCAGGTGCACATCCAGCCCCAGCGCCTTGGCCTTGCTGGCAAACGCCAGGAGCTGCTCTGGCGACATCTGGCTCAGGCTGTTTTCCTCGCCGTCGAGCAAGTGCAGGCTCAGGCCTTGCAGCTCGTGGCGATAGGCAAAATCCAGCAGGTCGGCGGGGGTGACACGACCGTGGGTGAGGTTGGTCAGCAGCGGGTAGGCGTGGGCAAACAGGCGCAATTGCCCGAGACGCTCAAGCAACCGCTGGGCCAGTGCTTCGGTCAGCACTGGAGCAGCTACGTGTTCGACCACCTTGTGGCTCAGCAAGGCGTTGAATCGTTCCTGGATCTTGTTGTTCATTAGAGTCGTTCCTGGTTCAGACTCCGGGTCTACCGGCGCAGCCTTTATCGCGCCAGTCAGGAACTCTCGATAGATCCATTATCAACTAATTGATAAGGCCACTTGCCTCGCATCAAGTGGCTGGCGGAAGGTAACCCAGCGTGCGCAAGGCCTGGGCCAGCTCCTCGACACGCTCTCGGGCCTGCTTTTCGGGCGTGCCGGCAAAGCCGATCAACAGGGCAGGCGGCAGGTCATGCTTGATGCGGTAGTCGCTCAAGGCGTAGGTGTGAATGTTGTGTCGGGCCAGTTGCCGGGCGATGTCAGTGTCACTCAGTTCGGGGGGCAGCCAGGCGATCAGGTGCATGCCGGCATCCGTCGGAGTAATCCTGAAAAAGCTGCCGATCTGCTTTTCAAGTTGTTCGATCAATGCCTGCTGGCGCGCCTTGTACAGTGCACGCATGCGGCGGATGTGCCCCAGGAAGTGGCCTTCGCTCATGAAGTCCGCCGTTGTGGCCTGAAGCAGCGTGGGCGGGCTGCGATCCATGACCGCGCGCAGGGTGCAGAAGGGCTCGACCAGAGCCTGCGGCAGAATCACGTAACCCAGTCGCAGTGACGGAAAGAGCACTTTGCTGAACGTGCCGACGTAGATCACCCGGGCCATCTGGTCCAAGGCATACAGTGCCGGGAGAAGTCGACCACTGTAGCGAAACTCGCTGTCGCAATCGTCCTCGATGATCCAGCTCTGATGCTGCGCAGCCCAGTCGATGAGTGCCTGGCGCCGCACATAACTCAGGGTGACACCCAAAGGATGCTGACGCGAAGGCGTACAAAATACCAGGCGTGCATCAGGGCACTCGTCAAGGCCTTGCTGGACATCGATCCCCTGTTCGTCAATACGCAACGGAATGATCTTGGCCCCTTGGGCTTGCAGCGCAATTCGCGCGGCGATGTGCCCAGGGTCTTCCATCCAGACACTGTCCTGCGGATTGAGCAGCAGCATGCCCAGCAGGTTGAACGCTTGCTGCGCGCCGGAAACGATCACCACTTGCTCGGCATTGCAGTCGATACCTCGTGCATCGAAGACGTATTCGGCAATCGCTGTGCGAAACGCCTGCAAACCTTGCAACTCGCCATAACCCAGAATCGCCTTGGTCGGCTTGAGCAAATGACGGTTCATCAGGCGCCGCCAGATGGCTTGCGGAAATTCTTCATAGGTGCTGTGACTGGGCAGGAAGGAGGTCGGCGTCGCGGGATCCCAGTCGGCATAGGACACCCCGCGAAAATGATCGCTGCGCAGCGACAGCATCGACTGGCTCAGTTCGGACAGGCGCGGTGGCTGGCGCGGTTGCTCGTCCTCGATACTCCGGTTTTCCCACTCAGTACCGACATACGTACCTGCACCCGTGCGCGAGGCCAGGAAACCTTCGGCAATCAACTGATCGAAAGCATTGAGGATGGTGATCCGCGACAGCCCCAACTCGATGCTCAAGGTCCGGGTCGACGGCAGGCGCACGCCCCCCTGAATTCTGCCGTTGAGTATCTGTTTGCGGATCTGCAGATACAGCTGGCGGTACAGGGGTATGGCACTGGCACGGTCCAGTTCGATAGCCGACAGCAGCAAACCTGTGGGGGATTTCATGACATGCTCGTCTGGTGAAATGGGACTTGACCTGGAAACCGTCAGGTGACGGGGCTTTCAGGGTAGCGAGCGATACCCGATAAGTCATCCGTCCGGCTTTGATGTCCGACGCAGGTTGGTGGCTGGATACTGCAGAAAAGACCGATTAAAGCGTCCGCTTTGGGTCGTCAGTCGGGAATGGCTTCTAACGACCCATAGCGGAAATCTGTAACCAGGGCCGCTTCGCGGCCCATCGCCGGCAAGCGCGGCTCCCACAAGTACAGCGCATGACTGAAGGCTGGTGATACTCCTGTGGGAGCCGGCTTGCCGGCGATGAGGCCGGTACTGACTACAGAGCTTTGGATCAGTGTCCGCCGTGGGTCGTTAGCCGCCATTCGCGGTCGATCGCTTTTGGCCCAAAGTGGACCTTACAATCAAGGCGCACAAGCGCCCGCTATGCGATACAGTTGGCGCTTTTTTGTGCCCGGCTGTTTCGTTTTATGGCGGCTGTGCGTGGGGCGCCTCCGTGCGCGCCGGTTTCCTTGATTCCCGGTTGACCAACCCGCGTACAGTCGCCACCCATTCGTTTGGTCACGTTGTGTGGCGGCTCCAGTGAATCAAGGAGCGACACAATGACAAAAGGCTTACCCGATCCTCCCGTACGCGCCACCACGGCGTCCTCCAGTTTCTCCACGTGCGAATGCAGCCATCCACCGTTGTTTGCCGTGCGTTCTGGGGTGGACTACGAAGATGCGCTGGTGCATCTGTCCACGCTGCTCAAAGGCGCGTTTGCGACCAATCTCAAGGCACTGGAGCTGGCCAAGGGAACCTGTCGTGATCTGTTGTTGAGCAATGACCATGGGCTGGATTCGGCCAAGGCGGTGGTGGAGGCGTTGCTGGATGGGGTGGAGAGACAGCAACTGGTTGGGCGGAAGACGGTACCGGGTGTCTGACGAGCGTTTGGGCTTTGTTTGATTCAAGCGGCAGCCGTGATTGACCTTGAGGGCCTCTTCGCGGGTGAACCCGCTCCCACAGGTACAGCGCCAACTCGAAGCCCGCGCAGTACCTGTAGGAGCGGGCGTGCCCGCGAAGCAGACGACGCGGTGGATGGCACCGGCTTTGCCGGTGTTCGCGGGCATGCCCGCTCCCACAGGTTCAGCGTCAACTCGAAGCCCGCGCAGTATCTGTGGGAGCGGGTTTACCCGCGAAGCAGGCGCCGCGGTGGATGGCACCGGCTGTGCCGGTGTTCGCGGGTAAACCCGCTCCCACCATGATCGCCGTTGGGCAAAGCGACAGCTATGGGTCGTTATCCGCGGTACGCACCAGAACGGTTATCCAACCTGGCAGTCGTTCACCGCTGGCAGGCCCCCGCGCTGTACTGACCATAGCCCCGTATCAGGCTCTAGGTTGCCTTTCGCCAACCACCGATCGTCAGCTCCATCGACCTCCAAGCCTGCCGCCCGGTCAACCGGGAGACCCTAGGCCGCGATGGTGAACCAATGGACGTCTTTGCTGACAATGAAATGTCGACCCGCAGTGATGTGGTCGGGCAACTGATCGTGGCGTTTTCCCTGATTCTGCTGTTGGCCTTGTTGCTGGGGCTGTTCTCCCTCTACCGCCTCGCCGGGGCGCTGGATGCTCGAGAAGTGGAGCAAAGCCGCTTCTATGCAGAATCCGCCATGGCCCAGCTGCAGAAGAACGACAAGACGTTCCTGCTGACCCATGCCAATTGGCAGGCCGCCTATGATCACTTGGGCGGGCAGGTCGATGCACATTGGGCATACGACGAGGACAATGTCGGCGCCACGCTCTATACCTCCGATGGGTACGAAGGCGTATATGTGCTCGATGACGACGGTACGCGGTACGCAATACTGGACGGTCAGCTCAGCCAGCAGGGCCTGGAGCAGCATACCGTCAGTGCCGGCAAGATCCTGCAGGAGGCTCGGCAAGCAGCGCAGCACGAACAGGCGTCTTCAGGCTATCTGGTCTTTCGTGGCCAACCGGCGGTGTACGTCGCTGCACTGATTCGCCCGCAGACCCAGCCGGCCCGCCCGCCGGGACCAACTGCGGTGTTGGTGTTCATTCGGGTTCTATCGCCACAGGTGCTCTTGCCGCTGGGCCAGGCGGCGGGGTTGTCCGGCCTGGCCGTGGGCGATTCGGCCGATCAGCGCCAAGGGCGCGGTGCCTTGCCACTCGAAGGCAGCGGCCACACCTTGACATGGGATATACCGCAGCCCGGCACCGAACTGATCCACACGGTAATCGCGCCCTTGGCTATCGCCGTTCTATTCATCGCGCTGAGCATGGCATTGTTTGCACGCTATGCGATCCGCGCCAGCACCAGAATCGATCGCAGCCACCGTGCGCTGGTGACTTCAAGGGTTGCCCTGCAATCAAGTGAAGAGCGCTTCAAGGCCGTGGCCGAAGCTGCCTCGGACTGGATCTGGGAAACTGATGCGCTTCTTCGCCTGACCTACCTTTCGGACCGGTTCACCGAGCTCACCGGGCACCCCGTCGAAGCGTGGCGACAGCGCCCGATTACCGAGTTGCTATCGTGTGATACCAGCAACCTCCGGACCTCGCTGCACAGCCTGGCCGCGACAGGCTCTACCGGCACGCTGCGCTGCCAGTACCAGGACCATCTAGGCCAGCAGCGTATCTGCAGGATCGCTTCGCGCGCGATCGTGGCCGAGGGCGTGTGTACCGGCTTTCGTGGCACGTGTAGCGACATCACCGACGAAGTGGCCGCCCATGCCCAGATTCAGCACCTCTCCTTGCACGACGCCCTGACCGGCCTGCCGAATCGCAACAAGCTGTTCCGTTTCCTCGAACAATCAGCCCCTGGCGCTGAGCTACCCAAGGTGGCGCTGTTGATGCTCGATCTGGACAACTTCAAGCCAATCAACGACAGCCTTGGGCATCCGGCCGGCGACGCGGTGCTGCTCGAGGTAGCGAGCCGCCTCGGTCAAGTTACCCGCGACAGTGATCTGGTCGCCCGTCTGGGAGGCGATGAGTTCATCGTCGTCCTGACCCGGCCAGGCGATCACCAGGACATGGACCGATTCTGCATGCGCGTGATCGAGGCGATCAAACGCCCCATTCAGGTCGAGGGGCATGTCGTGCAAGTGGGGGTAAGCCTGGGTGTAGTGCTGTCGGCCGAGTACCCCGGTACGCCGAGCGACCTGATCCGGCACGCCGACGTGGCCCTTTACAGCGCCAAGCAGGCGGGCAAGAACACCTGGCGCTTCTTTTCGGCACAGATGAACGCCGCTTTGATGGAGAAGCGTGTGCTGGAAAGCGAGCTGCGCGAGGGCATACCGCGTGGCGAGCTGGTGCTGCATTTTCAGCCGCGCTTCAAGGTCGATGGGGTCTCGATCGCATCGGCCGAGGCCCTGGTGCGCTGGCAACACCCGCGGCTGGGCCTGCTCCGCCCGGATCGTTTCATCCCGCTTGCCGAAGAGTCCGACCTGATCGTGCTGCTTGGCAACTGGGTGCTGCAGGAAGCCTGTATCAAGGCGCGGGGCTGGCCGCAGGCGGTGATGGTCTCGGTCAACATGTCGCCGGCCCAGTTCAGCCGCAGCGATGTGGTCCGCGACGTTGGCAACGCGTTGCGCGCCACCGGGCTGCCAGCCCACCGCCTGGAGCTGGAAATTACCGAGAACGTCATGCTCAACGATGTCGAAGGCGCACTGCACACCATGCTTGCACTGAAGGAGCTGGGCGTGCGCCTGAACATGGACGACTTCGGGACCGGTTACTCCTCGTTGGGCTACCTGCGTACCTACCCGTTCGACAGCATCAAGATCGACAAGCGTTTCGTGCAGCACCTGGGAAAGAGTGGCAGCGACCGTAGCGTGGTCCAGGCCATTATCAACCTTGGCAATGCAATGGGCATGACGGTGACTGCCGAAGGTGTCGAGACCGCCGAGCAACTGGCCTTGCTCAGCGATGACCAATGCCATGAAGTACAAGGCTTTTTGCTCAGCAAACCGCTGGAAAACGAGGTACTGATGGGGATGATGAAAGACCAGGTATCGTTAGCGCAATGACGCCTCGCAGAGGAGGGCAGTTTCATTCGGATGCAAACGACGGCCGCTCCGCGAACCATGCCACCGCCAGGTCCTTGAACGCCTCAGCCGAAGGCGTCAGCGGATAGCGCTGATCATGCGCCAGCACGATGCTGTGCGTTGGCAATTTCTCCTCGGTCGGCCGACACACCAACGCTTGGCCATCATAACTGCGGTCACCAAATGGCCGGGTGTAGATCAGCGCCACGCCAAACCCGTTGGCGACCAGGCTACGCTGCATCTCGAAGGTGCGCACACGGTGTACAGCGGCGGGCGAAAGATCGTAGAAGCTGAACAGGTCCAGCACATGCTGCCAGCTGTGGACCTGATCGGTGACTACCAGTGTGTATTCGGATAGCGCTTTGAGGCTGACGCGCGATTCCTTGGCCAACGGGTGATCGGCAGCCAGCAGTACCTGAGCGGTCAGCTGGCACAGCTGGGTGCATTGAGTGTTCGGCGGCAGACCCAGATCGTAGGTGATCGCCAGCTCTATCGCGCCCTCACTCAGCCGCTTGCCAACATAATCGAAGCTGCCTTCGCGCATATCGACCGTGACCCTCGGGCAGGACTCCTGCATCCGGCGCACGATCTGTGGCAGGCAATAGGGCGCCAGGTCTTCAAAACACCCGACTACCAACTCTCCGACACACTCTCCCGCATTGGCATTGATCTCGGCAAAGGTCCGAGCCTCGCTCAGAACGCGACGGGCCTGGACCATGACGGTACGCCCGAACGGGGTCAGCGATATGCCGAGGCCACGTTGGCGCACGAAAATCGATTGACCCAGCACCTCTTCCAATTCGCTGATGGCCGCCGAAATGGAGGGCTGCGAAACATGAAGCTCCATGGCGGCAGTCGTCAGGTTCCCGTGCTTGGCCGCTGCGAGCGCGTAGCGCAGTTGTCGCAGTGTGAACTTCATAGGTTTTTCCGTTGTGATACATCAGGACATATTATTTTATCCTTTTTTGAGGTTGTGAAATATTTCCTCTGTGCAGTGGCCACCGATCACAGGTGCCACGCCGATGCCGATTGCAAGGCTGATCAGCCAGTTTGGCGACCCTCTTTGGGCCGGATGCCCTCGACTACTGCAATCCATGTTCTTGTTTGGGAGCGTCACAATGAAAATTACAAAGGCTCTGCTGACCACGACACTATCTTTCGGGCTGCTGGCGGCCGCTGGTGCCAGCCAGGCGGCCGGCTGGTGCGAGTCTGGCAAACCGGTGAAATTCGCCGGATTGAACTGGGAAAGCGGGATGCTGCTCACGGACGTGATGCAGTTCGTGCTGAAAAATGGTTATGGCTGTGAAACCGACAGCCTGCCGGGCAACTCCATCTCCATGGAAAACGCCCTGAGCAGCAACGACATTCAGGTGTTTGCCGAAGAGTGGGTAGGGCGCAGCGAGGTCTGGAACAAGGCTGCCGCTGCCGGCAAGGTCGTTGGCGTCGGCGCGCCGGTCGTTGGCGCGGTCGAAGGCTGGTATGTGCCGCGTTACGTGATCGAAGGCGACCCCAAGCGCAAACTCGAAGCCAAGGCGCCGAACCTCAAGACCATCGCCGATCTTGGGCAATACGCCCAGGTATTCAAGGACCCGGAAGAACCGGACAAGGGGCGCTTCTACAATTGCCCGGCCGGCTGGACCTGCGAGCTGGACAACAGCGAGATGCTCAAGCACTACGGCCTGGAAAGCAGCTACACCAACTTCCGTCCGGGCACCGGCCCGGCACTGGATGCCGCCGTGCTGTCGAGCTACAAGCGTGGCGAGCCGATCCTGTTCTACTACTGGTCGCCGACGCCGCTGATGGGCCTGGTCGACCTGGTCAAGCTGGACGAGAAGCCAGGCGTGGATAAATCCCTGACCATCAAAGTGGGCCTGTCGAAGGCCTTCCACGAGCAGGCGCCGGAACTGGTGGCGGTGCTGGAAAAGGTCAATCTGCCGATCGACCTGCTGAACCAGAACCTGGCGCGCATGAGCAAAGATCGCATCGAGTCGCCGGAACTGGCCAAGTTGTTCCTCAAGGAACACCCCGAGGTCTGGCACAGCTGGGTCAGCGAAGACGCAGCCAAAAAGGTCGACGCGGCACTCTGAGCGTGTGGGCTCGTCCGGCTCCTGCCGGACAAGGCACGCGACAGTCCGTTTCATGCACTTGCTCGAGAGAATTCCATGTTTCCCAAGAACTTCACGTTTTCCATTGCCGACTGGGTCAATGGCTGGGTCGATGCGCTCGTAACCAACTACGGTGACGTGTTCCGGCACATCTCCGACACCCTGCTGTGGGCCATCGTCAACCTCGAAGGCCTGCTGCGCGCAGTACCCTGGTGGCTGATGCTGGCCATCGTCGCCGGTATCGCCTGGCACGCCACCCGCAAAGTCGTGACCACTGCCGTGATCGTCGGCTTGCTGTTCCTGGTCGGCGCGGTCGGCCTCTGGGACAAGCTGATGCAGACCCTGGCGCTGATGCTGGTCGCAACGCTGATATCGGTCCTGGTCGGCATTCCGCTGGGTGTGCTGTCGGCGCGCAACGATCGCCTGCGGGCGGTGTTGATGCCGCTGCTCGACATCATGCAGACCATGCCCAGCTTCGTGTACCTGATACCTGTGCTGATGCTGTTCGGCCTGGGCAAGGTGCCGGCGATCTTCGCCACCGTCATCTATGCCGCGCCGCCGTTGATTCGCCTGACCGACCTGGGCATTCGCCAGGTGGATGGCGAGGTCATGGAGGCGATCAACGCTTTCGGTGCCAATCGCATGCAACAACTGTTCGGCGTGCAGCTGCCACTGGCGTTGCCGAGCATCATGGCCGGTATCAACCAGACCACCATGATGGCCCTGTCGATGGTGGTCATCGCCTCGATGATCGGTGCCCGCGGCCTGGGTGAAGACGTTTTGGTCGGCATCCAGACCCTGAATGTGGGCCGCGGCCTCGAAGCGGGCCTGGCCATCGTGATTCTGGCGGTCGTGATCGACCGCATTACCCAGGCCTATGGCCGACCACGGCATGGGGTGGGCAAATGAGCGCCAAACAGACAATGAACAAGATCGAAGTCAAGAATGTCTTCAAGATATTCGGTGCTCGCGCCGAAGATGCCCTGAAACTGATCCGCCAGCAAAAAGCCAAGGATCAGGTCCTGGCCGAAACCGGCTGCGTGGTCGGGGTCAACGATCTCTCGTTGTCCATCGGCAGCGGCGAGATCTTCGTGATCATGGGGCTGTCGGGCTCGGGCAAGTCGACCCTGGTGCGCCACTTCAACCGCTTGATCGACCCGACCAGCGGCCAGATCCTGGTCGATGGCGAAGACATTCTGCAGTACGACATGCAAGCCCTGCGCGAATTCCGCCGGCACAAGATCAGCATGGTGTTCCAGAGCTTCGGCCTGTTGCCGCACCGCACCGTGCTGGACAACGTCGCCTACGGCCTGAAAGTTCGTGGCGAGAGCAAGGCCATGTGCACAGAGCGTGCCCTGCACTGGATCAACACCGTGGGCCTCAAGGGTTACGAAAAGTCGTACCCGCACCAGTTGTCGGGTGGCATGCGTCAGCGCGTCGGCCTGGCCCGCGCCCTGGCTGCCGACACCGACATCATCCTGATGGACGAAGCCTTCAGTGCGCTCGACCCGCTGATTCGCGCCGAAATGCAGGACCAACTGCTGGAGCTGCAGAAGACCCTGCACAAGACCATCGTCTTCATCACGCACGACCTGGACGAGGCAGTGCGTATCGGCAACCGGATTGCCATTCTCAAGGACGGTCGCCTGGTCCAGGTCGGCACACCGAAAGAAATCCTCTACCAGCCTGCGGACGAATACGTCGATCGTTTCGTGCAGCGTCGCGTAGCTTCGCTTTAAGGAACGCGTGTATGTCGTTTGCCGAAAGAATCATCATCGCCGAGGCGCCAGTGCGTTGGCAGGACGTGGTGGCTGTGGCCCGGCATGGCGCGAAGCTTGAGCTGGCCCCATCGGCCTGGGCGCGGATCGAGAACGCCCAGGCGATTGTCCAGCGCATCGTTTCCAGCGGTGACCGCGCCTATGGCGTCAACACCGGGCTTGGCGCCTTGTGCAATGTCTCGTTGCAGGACGAACAACTCAGCCAGCTGTCGCACAACACTTTGCTCAGCCATGCCTGTGGCGTGGGTACGGCGCTGTCGGATGAACAGACCCGGGCGATCATGTGCGCGGCAATCATCAATTTCTGCCAGGGCCGTTCCGGCCTGCAGCGCAAGGTGGTCGAGGCGCTGCTGACCCTGCTCAACCAGCACATCACCCCGCAGGTGCCGAAGCAGGGGTCGGTGGGGTACCTGACCCACATGGCGCATATCAGCATCAGCTTGCTGGGCGTCGGCCAGGTCAGCTATCGCGGCCAGATCATGCCGGCGCAGCAGGCCTTGGCCGAGGTCGGCCTGGCGCCGGTCAAACTGGGTGCCAAGGATGGCCTGTGCCTGGTCAACGGTACCCCTTGCATGACCGGCCTGAGCTGCCTGTCCCTGGACGACGCCACTCGGTTGAGCCAATGGGCGGACGTTATCAGCGCCATGAGCTTCGAGGCCCTGCGCGGCCAGCTCGATGCCTTCGACCCTGAAATCATCGCGATGAAACCGCACCCCGGCATGCAGCGCGTGGGCAGTAACCTGCGGCGCCTGCTCGACGGCAGCGAAATCATTGCCAGCAGCCAAGGCATTCGCACCCAGGATGCCTTGAGCATTCGCTCGATTCCGCAGGTTCATGGCGCCGCGCGCGATCAGTTGGAACACGCTGCGCGGCAGATCGAAACCGAACTCAACTCCACCACCGACAACCCGATGCTGCTGGGTACACCCGAGTCGTATAGGGTAGTTTCCCAGGCGAATCCGCACGGCCAGTCGGTGGCCATGGCGGCCGACTTGCTGGCCATCGCGGTGGCCGAGATCGGGGCGATTGCCGAGCGTCGTCTCGATCGCCTGATCAACCCGTTGGTCAGCGGTTTGCCGGCCTTCCTGGTCAGCCAGCCGGGGGTGAATTCGGGGATGATGATTGTCCAGTACGTGGCCGCTTCACTGTGTGCTGAAAACCGTCAGCTGGCACAACCGGCAGTCGTCGACAATTACGTGACCTCCGGCCTGCAGGAGGACCATCTGAGCATGGGCACCAATGCAGGGTTGAAGCTGCACCGCGCCCTGGAGAACTGTACGCAGATCCTCGCCATCGAATACCTGCTGGCGGCCCAGGCATTCGAGTTCCTCAAGGAGCAGCGCTTTGGCGCGGGTACCAACGTTGCCTGGCGGTTGTTGCGCGAACGGGTTCCGGCGTATGTCCAGGACCGTTGGTTGGCTCCGGATATCGCCAGCAGCGCATCGATCCTGAAGGACCCGGGCCTGCTTGGCGCTGCATTCCCCGAGCTGCTATGACCGATGCATCCGCGCGCTGTTTAGGCGTTATGGCTGCCGGGTGCCGTACGGGATGCGTCTGTACGGCATGTTTTCCCAACGGTTTTCTAGAGGATCGGTTTGCCGCCAGTAACTCCGTAACGTGAACCACTGATGTAACTGGCCTCGTCGGAGCCCAGCAATACATAGATCGGGGCGACTTCCACCGGTTGCCCAGGACGGCCCAACGGTGTTTTCGAGCCGAAGTTCCTGACCGCTTCGTCTGGCATGGTGGAGGGAATCAGAGGCGTCCAGATAGGCCCCGGTGCCACGCTGTTCACTCGGATTCCCTTTTTTCCGAGTAGTTGAGCCAAGCCAGCAGTGAAGTTGGCAATCGCACCTTTGGTCGTTGCATAGGCCAGCAAGCTTGGAGAGGGGTCGTCGGAGTTGACCGAGCTCGTATTGATGATCGAACTCCCCTTTGGCATGGAAGCGATTGCCGCCTGGCAGATTCGGAAGATGGCGGTGATGTTGGTATCGAAGGTTTTTACCCATTCATCATCGTCGATTTCTTCCAGGGTTTCGTGGGACATCTGGAACGCCGCGTTATTGACCAGAATGTCGATACGCCCGAACTGTTCGACTGTCTTTTCGACGATGTCGTAGCAGTGCTGTTTCTGCGCCAAGTCCCCTGGCAACAGCAGGCATTGTCGGCCCGCTGCCTTAACCCAGCGCGCGGTTTCTTGCGCGTCTTCATGCTCATTGAGGTAGGCGATGGCAACGTCGGCTCCTTCGCGGGCGTAGGCAATGGCTACCGCTCGGCCGATACCGCTGTCCGCTCCAGTGATAAGTGCAATTTTGCCTTCCAGTCGGTTCTGACCGGTATACGACTGCTCTCCGCAGTCTGGATACGGCTCCATCTTCCGCTGAGAACCGGGGACGTCTTGAGGCTGGGAGGGGAAGGGCGGAGTAGGGAAGTCTCGCACGGTAGTCGCTCCTGCAGTTGAGAACGTTAATACCGGTTTGAAACGATTGGCCCTGGTTTTGTTGATTTCAATCTGCATTCGGTACGATGAGCGGTGCGGGGTACATTGCCCAATGAGTTACGTGCAATGCAGCGGAACGACCTGTTTCGCCAGAAAGTCCAAAAGTAGTCGAAAACTCTTTCAAGGCTTGTGCGCAGATGACCTTCATCGTCTGGTTCGCCATGCTGGGCGCCGTCTTGCTGCTACTGGCGCTCTCATCCTCCTACCTGCGATGGATCCCTGTGACTTCGTCCGTGGTGTGCCTTGCCCTGGGTATCGGCCTGGGCACATCGGGGTTGGGTTTTCTTCATCTGGACCTGAGCAAGGCGAGCGGCTGGATGGAGCACCTCACCGAAGTCGCTGTGCTGTTTTCGCTGTTCTTCAGTGGCTTGAAGTTGCGCCTGCCCTTGCATGACCGCAGATGGTGGGGCGCCTTCTACCTGGCGGGGCCGGTGATGTTGGTCTGCATCGGTGGGGTAACGCTGGTGCTGCATCATGGCCTGAACCTGGGGTGGGGCATATCGGTATTGATCGGGGCGATACTCGCACCCACAGACCCCGTGCTTGCCACCCTGGTACAGGTGGTTGATGCCCGGGATGATGATCCGGTGCGTTTCAGCTTGTCTGGCGAGGCAGGGCTCAACGATGGCGTGGCGTTCCCCTTCGTCATCCTCGGGTTGTTCCTTCAGCAGGATACCGGCCAGGCATGGTTCAGTGACTGGTTGTTCAAGGACATGCTGTGGGCAGTGACCGCAGGCCTGTTGCTTGGTTACTGGATGGGGCGCGGCCTGGGCAAGCTCACGCTCTTTTTGCGCCTGCGCAACGACGACAGTACCGTGTCGCCCAATGACTACCTGGCCCTTGCCCTGATTGCGCTGGCTTATGTTAGCGCCGAGTCGATTCAGGCCTATGGGTTTTTAGCGGTGTTCGCTGCTGGCCTCGGTTTACGCCAGGCAGAGGTTCAGACCTCCAATGGCCCCGAAGAGCCGGCTGCTGAACACCTGGTACAGCCCGTGGTAGGTCACCAGCACGTGGCCCCGGAGCTGGCCGTCAAAGGTGATGTGCAAGGCCTCGACGACTCGCAGGTGGCAGCAGGCATCATGTTGGGGGATATGCTGGCTTTCGGCAGCTTGATCGAACGGGCAATGGAGGTGTTTCTGGTGACCATGCTCGGGGTAGTACTCATCGAACATTGGGACTGGCGGGCCTTGATCGTAGCCGCAGCGCTTTTCCTGCTGATTCGTCCCTTGAGCATCCTCCTGTTCCCGGCTCGAGGAATGCTGGATATCCGGCAGCGTGGGCTATTGGGATGGTTTGGCATTCGAGGAATCGGCAGCTTCTACTATCTGTTCTACGCCCTCAATCACGGGCTGCTTGCCACGTCAGCCGCGCAGAGCATGAACCTGGTTCTATCGGTGGTGGCGCTAAGCATTCTGCTGCACGGTTTGAGCGTTCAACCGCTGCTTGCCAGATACGAAGCGTGGAAGGGGCTGCTCACTGCTTCGGTGTAATTTGAAACCGACGCGGCACGTCTGGTGGCCACTGCGTTCAATTTGGAAAAAAAGCCAGGGCGCCGTGCACCCTGGCCGAGCTCATTTCAAGTTAGCGATTTTCGCTACCACGACCGCCGCCGTGGCTGTTCTGTCCGCCTTTGCGTCCTGCCTCGGAGGCGCGCTCACGGTCGTTGGCAAAATTGCCCCCAGAGCTCTGGCCGCCTTTGCGACCTGCCTCCGATGCCTTCTCACGGTCATTGGCAAAGTTGCCTGGGTTGTTCTGTGCGGTACCACCTTGGTGGCCACGATTGGATTGGTTGTCAGCCATGATCTTTCACCTCATGTCGTCACACAGGAAAGTCTGTGTTCAACTCGGACGTCAGGCAGGGGGGCGTTTGCTCCACTGCTTTCTGCTCGTCCCGACGGGTTGCGCGAAAGAACCCGTGCGGGCGACTGTGGCGCCACAGAGCTTTGTACGCCAACCTTTGGGAAGGACCTGCCTTGCGCCGAGTTTGACGGCCCAATCGTTCAGCTCCTGCGTCGTGAACGGGTGATTGCAAAACCTACGATCATTCCAAGCGCCGCTGCGCCGATCAGTACAGGCGTCTTGTCTTTTGATTTCCTCCAGCCCCCGTCGATACTCCTCCTGCCACTCGGCGGCTCAAAGAGGTTGCCTGATGATGTTTCGGCTTTGGGACTGCGGTTTATTCCCCGACGCGTCAGCCACCCCGATAACAGGGGCAGGCCTGGTACCAGGTAACTGGCCAGATGCGCCAGGCGGGCCGTGGCACCGACCGTGGTGTGGGCGCGTGGTGATATTGCGCAGGCCACCATGGCCTTCGCCACCAGTTCGGGATCATATACAGGGCCCGGAGGCGTCAGCGCATGGCCTGTGTAGTTGCCGCCGTCTCGGAAGCCCGGTGTGTCCATGACGGCCGGATAGATATCGCACACGTGGATCTCGGGGAACGCCGTCAATTCCCCTCGCAGCGCCTCAGTCAGCCCACGCAAGCCGAACTTGCTCGCCGAGTACGTGGCTGCATAGGGTTGGGCCACCCAACTGCCCAGTGACAGCGTGTTGATCAGGATGCCGCTGCCTTGGGCCTTGAACAGGGGAAGGGCTACAAAAGCGCCGCGCAGGTAACCCATCAGGTCGGTCTGGATGACCTGCTCGTGGGCCTCCAGTGGTGTTTCTTCGAAATTGCCGACCGCCCCAACGCCGGCGTTGTTGATCCAGATATCGATTCGTCCGTGGCCAAATGCTGCTGCCTGTGCGGCCAGCGCTTGCACCTGGTCGTTGTGGGTGACGTCGGTCGTGATTGCTATGGCATCCGTACCGCAGTCGGTGCATTCATCCAGCACCTCGAACAACGCCTCTTCATCGCGCGCAGCTAGCACCAGGCGAGCACCCTTGCAGGCAAATGCGTGTGCGGCGGCACGGCCGATCCCGCTGGAAGCGCCAGTGATCACCACGACTTTGCCGCGCAGCGGCCCTCTGCTCGGATAGCCCTCCCGGGGCGATTCCCGCTCTTTGCCAGACGTAGTCTGGTCGTCAACTGGCGCGATCGTTTCGCTGGCTTCGATCCGAGAGATTTCAAGAGCGGTGCCGTCGACCAGGGTCAACGTCAGCCCTTCAACCGTGCCAGCCTCCCGGTTCGGAAACACGGGTTCCCCTTCGGCATCCACGCTGTCGTAGATGAAACGCGTGCCCTCGATCCAACCGACGGCGGTCAGAAGCTCAGGGCCGAGGTAGTACTTCCCGTCCTGGAAGAAACCTGGGAACTGATGTGCCCGCTCCACGTTTTCCACGCGATAGCGTTCACCAGATTTCATACCTGTCGCTTGATCGATCATTTTGCGAACCCCTGAAGATCTCGAAAATGTCAGCCTTTGCTGTGCTAGGCATCTTTGCGTGATGGATATGCAGGGGAATCCAAGGCGGGCCGCAAAGTTCAGACCAACAAGTCCGGTGGTAGGCTGCGTATTGGAATGCAGGCAGAAAAATACCGGTCACGCCGGTATCAGGCCGAGGCGCAGCGCCGGTCAGCCCTGGCCGGCATTGAGCCAGGGCTGTGCGTTACCTTCAGGCGATAAGGTCCACTGCCAGCTGGAAGGCTACCCATAGCGCCAGGCCAGTGGCGAATGCCAGCGCGATGTTTTCGAACCAGTTGTTGCGGTACGCCTTGCCCAGCAGCGATTTCTGGTTGGACATGATCAGCAGGCCCAGCGAGATCACCGGCAGGCCGATGATGTTCAGCGCGCTGACACCGATGGTAAGGGTCACGAAGTCGGGCATGCCCGGGATCGACCAGACCAGTGGCGTCACCAGGATGAACAACATGAACCACTTGTGCATCGGGTCGTTGTGGAATTCCTTTCCATAGCGTTCGCGTCGCTCGGGCTTCACATGTTGGAA
Organism: Pseudomonas sp. LSJ-87; assembly: GCF_032971465.1. NCBI lineage: Bacteria > Pseudomonadati > Pseudomonadota > Gammaproteobacteria > Pseudomonadales > Pseudomonadaceae > Pseudomonas > Pseudomonas sp. LSJ-87. The sequence goes on along the minus strand of NZ_JAWJYQ010000025.1, from coordinate 67,899 downwards.
AGCGTCGGTGATCAGCATGGGGAACGCAGTGGTCTTGCCAGAAATGCTGGCGAACAAAGTGGCGAATACGCCGACGAAGAAGATGTACCAGCCGATCGGGCCGAAGAACAGTTCCAATGCCTTGCCCAGATCGCCGAGCGTTTTCACCTCGATGCCGTTGGGCCGCAGGATTTCCGCGCCGACGATCCAGATCGCCAGGTTGATGACGATACCGACGAATACCGCAAACAGCAGGTCGTTGCGCTGGATGCGTTTGTGTTGCGGGCCGACCCAGCCTTTTTCACGCATGACATAAGGGTGCACGAAGTTGGCTACAGAACCTGCCACGGCACCGATCACCGATACCGCTACCAGCAGTGCGCCGTGAACGCCTTCATCGGCTGGAATGCTGAAACCGATGGTGCCTTTGACGATGCCCGCCACGTCGGGGCCGGACATCACCGCCAGCGCCAGGAAGGCCAAGGTCATCACCGCCAACAGTACTTTCATGACGCCTTCGATCATTGCGTATATGTTGCGCCCCACCAGCATCCACACGGCCAGCACCACGGCCATGGAGCACAGCAGTGGGTAGTCGATCCGCAGCAACATCGCCAGCGCTTCCCCCGCACCCTTGATCATGTAGGCGTTCATCAGGTGCCCCATCAACAGGGCATAGGCCAACATGAACCAGGCGAACACCGGGTGCAGCTGCGCATAGCCCTGCAGAATGGTCATCCCTTGGTTATTGCACAGCTGGAAGCGGGCGATGATGTTTACGATCAGGTACCGGAGCAGCAGCGAAACGGCCAGCACCCACATCATGGCGTAACCGTAGTTCGCCCCGGCGACAGATGAGGTTATCAGATCTCCTGCCCCCAACCACGACAGAACCGCGATGACGCCGGGGCCAAGCAATTTGATCAGCTTTGACAGGCGATTTTGAGGGGTTACGGCAGTTTTCCCCTCGACAGAAGGTATGCTCGACATGGTGACTCCATTGTTTTTTTTGTGAGAGCGGAGCGTAGTCGATCACAGTAGATAGGATGTCGTACAACTTAAATTCCAGCAAAGATGTTTCTTAATGTTTCGAGGTAAGGTGCAATGTCCAGAGGGCGGCCGAGACGACACCGACAGGCTTCCTCAAATAGTGAGGGAAGGCCGCATTTGTCGCGGCCTTACTCGTTAGATTTGCGCTTGGCCGCCGTCGGCTCCGTTGACGAAATGGCCGTTCAGCGGCGGCGGTGCGGATTCAGCGGGCTTTTTCCAGGTGTTCGAACTGGCATTGCATCTGAGCATCTTTGAGGCTCAGCTCAAACTCTACCAAGCCGTCATGCACTTGCTGCAAGGCCTGGATCTGCCCCATCAATTCCTGCTTTTTGTTATTGATGGCCTGCATGGCCAGATCCCAGGGCAGCTCCTGGCCGCGATGATCCTGCAGAATGGCCTGCATTTCCTTGAGCTTGAAACCGAGTTGCTGAGCGCATTTGATGAAGGTCAGCAGCTCTACGCTTTGCTGGCTGTAGATGCGGTACTTGCCTTCGCGTTGCGGTGGGGGCAACAGGCCGATTTCTTCGTAATGTCGAATGCTTTTGACGGTGGTGCCCGACAGCTGGGCGGCTTTGCCGATGTACATGAAAATCCCTTTTTTGACGCATCAGAAGCGAAAAGATGTCGCGCGCTCACTGGCGCGCGACATCTTTGCACAAGCGTCAGGGGGGTGGGAAACCAAGTTGGACAGGGTGTCGCAGCAGGGAGGCTCGGCTGGGCAGTGCCGGGGGCACGGCACGACCGGGGCCGATCAGCGGCTGGCGACTGCCTGGACTTGTTTGAGCCAGGCTTCACGCTGTTCCGGCCTGGAGCCCAATACCGGACCGAAGGTCAGGGTTTTCAGGGTTTTTATGCCGCAGAACTCCAGGGTGGTCTTGCGCATCTGGTGCAGGCCCGGCATGCGATACACCCACCGGTAGTACCACGGCGGCGTGTCCATGGTCACCAGAAGGTGAGCCGTGCGGCCCTTGAGCAGCTTATCCGGGAAGGGCGAGCCCTTGCGGTACTTGAAGGCAAAACCGGGCAGAAACACGCGGTCGAAGAACCCCTTGAGCAACGCCGGAATGCCGCCCCACCAGATCGGGTACACCAATGTCAGGTGTTCGGCCCAGGTAATGTCGTTCTGTGCGTTGATCAAATCGGGCTCAAGCAACTGGACCTGGTTATAGCCATCGTGCAAGACCGGATCGAAATCCAGGGTGTCCAGGCGCAGCAGGCGCACCTCATGGCCTGCTTGCGTGGCGGCCTCGACATAACGTTCGGACACAGCGCCGCAAAAGCTGTCGTTCGAAGGGTGGCCGAGGATTACGAGCATGCGTTTGCTCTTCATGACAAACTCCAGGTAATGAAGTGCCAAGGGTAAAGTCTGCCCCTTACGGTAGAGTCAAGCGTTGCCGGTTAGCGGTAGAGGCTTTCACGAACGGCTGCTATCGACCCATTGCGGACACCTGTAACCGGGGCCGCTTCGCGGCCCATCGCCGGCAAGCGCGGCTCCCACAGGTACAGCGCATGCCTGAAAGCTGGTGATATTCCTGTGGGAGCCGGCTTGCCGGCGATGAGGCCGGTACTGACAACAGAGCTTTGGATCAGTGTCCGCTCTGGGTCGAAAGCGGTCGGTCGCGATCAGCTACCTGCGGCCTGTAGCCGGTCAGCGGCGACACAGGCGGGGACGTTGTAATCGACCACTCGCTTGACGCTTACCAATACCCTCATAGGTTCTTCAGTCATTGATGTTGGGGCGGCGGGCAGGGGGGTGGCAACGCCGGCAGCGCAGTGTTGGCGGGCGGGGATCGTCCGTTTCGAGTAGCGGGGTGAATCAGGGGGAGCCGGGCTGGGAGGCGCAGGCATCGAGGTCTTCGAGGAACGCCTGCAGGATGGGTGGGCGCGACACGCCGCGGCGGGTGACCACATCGAACGGCGAGCAGAGGTCCAGCAGGCTGGCACCCAGGCGGCGCATGTCGCCGGTCTTGATCCATTGCTCGGCGAAGTGCACCGGCAAGAAGCCGATATAGGCGCCGGAAATGATCAGGATCGCCGCTGCCTCGATGTTCTCCACGGTCGCATCGGCCTTGGTGATGCCCAACTGCTCCAGGTCGTACTGCTGCATGTAGCCGCGCACCACGATCCGGCTCTGGCGCACGTCCTCCATCAGCCGACCGTTGCTCGCGTTGCTGGCGAACAGCGGGTGGCGCCGGCCACAGTAGAGTCCCAGGGCCTCGTCATACAGCGGCTGGTAGGACAACCCCGCGACCCGCAATGGGAAGTGGCCGATGGCCAGGTGCAGCCTGCCGTCGAGCACGCGCTCTTCGAGTTTCGCCGGGGCACCGATATAGATGTGCAGGTGGGCATCGTGCCCACGCGAAACAAAGCGCTGGGTGGTGCGCGGCAGGGGCGAGACGGGGTCGGTCAGGGTGGAGTCGATGATGCCCAGGTTGAGCTTGCCGCTGATGTGCTGCTTGAGCACATCGGCGTCCATGCAGAAGCTCTCCACGGCACTGAGCAGGCGCAGGGTCGCTTCATGGATGGCCACCCCTTGCTCGGTCAGGCGAAAGCCACTGCGCCCGCGCTGGCAGAGCTTGACCCCCAGGCGGGTTTCCAGATGCGACATCTGTTCGCTTATGGTCGACTGGCCGGCATTGAGCGCGGCCTGTGCCGCAGAAAAGCCGCCGCACCTGACGATCGTGGTGAATACCCTGAGCAGTTTAAGGTCGACATCGTGCAGCTGGATCACCGTAGCCTCCCGGCCGGGTGTCACATCGCCAGTGCTGATATGAACACCCGTGCATTGTTCTTGTCGCGCAAGCTAACCATGAGTACCTGGCCGCTGCAATGCCTGGTATCGCCGGGTTCAACCACCGGCAGATACTTCGGATAGGGCGATGTATGTATCTGCACTTGCGCATTTTTCCTCGCTGGCACGGTTGCCATAGTGGATCGCAACGGTGGTCGAGCAGTCGCCCCGTCTCCTGAAACAGAACAAGAACTGGAGAAACCAGAACATGGCAAAGCACGGTTACGAGTCCGGCCGCCTGAACCTGCCCTTCGTGGGCCATTGCACGTTTGCCAAGGCCCCGGTGTGCACCGACTGGGCGGCGATCGACGCCGATGTGGCAATCCTCGGCGCGCCCAACGACATGGGCACCCAGTGGCGTTCGGGGGCACGTTTCGGACCCCGCGGCATTCGCGAGGCATCGACCCTGTTCTCCTTCGGCCATGCCGGCGCCTACGACTTCGAGGATGACGCCACCTACCTGACCGAAGACCAGGTCCGCATGGTCGACGTTGGCGATGCCGATATCGTGCACACCGACATGGCCAGCAGCAACGCCAACATCGAGTCGGCGGTGCGGCAGATCCTTGCAGCGGGGGCCATGCCGGTGGTGCTGGGCGGTGACCATTCGGTGCACGCCCCGGTCATCAAGGCGTTCGAAGGCCATGGGCCGATCCATATCGTGCACTTCGATGCCCACCTGGATTTCGTCGACGAGCGCCATGGCGTGCGCTACGGGCACGGCAGCCCGCTGCGCCGCGCTTCGGAGCTGGAACACATTGTCGGCATGACCCAGATGGGCATCCGCAACGTGTCGTCCTCCAACCGCGACGACTACGATGCCGCACGTGAGGCCGGTTCGCAGATCCTGTCGGTACGTGACGTGCGCCGCCTGGGCTGCGCGGGCGTGCTGGCGGAAATCCCCGAAGGCCGCAACTACTACATCACCATCGACATCGACGGCTTCGACCCGTCCATCGCCCCGGGCACCGGCACGCCGAGCCATGGCGGATTCTTGTACTACGAAGTGCTGGAAATCATCCAGGCTCTGGCGCAGCGCAGCCACGGCCGGATTGTCGGCATGGACCTGGTAGAAGTGGCCCCGGCCTACGACCCCACCGGCATGACCTCGATCCTCGCCGCGCAACTGCTGATGAACAGCATCGGCTTCATCTTCCACGCGCGCGCCAAAGCCCGCTGACCCGGAGACTGTCCTGTGGACCACAAGGTAAAAGACTACTTGCAGGCCTTTGGTGTATCCGAGGCGACCCAGCACTTTCTCGGCAAACCGCAGCGCATGTTCATTGCCGGCGCCTGGCTCGAGGCCAGCGACGGCGGCAGTGCCGAGGTGGTCGAGCCGTCCACCGAGGGTGTGCTGACGCGCATCCCCATGGCCACTGCGGATGACCTTGATCGCGCCGTGCGCGCAGCACGTGCGCAGTTCGATGGCGGTGCCTGGAGCCAGCTCAAGCCACTGGAGCGCGAGCGCCTGATCCATCGCCTGGCCGACCTGATCGAGACCCACGGCGACGAGCTGGCGCAGATCGAAGCCATCGACATGGGCAAGTCGGTCGCCCAGGCACGGGCGGTCGATATCCAGGGCACGGTCGATACCCTGCGCTATTTCGCCGGCTGGGCCAGCAAGATCCACGGCCGCACGGTCGAGCCTTCGCTGCCTGGGAATTACCTGGCGTACACGCGCAAGGAGGCGGTGGGGGTGGTCGGTGCCATCGTGCCGTGGAACTTCCCGCTGCAGACCATGGCCTGGAAGCTCGGCGCGGCGCTGGCGACCGGTTGCACGGTGGTGGTCAAGCCGGCAGAGCTGACTTCGTTGTCGGCGCTGCGCTTTGCCGAGCTGGTACAGGCCTCGGGTATTCCCGACGGGGTGGTGAACATCGTGACCGGGCGCGGCAGCGTGGTCGGCGAGGCGATGTCCCGTCACCCGGGCATCGACAAGCTGAGTTTTACCGGTTCGACACCGGTCGGCTGCTCGGTGGGCAAATCGGCGATGGACCAGATGAAACGCCTGACCCTGGAGCTGGGCGGCAAGTCGCCAGTGATCGTGTTCGCCGATGCGGACATCGAGGCAGCGGCGCAAGCCGTGGCCAACGGGGTGTTCTTCAACTCCGGGCAGGTGTGCGACGCCGGCACCCGTGCGTATGTCGAACGCAGTGTCTACCCGGCGTTCCTCGAAGCGCTGGCCAGGTACACCGCCACCCTGAAGATCGCCCCGGGCCTGGACCCGGGCTGTTTCATCAGCCCCATGGTGTCGCTCCAGCAACAGCAGCGGGTGCTGGACTACATCGCCCTGGGCAAGGCCGAAGGCGCGCAGGTGTACTACGGCGGCGAGCCGCTCGACGGCCCGGGCTTCTTCGTGCAGCCCACGATCTTCGCCAACTGCAGCAACGACATGCGCGTGGTTCGCGAGGAGATCTTCGGCCCGGTGCTGGTGACCCAACCGTTCGACACCCAGGAACAGGCGCTGGCCCTGGCAAACGATTCGGAGTTCGGCCTGGCGGCGGCGATCTACTCCAACGACCTGGGCAAGGTCCATGGGCTGATTCCGCGCCTGCGTGCGGGCACGGTGTACGTCAATGCCCACAGCACCCTCGACCCGTCCATGCCGTTCGGTGGTTACAAGCAGTCGGGCTATGGCAAGGACATGGGCGCAGAACAACTGGAGTTCCTGCTGGAGACCAAGGCGGTCTGGATCACCTTGCCCTGAGGTAACAGGGCCGTCCTGCGCCGCTGAAGGTTGGCGAGCGGCGCAGGTTATCGAATGCATCGAATTTCAAGAACAAGAACCTGTCGAGGTGATGCCGATGAACAGCCAAGTGGATATCGAGCGAGCGCAAGACCTGGAAAGGCGCTTGCGTGCCTATGAAGAACTGGAGAACAAAGCGCACTGGCCGGGCGCATTGACGGTGGCCGACGTGGTGGCACTGGCCCTGCTGACGCTGGTGATGGTTGCCGGCGCGTACTACCTGGGAGGCCAGCCATGAGTGCTTCCCGCGAGCAAGAATTTCGCCTGAGCGCGGAACGTGGCGACACCCCCTTGCTGCCCAATGAGCGGGTTTGGGGTTTCTGGGGGTTTGCCTACGCCAACTCGGCGCTGGCGGTGGCCACCTGGGTGTTCCTGATCGGCGGCGCCACCGCGCTGTTCGTCGGGCCCTTGCAAGGGATTGCCGCAATCATCATCGGCAACATCATCGGCGTGGTCCTCGCCGCGTCGTCCACCTGCCTGCCGTGTGGCAAGTACGGCGTCGAGCAGTTCACCTTCCTGCGCAGCATGTTCGGCCTAAATGGTAGCCGCCTGGTGTACTTCCTCTCGGTGGTGGTGCTGACCATGGGCTGGCTGGCGGTGCTGGGGCTGATGTGCGGGCGGGCGCTGGACAACCTGGAAACCCTGGTGCAGCAGAGCCAGCCCAACGGTGATGGCTGGCTGGTAACCGCGGGAGGCTTGCTGGCCATCGTGCTGGCGGCGCTGGTGGCCATGCGCGGGCCGGACATGATCCGCCGGCTGAGCGCGGTGATCGCGCCCAGCCTGATCCTGATCATGCTGGCACTGATGTACTTCATCTCCGGTCGCTACAGCTTCGACGAACTGCTGGCCATGCCGCCCTTGCAGCCACCGTTCGAGAACCCGCACGTCAACTTCATGGTCGCGGTGGAGATCAACATCGCCGCGGGCTTCTCCTGGTGGCCCTACATCGGCAACCTGTCGCGCCTGTGCAGCAACCAGCGCACGGCCTTCTGGCCCAACCTGGTGGGCATCTTCGCTGCGGCGTCGCTGGGCGAGTCAATCAGCCTGTTCGCCGCCACTACCCTGGGCAGCAGCGACCCTACCGCGTGGATGCGCCTGGCCGGCGGCATGGGGTTCGGCGTCATCGCCCTGAGCTTCCTGGCGCTGGCCAACCTGACCGGCATGATCAACATCCTCTACACCGCGGTGATCGGCTTGCGCCAGCTGGGCGGCGAGCGCTTGCGCAGCGTGGGCTGGGGGGTACTGATCGGGCTGTTCTGCATCATCCCGGTATTGATCGTGGTGTTCCTGCCGGGGATCTACGACGGCTTCTTCATCTTCCTGGTGTGGACATCCGCGCTCAACAGCGCCCTGGCCGGCATCGGCATCGCCGATTACTTCTTCCTGCGCAAGCAGCGCCTGAACCTGCGCCAGCTCTACGCCGAACAGAGCGTGTCGCCGTTGCGCTACTGCAAAGGCTTCAACCCCATCGCGCTGCTGGCGCTGGTGGCGGGCTTCGCGATCTATGTGGTGGTGTTCAACCCGCAGACCCTGGCCCATACCGACTTCTTCACCTTCGCCACCGCCTCGCTGCCGTCCTGCCTGCTGGCCGGGCTGGTGCACTACGGCCTGACCCGGCTGCTGGCGACGCGCCTGGGCTGGGGCGGCTACCCAAAGCGTAATGAACACAACATCCAGGCCGCCGGCCTTCGTGTACAGGACTAGAACCATGACCAAGCGATACGACTACATCATCATCGGCGCAGGCTCTGCTGGCTGCGTCCTGGCCAACCGCTTGAGCGAAGACGCCGGTACCTCGGTGCTGGTCCTGGAGTTCGGCGGCAGCGACCGCAGTGTGCTGATCCAGATGCCCAGTGCCTTCTCGTTGCCGATGAACACCAAGAAGTACAACTGGCGCTACGAGACCGTCGCCGAAGCGCACCTGGACAACCGCCGCCTGCATTGCCCGCGGGGCAAGGTGCTGGGCGGCTCGTCCTCGATCAATGGGCTGGTCTACATCCGTGGCCATGCCTGCGACTTCGATGAATGGGAAAGCCTGGGGGCGAAGAACTGGAGCTACCGTAACTGCCTGCCGTACTTCAAGCGTGCCGAGCAGTACAAGTTTGGCGGTGATGACTACCGCGGCGGCATGGGGCCGCTGGCCACCAACAACGGCAACAACATGCAGAACCCGCTGTACGGCGCCTGGGTCGAGGCCGGTGCCGAAGCCGGCTATATCAAGACCGACGACTGCAACGGCTACATGCAGGAAGGCTTTGGTGCCATGCACATGACGGTCAAGGATGGCGTGCGCTGGTCCACGGCCAACGCCTATCTGCGCCCGGCCATGAGCCGGCCGAACCTGACCGTGATCACCCATGCCATGACCCGGCGCATCCTGCTCGATGGCAAGCGGGCGGTGGGCGTGGAATATGATCACGGCGGCCAGGCCCACAAGGTCCTGTGCAACCGCGAGGTGCTGGTGGCGTCCGGCCCGATCGGTTCGCCGCACTTGTTGCAACGCTCCGGCATCGGCCCCGAGGCCGTGCTGAAGAAGGCTGGAATCGAGGTGCGCCACCCCTTGCCTGGGGTGGGCGAGAACCTGCAGGACCACTCGGAAATCTACATCCAGTATGCGTGCAAGGAGCCGGTGACCCTCAACGGCAAGATGAACCTGCTGGGCAAGGCGATGATCGGCCTGCGCTGGTTGCTGTTCAAGGACGGTCTGGGCGCCAGCAACCACTTTGAGGCGGGCGGTTTCATCCGCTCATCCAAGGGCCTGCGCTGGCCGGACATCCAGTTCCACTTCCTGCCGGCGGCCATGCGCTATGACGGCGACAAACCGTTCAAGGGCCATGGTTTCATGGTGCTGACCGGGCCTAACAAGCCCAAGAGCCGTGGCCATGTGCGGGCGTTGTCGGCCGACCCGTACCAACATCCGGAAATCCGCTTCAACTACCTCGAGAGCGAGGAAGACCGGGAGGGCTTCCGCCGCTGTGTGCGGCTGACCCGCGAAATCATCGCCCAGCCGGCCATGGACCGTTTCCGCGGCGAGGAGCTGGCGCCCGGGCCGCAGGTGCAGACCGATGAGCAGATCGACGCATTCGTGCGCGCCAACATGGAAAGCACCATGCACCCGTGCGGCTCGTGCCGGATGGGCGAGGATGACATGGCAGTGGTCGATTCGACATTGCGTGTGCATGGCCTGCAGGGGCTGCGGGTGATCGACTCCTCGGTGTTCCCGAGCGAGCCCAATGGCAACCTCAACGCGCCGACCATCATGCTGGCCGAACGCGCTGCCGACCTGGTGCGCGGGCGCCAGCCGCTGGCACCGAGCGATGTGCCGGTTGGCCTGGTGGGGGGCTGGGAGGAGCAGCAACGCAGCCGTGCGCCGCTGCGCGAGATGCCTGTCCGCTAAATAGCCGGGCTGACGCGTTCGGTGTAGGAGCGGCCTTGTGTCGCGATAGGGCTGCGCAGCAGCCCCAGGATTTCAGCGCAGAAGCGAACATTGCCGGGGCCGCTTTGCGGCCCTATCGCGACACAAGGCCGCTCCTGCAGGGGATCGCGTCAGCCTGGCGGACTGAATGCGCTCCATTGGAATGATTTCGATACAGAAATGGGGAGGGGCAGCGCTCAGTGTGCCCGGGGCTGCTCGAACGCCTGATTGGCACGGTTTTCTGGAGTGACTTCTTTACAGGCACGAAAGCCCTGATTGAATAAAACCCCGCCAACTAGCGCTATTGGCGTTTGGCACAGAGCTTGCTCGCTACCTTGCACGCGATCGGACTTGAAAGTTGTTCATCCGGTCTCGAGGTTTGAACTTGTGACGTTATAAAAACAATTAGACTAGCAAGGTAGAAAACAATGAATAACTTGCCCCACGGTCACCGCCCGCCTGATGGTGACGCACACGAACTCAAGCGTAACCTGTCCAACCGCCATATCCAGTTGATCGCCATTGGCGGTGCTATCGGCACCGGCCTGTTCATGGGCTCTGGCAAGACCATCAGCCTGGCGGGGCCCTCCATCATCTTTGTCTACATGATCATCGGCTTCATGCTGTTCTTTGTCATGCGGGCAATGGGTGAACTGTTGTTGTCCAACTTGAAGTACAAGTCGTTCATCGATTTTTCGGCTGACCTGCTCGGCCCGTGGGCGGGGTTCTTCACCGGCTGGACCTACTGGTTCTGCTGGATTGTCACCGGTATCGCCGACGTGATCGCCATCTCTGCCTATTCGCAGTTCTGGTTCCCCGACATCCCCTTGTGGATACCGGCGTTGGCGTGTGTCGGCCTGTTGCTCAGCTTGAACCTGATGACGGTGAAGATGTTCGGCGAAATGGAGTTCTGGTTCGCCATGATCAAGATCGTCGCCATCTGCGCGCTGGTCTGCACCGGGTTCTACATGGTGGCGCTGGCTTACCAGTCGCCGGCCGGGCATGCGGCATCGCTGGCCAACCTGTGGAATGACGGTGGCATGTTCCCCCATGGCGCCATGGGCTTCTTTGCCGGCTTCCAGATTGCGGTGTTTGCCTTCGTCGGCATCGAACTGGTGGGGACCACCGCCGCCGAAACCAAGAACCCGGAACGCAACCTGCCACGGGCGATCAACTCGATTCCCTTGCGCATCATCGTCTTCTACGTGCTCGCGCTGGTCGCCATCATGGCCGTCACGCCCTGGCGTGAAGTGGTGGCCAACAAGAGCCCCTTCGTCGAGCTGTTCGTACTGGCCGGTCTGCCGGCAGCCGCGGGCATCATCAACTTCGTGGTGCTGACCTCGGCCATGTCGTCGGCCAACAGCGGCGTCTTCTCGACCAGCCGCATGCTTTACGGCCTGGCAGTGGATGGCGATGCGCCTGGCAAGTTCGGTGCGCTGTCCCGCCGCGCGGTACCTTCCAACGGCCTGATCTTTTCCTGTGTGTGCCTGACGGGCGGGGCGCTGGTCATCTACCTGGTGCCGAACATGCTCGAGGCCTTCACGCTGATCACCACGGTGTCGGCACTGCTGTTCATGTTCGTCTGGTCGATCATCCTGCTGTCGTACCTGGCATACCGCAAGCAGCGTGACCCGTTGCACCAGGCGTCGAGGTACAAGATGCCGGGCGGCACGTTCATGTGCCGGGTGTGCCTGGTGTTCTTCGCTTTCATCCTGGCCTTGCTGGCGCTGGAGGCCGACACCCGCAGCGCGCTGTACCTGATGCCGGTCTGGTTTGCCGTGCTGGGCCTGGCCTATCGATCGATCCGGCGGAAAAGGCAGCAGGCCATGCAGCTGTCATTCGATGCCGATTGATCACCCTATTCACGTTCTGCCCAAGGGGGACGGCGCGCTGCGCTGTCCCCCTGTCGTCTTTTTGCCAAGCAGGGAATCTTTATGAGAATCCACGTCAACTTTGTCGACCGTGTCGGTATCACTCAGGAAATCCTCTCGCTGCTTGGGGCGCGCAACCTCAATCTTGATGCGGTGGAGATGATTCCGCCCAACGTCTACATCGATGCCCCAACCTTGTCCCCGGTGGTGCTGGACGAACTCTACGCTGCCCTGATGGACGTGGACGGCGTGCAGAAGGTGGCGCTGGTCGACTTCCTCCCCGGCCACCGCCGGCGCCTGCAGCTGGAGGCATTGCTGGCGGCGATGAGCGACCCGGTGCTGGCGGTGGACCCTGGCGGTCATGTGCTGCTGGCGAACCCGACCCTGGTCGCCCTGGTGGGGCGCGAGCCGGCCGGTGAGGCGTTGAACAGGTTGTTTGCCGAGCCGGACCTGGCCAAGACCCTGATCGACAAGGGCTTCCGCCTGCCAATGTGCGAGGTGGGCTTTCAGGGCCAGGCCCTGCTGCTGGAGGCCACGCCGATAAGCGGTGGCGCCGATGGCCTGGTGGGTGGCCTGCTGACCTTGTACCCACCCAGCCGCATCGGCGAGCGCCTGGCCTCGCTGCTGCATGACAACAGCGAAGGCTTGGGGGCGTTGCTGGGCGAGTCGGCGGCGCTGCAGGCGCTAAAGGCCCGCCTGCACAAGGTGGCGAGCCTGGAGGCGCCGGTATTGATCCAGGGCGAGACCGGTACGGGCAAGGAACTGGTGGCCCGTGCCTGCCACGCGCTGAGTGCCCGGCGAGATGCCTCGTTCCTGGCGCTGAACTGCGCGGCGTTGCCCGAGAGCCTGGCCGAAAGCGAGCTGTTCGGCTACGCCGCCGGTGCCTTCACCGGCGCCCAGCGGGGCGGCAAACCGGGCCTGCTGGAACTGGCCGATGGCGGTACGGTGTTTCTCGATGAAGTGGGCGAGATGTCGCCGTACCTGCAGGCCAAGCTGCTGCGTTTTCTCAATGACGGCAGTTTTCGCCGGGTGGGCGGTGGCAGCGAGGTGCAGGTGAATGTGCGGGTGGTCTGCGCCACCCACCGCAACCTGGAAAACATGGTGATCGAGGGCGGCTTTCGCGAAGACCTCTACTATCGCCTCAACGTGCTCAACCTGCAGGTGCCGCCGCTGCGTGAGCGCGGCAAGGACATCCTGCTGCTGGCCGAGCATTTCCTGCGCCAGGCCTGTGCGCAGATCCAGCGCGCCCCTTGCCGGCTGGCGCTGGCCACCCATCCGCTGCTGCTGGGCAATCGCTGGTCCGGCAATGTGCGCCAGTTGCAGAACGTGATATTCCGCGCGGCGGCCATCAGCGAAGGGGATGTGATCGACTGCGATGACCTGGAGCTGGCTGGCACCGCCCTGAGCAGCCAGCAAGCCGAGGGGCAGGAGATCGTCAGCCTCGAAGCGGCCGTGCAGGCATTTGAAAAATCCTTGCTGGAGAAGCTGTACACGAGCTACCCCTCGACCCGGCAACTGGCGGTGCGCTTGCAGACTTCGCACACGGCGATCGGCCAGCGTTTGCGCAAGTACGGCATCGCCAGTCGGGTCTCGTAGCCGGCCCGGTGCGAATACGCTCCGCTGGAGTGATTATGCTCCAGGCGGGCGTGGTCCCGAGTTCATTGGCCCGTGCTGTCAGGGTTGGCTGCCGGGCCCAGGCCGCGGAGTGAATACGCTCCATCGCGCAGGCTTGGGATGGACCGAAATAAAACAGTAAGGCATTGATGTATAAGGGTTTTAGTGAGTTGGCATCAGCCTTGCTCTGTATCAGTCGGTCCTGCATCAGGACCTATCTGATAACAAGAGAGGAAGATCCATGAGCACGCTGCGTTTTACTCCTGAACACGAATGGCTGCGTCTGGAAGCGACTGGCGAGTTGACCGTCGGCATCACCAGCTATGCCCAGCAGGCCCTGGGTGACGTGGTGTTCGTGCAACTGCCGGAGCCGGGCGAGTACGGAGAGGGCAACGAAGTCGCGGTGCTCGAGTCGGTCAAGGCCGCCAGCAACATCACCATGCCTTTGCGCGGCACCGTGGTGGCTGTCAACCAGGCCCTGGCCGACGACCCCGAGCTGGTCAACACCTCGCCCATGCAGGACGGCTGGTTCTTCCGCATCCAGGCGGCCAACCCGTCGGAGCTCGACAGCCTGATGGACCAGGACGGCTACGACCGCTTCCTGGCCGACAACGCCTGAGCCAGGGGGCAGAGATGACCAACGCATCCATCCCGCTGGGCACTGACAACGAATTCATCGCCCGCCACATCGGCCCGCGCGAGGGCGATATCGACGCCATGCTGGCGCTGGTCGGCCATGACTCACTGGAAGCCCTGATCGACAGCGTCATCCCCGCCAGCATCAAAGGCACCAGCGTGCTCGAGCTGAGCAAGGGGCAGGGCGAGGCTGAAGCCCTGGCCGCACTCAAGGCCATCGCTGCGAACAACCAGCTGTTCAGCAACCACATCGGCCAGGGCTATTACCCTTGCCACACGCCCACGCCGATCCTGCGCAACCTGCTCGAGAACCCGGCCTGGTACACCGCCTACACGCCGTACCAGCCGGAAATCTCCCAAGGCCGCCTGGAGGCGTTGCTGAACTTCCAGACCCTGGTCAGCGACCTCACCGGCATGCAGATCGCCAACGCCTCGTTGCTCGACGAAGCCACCGCCGCCGCCGAGGCCATGACCTTCTGCAAGCGCCTGGCGAAGAACAAGGCCCCGGCGTTCTTCGCGTCCAGCCATTGCCACCCGCAGACCCTCGATGTGCTGCGTACCCGTGCCCAGCCACTGGGTATCGAAGTGGTCATCGCTGATGAAGCGTTGCTGGATGGCCAAGCCCTGGACGGCTATTTCGGCCTGTTGCTGCAGTACCCGGCCAGCACGGGTGCCATCACCGACCACCGCGCCCTGGTGCAACGCGCCCATGCGGCGGGTGCGCTGGTGGCTGTGGCCGCCGACCTGCTGGCACTGACCTTGCTGACCCCACCGGGTGAGTTCGATGCCGATGTGGTGCTGGGCAGCGCCCAGCGCTTCGGCGTGCCGCTGGGCTTTGGCGGCCCGCATGCGGCGTACTTCGCCACCCGCGATGCGTTCAAGCGCGACATGCCCGGCCGCCTGGTGGGCGTATCCATCGACCGCTTCGGCAAGCCGGCCCTGCGCCTGGCCATGCAGACCCGCGAGCAACACATCCGCCGCGAAAAGGCCACCAGCAACATCTGCACCGCGCAGGTGCTGCTGGCCAACATCGCCAGCATGTATGCGGTCTACCACGGTCCCCAGGGCCTGGAGCAGATCGCCCGGCGGGTGCACCGCCTGACCGCGATCCTGGTGCAAGGGCTGAAACAGCTCGGGCACAAGGTCGAGCAGGCGCACTTCTTCGACACCATCAGCGTGGTCACCGCGAGGCCTTTGGCTGATGTGCTGGCTGCCGCCAATGCGGCACGCCTGAACCTGCGCCTGATTGACGAACTGCGGGTTGGTGTGTCGCTGGATGAAACCTGCGAACAGGCCAGTGTCGAGGCCCTGTGGCAGGTGTTCGCCGAACCCGGCCAGGCGCTTCCAAGCTTCACCGCGTTGGCCGCCGGCAGCAGCGATTGCCTGCCCGTACCACTGCTGCGCGCGACCCCGTTCCTGCTACACCCGGTGTTCAACCGCTACCATAGCGAAACCGAACTGATGCGCTACCTGCGCCGCCTGGCCGACAAGGACCTGGCC
Organism: Pseudomonas sp. LSJ-87; assembly: GCF_032971465.1. Lineage (NCBI taxonomy): Bacteria > Pseudomonadati > Pseudomonadota > Gammaproteobacteria > Pseudomonadales > Pseudomonadaceae > Pseudomonas > Pseudomonas sp. LSJ-87. The sequence continues at coordinate 52,300 of NZ_JAWJYQ010000025.1, read as the reverse complement.
CTGGACCGCAGCATGATCGCGCTCGGCTCGTGCACCATGAAGCTCAATGCCGCCAGCGAGATGGTCCCGATCACCTGGCCCGAGTTCGGCGCCCTGCACCCATTCGCCCCGGCTGAGCAGTCGCAGGGTTACCGCCAGCTGACCGATGAACTGGAGGCCATGCTCTGCGCGGCCACCGGCTATGACGCCATGTCGCTGCAGCCCAATGCCGGTTCCCAGGGTGAGTATGCCGGCCTGCTGGCGATCCGCGCCTACCACGCCAGCCGTGGCGAGGCAGGGCGCGATGTATGCCTGATCCCGTCGTCGGCCCATGGCACCAACCCGGCCACGGCGCAGATGGCCGGCATGCGGGTGGTGGTGGTCAACTGCGACGAGCGTGGCAACGTCGATGTCGCCGACCTGCAGCTCAAGGCCGAGCAGCACAGGGCGCAGCTGGCTGCGCTGATGATCACCTACCCCTCGACCCACGGCGTGTTCGAAGATGCCATCACCCGCATCTGCGACATCATTCACGAGCACGGCGGCCAGGTGTATCTGGATGGCGCCAACATGAACGCCATGGTCGGCCTGTGCGCCCCGGGCAAGTTCGGTGGCGACGTGTCGCACCTGAACCTGCACAAGACCTTCTGTATCCCCCATGGCGGTGGCGGCCCCGGTGTCGGCCCGATTGGCGTCAAGGCGCACCTGGCGCCGTTCCTGCCCGGTCACGCCCATCTGGCGAACCCGCAGGGCGCGGTCAGCGCGGCGCCTTATGGCAGTGCCAGCATCCTGCCGATCACCTGGATGTACATCCGCATGATGGGCGGGGAAGGGCTCAAGCGCGCCTCGCAGCTGGCGATCCTCAATGCCAACTACATCGCCCGCCGCCTGGAGGAACACTACCCGGTGCTGTACACCGGGGAGAACGGACTGGTCGCCCACGAGTGCATCCTCGACCTGCGCCCGCTCAAGGAAAGCAGCGGCATCAGCGTCGAGGACGTGGCCAAGCGCCTGATCGACTTCGGCTTCCATGCCCCGACCATGTCCTTCCCGGTGGCTGGCACGCTGATGGTCGAGCCGACCGAGAGTGAGTCCAAGGAAGAACTGGACCGCTTCTGCGCAGCGATGATCTGCATCCGCGAGGAAATCCGCGCCGTGGAAAACGGCACCCTGGACAAGCTCGACAACCCGCTGAAGAACGCCCCGCATACCGCCACCGAGCTGGTGGGCGAATGGCCCCACGGCTATGCCCGGGAGTTGGCGGTGTACCCGCTGGCCGAACTGCGCGACAGCAAGTACTGGCCGCCGGTGGGGCGCGTGGACAACGTCTACGGCGACCGCAACCTGGCCTGTGCCTGCCCGCCGCTGTCGAGCTATCAAGATGCCTGACCCTGCTGGCCCGGACGCTTCCGGGCCGTGCTTGCCGACCGAACAACAAGGAATCTCACCCATGTTCCACAAGAGCCTGACCCTGTCCGATTTCGACCCTGCACTGTCCGCGGCCATCGGCCGTGAAGTGCAGCGCCAGGAAGACCACATCGAGTTGATCGCTTCGGAAAACTACACCAGCCCCCAGGTGATGCAGGCCCAGGGCACCGAACTGACCAACAAGTACGCCGAAGGCTACCCGGGCAAGCGTTACTACGGGGGCTGCGAGCATGTCGATGTGGTCGAGCAGCTGGCCATCGACCGCGCCAAGCAGTTGTTCGGTGCCGGTTATGCCAACGTCCAGCCACACTCGGGCTCCCAGGCCAACGCGGCGGTCTACCTGGCCCTGCTGCAGGCCGGTGATACCTTGCTGGGCATGAGCCTGGCTCACGGCGGCCACCTGACCCACGGGGCCAAGGTGTCGTCCTCGGGCAAGCTGTACAACGCCGTGCAATACGGCATCGATGCCAACGGCCTGATTGACTACGACGAAGTCGAGCGCCTGGCGGTCGAGCACCAGCCGAAGATGATCGTGGCTGGTTTCTCGGCTTACTCGAAGACCCTCGACTTCCCGCGTTTCCGGCAGATCGCCGACAAGGTCGGGGCCTACCTGTTCGTCGACATGGCCCACGTCGCCGGGCTGGTCGCGGCAGGCCTGTACCCCAGCCCGCTGCCGTATGCCGATGTGGTCACCACCACCACCCACAAGACCTTGCGCGGGCCGCGTGGCGGCCTGATTCTGGCCAAGGCCGACCCGGAGCTTGAGAAAAAGCTCAACTCGGCGGTGTTCCCAGGCGGGCAGGGCGGGCCGCTGATGCACGTGATCGCGGCCAAGGCGGTGTGCTTCAAGGAGGCCCTGGCGCCTGGTTTCAAGGATTACCAGCGCCAGGTCATCAGCAACGCCCAGGCCATGGCGCAGGTGTTCATGCAGCGCGGTTTCGACGTGGTTTCCGGTGGCACCGACAACCATCTGTTTCTGGTCAGCCTCATCCGCCAGGGCATCACCGGCAAGGATGCCGACGCCGCCCTGGGCCGCGCGCACATCACGGTGAACAAGAATGCGGTGCCCAACGACCCGCAGTCGCCGTTCGTGACCTCGGGCCTGCGCATCGGTACCCCGGCAGTGACTACCCGTGGGCTCAAGGAGGCGGAATGCCGCGCCTTGGCGACCTGGATCTGCGACATCCTCGACCATCTCGGTGATGCCGACGTCGAGGCCCAGGTGGCGCGCCAGGTGGCAGCGCTGTGCAAGCTGTTCCCTGTCTATCCGGCCTGACCTCAGGGCTTGGCGGCTGCCGGCAGTGTGCCGGCAGCCCATATCATCGAAGGCCAGGAGCCAGCCATGACCACAGAACAATTGCAACAAACCCCACTGCACGACCTGCACCTGGCGCTGGGGGCACGCATGGTGCCATTCGCCGGTTATGCCATGCCGGTCCAGTACCCGCTGGGTGTGCTCAAGGAACACCTGCACACCCGTGAACAGGCTGGTCTGTTCGACGTTTCGCACATGGGCCAGATCCGCCTGCGTGGCGCAGAGGCCGCCAGGGCGTTGGAAGCGCTGGTGCCGGTCGACATCATCGACCTGCCGGTGGGCATGCAGCGCTATGCGCTGTTCACCAATGACGACGGCGGCATCCTCGACGACCTGATGGTGGCCAGGCTGGGTGACGACGAGCTGTTGCTGGTGGTCAACGCCGCCTGCAAGGAGCAGGACCTGACCTACCTGCGCCAGCACCTGGAAGGGCAGTGCGAGGTCGAGTCGCTGTTTGCCAGCCGGGCCTTGCTGGCCCTGCAAGGCCCGGCGGCGGCCAAGGTACTGGCGCGACTGGCGCCCCAGGTTGCCGGCATGACTTTCATGCAGTTCGCCAGTGTGAGGCTGCTGGGTGTCGACTGTTATGTCAGCCGCTCGGGCTACACCGGCGAAGACGGCTACGAAATCTCGGTACCGGTCGAGGCGGCGCCCATGCTTGCCCGTTCGATGCTGGCCGAAGCCGAGGTCCAGCCCATCGGCCTGGGGGCCCGTGATTCGCTACGCCTGGAGGCCGGGCTGTGCTTGTACGGCCATGACATGGCGGTGCACACCACGCCGATCGAGGCCAGCCTGGGCTGGGCGATCTCCAAGGCCCGACGTGCCGAGGGTGAGCGCGCTGGCGGCTTCCCCGGCGCCGAGCGCATCCTTGCCCAGCAGCACGAAGGCGTGGCCAGCAAGCGCGTGGGCCTGCTGCCTGCAGAGCGCGTGCCGGTGCGTGAAGGGGCAGAGATCGTCGATGCTCGGGAGCAGGTGATCGGCCGGGTCACCAGTGGCTGTTTCGGACCCAGCCTGGGCGCGCCGCTGGCGATGGGCTACCTGCAGAGCGAGCAGGCAGCGCTGGGCACGCAAGTGTTCGCCCTGGTACGCGGCAAGCACGTGCCGATGCAGGTGGTGCGCACACCGTTCGTGGCGCAACGTTACTACCGTGGCTAAAGGCCAGACTGTCGGAGCATGAGCATGAGTGAAATCCAGACTGCCCCTACGCGCTCGCAGCCCTTGCAGGCTGGGGTGAAACTGCGCGGCGCCGACAAGGTGGCGCGCATCCCGGTGAAAATCCTGCCCACCGAGCAGGTGCCGCGCAAACCCGACTGGATTCGCGTGGAGATTCCCACCACGCCGGAAGTGGCACGGGTCAAGGCCCTGCTGCGCAAGCACAAGCTGCACAGCGTGTGCGAAGAGGCGTCCTGCCCGAACCTGGGGGAGTGTTTCTCGGGCGGCACGGCGACGTTCATGATCATGGGCGACATCTGTACCCGCCGTTGCCCGTTCTGCGATGTCGGCCATGGCCGGCCCAAGCCACTGGATGCCGATGAGCCGACGAACCTTGCCATCGCCATTGCCGACCTTGGCCTGAAGTATGTGGTGATCACCTCGGTGGACCGTGACGACCTGCGCGATGGTGGCGCCCGCCACTTCGCCGATTGCCTGCGCGAGATCCGCAGGCTGTCGCCGGGTATTCAGCTGGAAACCCTGGTGCCGGATTACCGTGGCCGTATGGACGTTGCTCTGGACATCACTGCGCAAGAGCCGCCAGACGTGTTCAACCACAACCTGGAGACCGTGCCGCGCCTGTACCGGGCGGCACGGCCGGGCTCGGACTTCGAGTGGTCGCTGGACCTGCTGGAGCGCTTCAAGCAACGCCTGCCGGCGGTACCGACAAAGTCCGGCCTGATGCTCGGCCTGGGCGAGACCGATGCCGAGGTGGTCGAGGTGATGCAGCGCATGCGTGAGCATCAGGTTGACATGCTGACCCTGGGGCAGTATCTGCAACCGTCTCGCAGCCACCTGCCGGTGCAGCGCTTCGTGCACCCTGACACCTTCGCCATGCTTGCCGAGCAGGCCTTGGCGATGGGGTTCAGAAACGTGGCCTCCGGGCCGCTGGTGCGCTCGTCCTACCACGCTGACCGGCAACTGCAAGCAGTTTAAGGGTTCAGATCACCATCATTCGCGGTAGGTGCCTTTTTGCTTGGCGGCGTGAACCGCGAGTGCATCCATGAGTGGGGGCAACAAGCAGTCGCAAGGTTCCAGGCCAAGTTTACGCAGACGCTCGCGAATCGCCGCCATCTGTGCCGGTGGCGTGCCGCTTTCGATCACCGAGGACACGAAAGCGGCAAATGCCAGGATGAGGCCTCAGTTCACCATCACTTCGTCCAGTGCCTGCTCAAGGGTGCTGACCGTGCGCTCGATATCGTGCAGTTTTTCGAGCCCGAACAGACCGATGCGGAAGGTCTGGAAGTCGGCCGGCTCGTCACATTGCAACGGCACTCCGGCGGCTATCTGCAGGCCGTGCTCGACAAATTTCTTACCGCTCTTGATATCGGCATCATCGGTGTAGCTCACCACTACGCCCGGGGCCTGAAAGCCGGCGGCGGCCACGCTCTTGATGCCTTTGCCGGTCAACATGGCGCGCACTCGATCGCCCAGAGCCTGCTGTTCGCCGCGGACCTTGTCGAAACCGTAGGCTCGCATCTCGTTGATTACTTTGTTAAATCGCGCGAGAGAGTCGCTGGGCATGGTCGCATGGTAGGCATGCCCGCCCTGTTCGTAGGCCTGCATGATCTGCAGCCACTTTTTCAGGTCGCAGGCGAAACTGCTGCTTTGCGTCTGCTCGATGCGCTCCAGGGCCAAAGCACTGAGCATCACCAGGGCGCAGCAAGGGGAGGCGCTCCAGCCTTTCTGTGGAGCGCTGATCAGCAGGTCGACTGCGCACTTTTGCATATCAACCCAGATCGTGCCTGAGGCGATGCAGTCGAGCACGAACAGGCCGCCCACCGCATGCACAGCGTCGCCGACGGCCCGCAGGTAATCGTCGGGCAGGATAATCCCGGATGAGGTTTCAACGTGGGGGGCGAAGACAATCTGCGGCTTGTGCGCCTTTATCGCCGCCAGCACTTCGTCCAGAGGGGGCGGAGCGTAGGCAGCCTGGCGACCCGTGTCGACCGGTCGGGCTTTCAGCACCGTGGTGGCCGCCGGGATATTGCCCATCTCAAGGATCTGGCTCCAGCGATAACTGAACCAGCCGTTGCGTATCACCAGGCATTGCTGACCGGTGGCAAACTGGCGCGCTACCGATTCCATGCCGAATGTACCGCTGCCGGGCACTACCGCAACAGCCTGGGCGTTATAGACCCGCTTCAGGGTCCTGGAAATGTTCTTCATCACGCCTTGAAACGTCTGCGACATGTGATTGAGCGAGCGGTCGCTGTACACCACCGAGTACTCGACCAGCCCCTCAGGATCAATGCTGGGATAAAGCTTCGACATGGGTGACTCCTTTGGCAGAGATGTCATTGGTATCGACCCTGTCCTTAGCCTTGTCAAATGCCAAGATTGACCGGGACTGATGAAATCCATGTGATACCGCGGCGCCTGCTTCGCGGCTGAAGCCGCTCCCCCAGGGGGCGTGGCGTTCTTGCCGGCCAAGCGTGAAAGCCCATGCTGGGCCAAGGTTGCAGCAAAGCATCGGCCGCTGGGCCGCCTGGCATCGTGTTGATCTGCGACCGATTGTGGGTGACTTTCGTCAGCTTGTATTGGCTGGTGTGGTGCATTAAGCACCATCGAGGAACGTCTCGGCGTGCCGCTGTTCGTGCGCCAGCACAATGCCCTGTTGGCGAATGATGCCGGGCTTTGTGTGGTGCACTATGCACTGTTGATCCATAGCCTGGGCCATTTGCGCGATGAGGTGTTGGGGATCGTGCTCAGGGGCTGTCAGGATCCCCGAAGAACATTTGGACATCCATATAAATCAAAAGGTTATGAATGGGGAGTTGATTTTGTACCCCAGATGTACCCTTTTTTACAGCAGCTACGAGTGGATTACAGTGCACGCACCGAGGGGAGGGCCGGTGTCAAACGTGCAATCCCTCACCAGTCGCGCAGCTCATGCTTTGGGCTCATCCCAGTCGCTACGCGTTGCAGTAATCAGCGCATCCCAGTCATCAGGAGGGTTGCCGCGGCCGAGCATCTTCTCGAATACGACGTAGGGATCGGATTTGCTGCCTGCGGACCGTAAGGTGTTTTCGTCGTTGACCCATGCATAGACGATGACCTTGGACCTTGAGTCGTAGCGAAAGAACAGCCGAAAGCGCCTGCCGATTTTTGCGCGGCGCCAATGTCTGTAGGCGGTGCCCAGCGTGTTGCCTTGGCGGAACTCATCACGGCCCGGGTCGGCAGGCACAGCCTCCATGATCAGATGGCTCAATGCCCGAAGCAGCTTGACGTTGGCGTTGCTTTCAAAACCTTGCGGATCGTTCTGCTCGGCCCGGGCGGCGGCTTCTTGCAATTTGCGTAGCTGTAAAGTCACACCCTCATGGAACAACAGTGTCCAGCCATGTCGCAGCATCAGATCGCGACCTCACCGTCGATATCTTCGTCCAGGTTTACAGGGTGGTTTGCATTGGCGAGCATGGTTTGCGCCAAGTCTTCCGGCAGGGTGGTGAGGTTGCGTCCGTTTCGGATATCAGCCTCCAGCAAACCCAGGAACGCACCGATGGCAGGGTCTTCGTGGGTGGTTTCTACGCGGCTGACCACGATTTCACCCCCGCGCACGTCGAATGCAATCTTGCCACCTGTGTCAACGCCCAGTAGCTGGCGAACGGATTTTGGCAGTGTGACCTGTCCCTTCGAGGTCAACGTGGCGATTTCGTGGATGGCAGGCATGAGTGTTCTCCCGGATGTATTGATCGGATGGTAAGGAATAATCCTTACTCGGTCAATCTTGGTTTCTGCTGATCAAGGATAGGCGGGGAGGACGCTCAATAGCGCCGCAGGATGAGTTACACCACTTCCAGGGACGCGATCGGCGCGAAGCCCCTAAAGACTGTCAGGGTCGCCGAAGAACATCTGTATCCGCGACCGCAACCACCGCTCTGCCGGGTCATTGTCCTGCGCCCCGCGCCAGGCCATGTGCAGCTCGAAACTGCGCACATCCAGCGGCAGATCCTCAGCCCGCAACCCACCCGCCGCGGTCAACGCATCCGCCGTGTAATCCGGCACCGTAGCGACAATATCGGTGCCCGCCAGCAAGCTCCCCAGCCCGTTGAACTGCGGCACCGCCAGCACCACGTGGCGCTTGCGGCCAATCTCGTCCAGCGCCTCGTCGATGAACCCCGACAGGTCCCCGGCAAACGACACCAGCGCATGCGGCCGCGCGCAGAAGTCGTCCAGGGTGATGGCGCCGGGCACGCTGTCGGCGCGCAGCAGTTTCGGCATGCTGCGGCGCAGCACCTTGCGCTTGGCGTTGGCTGGCAGTTCGCTGGTGTAGCTGACCCCCACCGAGATCTCGCCCGAGGCCAGCAGCGTCGGCATCAGCAGGTAATTGACCCGGCGCACCACCAGCACGATACCCGGCGCTTCGGCGCGGATGCGCTTGAGCAGCTGCGGCAGCAGGGCGAATTCGGCGTCGTCCGACAGGCCGATGCGGAACACCGCATTGCTGGTGGCCGGGTCGAATTCGGCAGCGCGGCTGACGGCGGTGGAAATCGAGTCCAGCGCCGGGGACAGCAGGGCGAAGATTTCGTGGGCCCGGGCCGAGGGCTCCATGCTGCGGCCGGTGCGCACGAACAGCGGGTCGTCGAACAGGTTGCGCAGGCGCGACAGGGCCGCGCTGATGGCGGGCTGGCCGAGGAACAGTTTTTCCGCGGCACGGGTCACGCTGCGCTCGTGCATCAGCGTTTCGAACACGATCAGCAGGTTGAGGTCTACGCGACGCAGGTCGTTTCGATTCATCGGTGCGCTTCGCCTAAAGTGGGGCAGAGGTGAATCTTAAGGCCAAAGGCTGGTACCCTGCACGGGTTTAGGGGGACCAATCGCAGGGAAAGTCAGGTGCCCAATCGATGACAAGCATGTCGACTATTAATGACCACTGATGGTCTAACCGGCAAAGCCCGGATAAAGTCCGTGGTAATTAGAGGTTCACAAAGGCGAGGTATGCGATGTCCCGCATGATCCGTTTCCACAAGTTCGGCGCTGCCGATGTGCTCCGTTGCGAGGAGCAGGCCGAACCGTCACCTGCTGCGGACGAGGTACAGATCCGCGTCGAGGCGGTTGGCGTCAGCTGGTATGACGTGCTCTGGCGCCAGAACCTGGCACCGTCTCAGGCGCGCCTGCCGGCGGGGATCGGCCACGAGATGGCCGGGGTGGTGACCGCGGTCGGCGAAGGGGTCGAGGATATTGCGGTGGGTGACCGGGTTGCCAGCTTCCCGGCCACCAGTGCCAACGACCACCCGGTGTATGGCGATGTCATCGTGCTGCCGCGTTCGGCCATTACCCGTTATCCGGATGTGCTCACCCCGATCGAGGCCAGCGTGCACTACACGCCGCTGCTGATCGCCTATTTCGCCTACGTCGACCTGGCCCGGGCCAAGGCCGGGCAGACTGCGCTGGTCACCGATGCCAGCCACTGCGCGGGCCCTGCCTTCGTGCAACTGGGCAAGGCCCTGGGGCTGAAGGTGTTTGCCGCCACAAAAGAGGCGGATCAGCGTGAGTACCTGCTGGGCCTGGGCGCCGACAAGGTGATTGTCACCGAAGAGCAGGACCTGTTGCTGCAGGTTGGCAAGTACACCGATGGCCGTGGCGTGGACATGGTCCTCGATGGCATGGGCGGGCCGCAGATGTCGCTGCTGGGCGATGTCCTGGCACCGCGTGGCAGCCTGGTGCTGTATGGCCTGCAAGGCGGCAATCAGACGCCGTTCCCGGCTTGCGCGGCGTTCCAGAAGAACATCCAGTTCTATGTGCACTGCATTGGCAACTTCACCGGCAAGCCGGAGCTGGGTATCAGCCAGGACCAGGTGGCGCTGCAGCGCGCCCTGCGTGATATCAACCAGTTCACTGCCGACCAGTTGCTGACACCGCAGATCATCAAGGTGTACCCGTTCGAGCAGGTGGTCGAGGCGCATCGCTACATGGACCAATGCCCGTGCGGCGGGCGTGTGGTGCTGGACATGGCGCAGCACTGACAGCGGTCTGCATCTATCAGGAAACCCGGGCAGAGTCCCGGGTTTTTTGTGCCTAATAGAGACTGGTTTTACGTTAAAAAAAGAAGTTTCCTACAATTAAATACGACGCGGACTATATTTGAGCTGATTGCTCCGTGGCTTGCCGAAATATCCCGCCAAGTTTTTTGTCTTGTACTGTTCCCGCCTGGCAGTCAATGTGTTTTCTCACTTCCGCTGAATGGTTTTTTTACCCTGATCTGTATCTTCTATTCGCTTTGCATCCCTCGATAATGGCTCAATGATAGTTTGCGCAAGGAGCGTGGAATGAGCATGGCTATGCCCAGGCCAGGGCGGTGTATGGCAGCGGCGGGGCGTCGCGACGATGGGTTTTTCTCGATGTCATGGCGACAGTGATGGTTACGTCATTACTTCCAATTAGTTGTAGGAAATTTCTTCTGGAAAAGTTCGGGGCATGTTGATGTTCAGGTCCTCTGATCAACGTGCGCTGACTGCATGAAGTTGATGAGGTGATCTCGTGACTGCTATTCACGACCAGGCAATGCACTATATCTACCAGCAAGTACTCGAGCGCTTGCTCAGTCATATGTCACAAGCGCAGCGTGCTTCCTTGCAATTGCTGATACAACGGCTGCTGGTTGCTGCAGGCGGGCCCGACTACATCGGTACCTGCCGCTTGCTGGTGCTGCAAGGCAATGATCGCCGCAGCGCCCGGCTGCTGGCCATGCTGCGTGCCGCACAACTGAGTATCGCCCTGCGTGCGCCGGTAACCTTCCAGCTGCGGGTGCTGGTGGTGAGCCTGCCCGTGGCTGACAGTGCCACGCTCGAATGCCATGAGCGCAGCTTCAATGCGCTGTTCTTGCAGGATGACCCGCGGGTGCAACTGCAGATGATTAAGGGGCGTGAAGTGGTGCCGTTCAGCCGGCATGCCCCTGCCGCGCCCGACAACTGGCTGTTGGCGAGGGACGCCATGCTGATGTTCGGTCACCTGGTCGACGCCAGGCCCGAAGCGCTGCTGGGGTGTCGCCTGCACCTGGAACTGGCGGCGGCCGTGGGCTTTGCGCTGCAGGCCCATTCACCTGCGGATGTATTTATCACCGCCATCCCTGCGCGCCAGCGCCGCCGGTACCTGGCCTGGGCACGGCGCAGCCTGCGCCTGGCAGGGGAGCGTGGTCCGCATGTGGTGCACCAGTGCCTGGCGACGCTGGCACAGGGGCTGAGCCGCCTGCACGGCAGTATCGGGTTGCCATCGGGGGCCTTGGCGGGGCCGAGCTCGGCGAGCGTGCCGCAGAGTACGTCGGTGCGGTTGATTGCCATTGACGACCTGCTGCCGCCATTGCTCGAAGAGCAGCAGCTGGACCTCATGCTCGGTTGTCGCTTTGAGGGGGGCCAGGACGCCTGGCCGTTGGCCGCGTTCGTCGAGCGGTTGGCCCCGGTGCAGCTGCGGGAGCTGCACGCACGCAGTCTCGAGCCGCAGGGCAGTCGCCCGGCATTGCGGCTGGCTGGCCAGCCGGGCGCCAACAAGCGGCGCGACACGCATCAGCTGCAGTTCGGCAAGGCATACGGCATCAACCAGATCCAACAGGTGTGCCTGCTGTTCAGCCCGTTTGCCCGGCAGGGGAAGAACCTGGAGCGTTTTCTGCAGTGCTGGCATGCCGACATGCTGGTGGCGCTGCCGTACCTGCATCGAGCCTTGCAGGGTAAACCCTGCCCTGAAGCGGTGAAAAACTGGCTGGTGAATACCAGCGGCCTGCCGCTGGGGCAACTCCGGTTGATCTATGGCGGAGGCCTGCCGCTGGCCTCCTGGCGCCTCATGAGCCACCTGGCCCGTCGCGATGTACAGCTGAGGTTGCTGCCACGGCGGGCAGCGGGGCGGCGGCGTGGTCATGCGGGGCCGCCTTGATGGAGCAATCGGGCTCCGGCGAGTTCGCCTATCGCAAGGTCTATCGCTACCTGGAAGCCCTGATCGACCAGGCGCCACGCAGTGGCCCGTGCCGATTGCCGTCGTTGCGCGTGTTGGCCCGGCGGTTACGGGTGTCATTGGCCACCGTGCAGAGTGCCTACAGCCTGCTGGAAGAAGAGGGGCGCGTGCAGTGCCTGCCCAGGTCGGGCTACTACGTACAGGGCGCTGCCAAGGGGGATGCTGCGGCCATGCCCCGGCAGGCACCCTTGCCGGCACAGCCGATGCTTGAGCGCACCCTGTTCACCCACGAGCGGCGCCTGGCACGTCAGCGCACGCACAGTGTCGCCCCGTGGGACGCGCCCGGCAGCGCCCGCCTGCGCAATGCCGTCGCCGAACGCTATACCCGTTCCTCCAACCAGTACTGGCGTGCCGAGGACGTCCAGCTGGCGCCAGATGTGCAGGCGTTGCTGGAGACTTTGCTGGCGGCGCTGGTCCTGCAAGGCGGGACCGTGGTGGTGCACTCGCCCTGTTGCTGGCAGGTGCTGCGTGCGTTGGCCCGTGCCGACATGCGAGTGCTGGAGGTACCACTGGATACCCGCGGTAACCCGGACCTGCGCGCCCTGGCCCGGCTGCTGGCCAACGAGCCGGTGTGCATGCTGGTCATGCCGTCGTGCCTTGGCATGCCGCAGGGGCGGCTGGTTTCACTGCACTATCAGCAGCAGCTTGGCCAGCTGCTGGGCCAGCACCCTGTATGGTTGCTGGAGAACGATCTGGACAGCGAGCACTGTTACAGCGGGCCGCCGAATACGCGCCTGCGCGATTGGGTCGACCCGCGTTGGCTGTTGGTGATGGGGGCGTTCGATGCCGCAGTGGGGGGCGAGGCGCCCTATGCCTACCTGCTGGGTCATGATGCCGTGCTGGCCCGGGCTTTCGCTGAGCGTGCATTTCGGCTTGCACCGCTTCGCCTGCAAGCGCTGGCGCACATGCTGGGCAAAGGCGAAATCGAGGCGCAACTGGTGCGGCTGCGCACCGACCTGCAAAAGCGCATGCAATGCCTGGCGCGTGAGTTGCAGCTGCAGTTCGGCCAGCGGGTGGTGTTGGAAACGCCGGAGGGTGGCCGGACACTGTGGGTGCGCTTTCGCCAGCCGCTGCCGTGGGAGGGTATTGCAGCAGCGCTGGCTGGTTCAGCACTGCATGCCCTGCCGGGCGAGCAGTTCAGCCTGCAGGGCCGCTACCAGCAGTGTCTGGCGATGGCGTGGCTGGGTGATCACCCGGGGGAGCTGCAACAGGCGGTAGAGCGCCTGGCTCAGGTGCTGGAACTGCGCTGTGGCCGGCCTGCCGGCGCTACACCTTGAGCCGCCGGGGTTGCGTTGCAACCCATCGCCGGCAAGCCAGCTCCCACGGGTGCAGCGTTGAACTCAAGGTTGTCGCTGTACCTGTGGGAGCCGGCTTGCCGGCGATTAGGCCCTGGCAGACAAACGCCTCCTGTCAGCGATTCGCTTGCTCCTGCCCTTGCCGCAAGCGGGTACTGACCAGCGCTGCCACCACCAGCAACGCAGCGATGATCCACAAGCCATTGCGGGTACTGCCGGTGGCCTGCTCGATCAGGCCCATCACCGATGGGCCGACGAAACCGCCAAACAGGCCGCAGGTGGTGACAAAGGCCAGCCCTGCCGCCAGGGCGCTGCCACTCAGGCGGCTGGAGGGGAAGACGAAGATGATCGACTGCACCACGAACAGCATCAGGGCAGTCAGCGAAAACCCGATCAGGCCGATGAACGAGTTGGCCAGCGACGCCAGCAGCAGCCCGGCCGCCATGGTTAGCAGGCCGCCGAACAGCAGGGTGCGGCAACGACTCGGCGAGGTGGCCAGGCGTGGGAAGGTGGCGGCGCCGATGGCGGCAGCAATCCACGGTACGGCGGTCAGCAGGCCGACCTGGAAGGGCGACAGCGCGCCGTAGGTGCCGATGATGCCCGGCAGGAAGAAAATCACCGTGTAGATGGTGATCTGGTGCACGAAGTACACCACGATCGCCAGCCAGATCTGCCGGTCGCGGAACATCTGCCCCAACTTGCTCTGCTGCGGTGCGGCGGCCCGCTCCGCAGCCAGGCGGCGCTCGATGTCCTCGGCTTCGGCGGCCGACAGCCAGGGCGCCGAGGCCGGGCCATCGGGCAGTTTCTTCCATACCACATAGGCCAGGGCCACTGCCGGCAGGCCTTCGAGCACGAATAGCCATTGCCAGCCGTGCCAGCCCAGCACACCGTCCATTTCCAGCAGGGCACCCCCCAGCGGGCCGCTGAGGATGTTGGCCAGGCACACGCCCAGCAGGAAGTAACCCGTGGCGCGGGCACGCTGTTCACGATCGAACCAGTAGGTCAGGTACAGCATCACGCCGGGGAACAGGCCCGCTTCGGCGACCCCGAGCAACAGGCGCATGACGTAGAACGAGGTTTCGCCCTGGACGAAGGCCATGCCCGCCGAGAGCAGACCCCAGGTGATCATGATGCGGGTGATCCAGAAGCGTGCGCCCACCCGATGCATGATCAGGTTGCTGGGTACTTCGGCCAGGGCATAGGTGAGGAAGAACAGGCCGGCGCCCAGGCCGTAGGCCGCTGCCGACAGGCCGAGGTCGATGCCCATGCTGGCCTTGGCCAGGGCAATGTTGGTCCGGTCAAGGAAGCTCATCACGTAGACAACGATGAGCAGTGGCATCAATTTGCGCAGCAGCAGGCCGTTCAGGCGCTGTTCGGTGGTGGCGGCAGGGGCGGGCGCCGCTGCAGTACCGGTGAGGATTGTCATTGTTTTTTCCCCGTGAAAAGTGCTGGTGGCGTGCCGCGCAAAGGCGGCGCACCCAGGTAGGTGGGTCAGGAACGGTTGATGTCGAGCCACACCGCGCCGTTGGGGTACTGGTAGCGCTCCAGGGTCTCGGCATGCATTTCGATGCTGTAGCCTGGGCGTTGCGGTGGCATGTAGCGCCCCCGGCGGATCACCACCGGGTCGATGAAATGCTCGTGCAGGTGGTCGACGTACTCCAGCACCCGGTTGTGCAGCGAGGCCGATACCGCGATGTAGTCGAACAGGGCAATGTTCTGCACATATTCGCACAGGCCGACACCGCCGCCGTGCGGGCACACCGGTACGTCGTACTTCGCCGCCATCAGCAGCACGATCAGCACTTCGTTCAGGCCACCCAGGCGGGCCGCGTCCAGCTGGCAGAAGTCCAGCGCGCCGGCCTGGAACATCTGCTTGAACATCACCCGGTTGTGGCAATGTTCACCGGTGGCCACGCCAATCGGGGCAATGCGCTGGCGGATGGTGGCGTGCCCGAGGATGTCGTCCGGGCTGGTCGGCTCTTCGATCCACAGTGGCTCGAAGGCGGCCAGGCGGCGCATGTTGGCGACGGATTCCTCGACGCCCCATACCTGGTTGGCATCCATCATCAGGGTGCGCTCCCAGCCAATTTCGTCGCGCAGGATGCTGGCGCGGCGAATGTCTTCCTCCAGGTCCGCACCGATCTTCTGCTTGATGTGGGTCCAGCCATCTTCCACCGCCTCGCGGGCCAGCTTGCGCATCTTTTCTTCGCTGTAGCCCAGCCAGCCCGGCGCGGTGGTGTAGCCGGGGTAGCCTTCGCGCAGCATCTGCGCTTCGCGCTGGGCCTTGCCCGGGGCCTGGCGGCGCAGTAGGGCGATGGCTTCTTCAGGGGTGAGCACATCGGTGACGTAGCTGAAGTCCAGGCAGCGCACCAGCTGTTCGGGCGTCATGTCGGCCAGCAGCTTCCACACCGGCTTGCCTTCGTGCTTGGCCCACAGGTCCCACACGGCATTGATGATCGCGGCGGTGGCCAGGTGGATCACGCCCTTTTCCGGGCCCAGCCAGCGCAACTGGCTGTCGCTGACGGTGAAGCGGTGCCAGAAACCGCCCATGTCGGCCGTGATTTCCTCCAGGGTGAGGCCGACGATCAGCGGCGCCAGCGACTGCACCGCCGCCGCGCAAATCTCGTTGCCACGGCCGATGGTGAAGGTCAGGCCGTGGCCTTCCAGGGCCTCGGCGTCGGTGTGCAGCACCACGTAGGCCGCCGAATAATCGGGGGCGCTGTTCATGGCGTCGGAGCCGTCCAGCGACAGCGAAGTGGGGAAACGAATGTCGCGAACGCTCAGGTGGGTAATACGTATGCTCATGGTCGGCTCTTGTTCTGTTCAAGCACTGGGAGGCCTGACTGTAGGTTGTCGAGCGATACAGGCATAATCGCCAAATCTTAACCAGAGATACCGGATTCGATATGTCTCGCTTGCCACCCGACAGCGCCCAGGCGCCTGCCAGCCTCGGCGCATTGAAGATCTCCAGCCGGCAGATCACGCTGCTCAACGCCTTGGGCGAGTTCGCTAACCTGCGCCGTGCGGCCGCGGCGATGCACACCACGCAACCGGCAGCGAGCCTGTTGCTGCAACAGCTCGAGGAGCGCCTTGGCGTACGCTTGTTCGAGCGTTTGCCACGGGGCATGCAAGCGACGCTGTATGGCGAAGTGATGATCCGCTATGCGCAGAATGCGCTGCATGAGTTCGAGCACGCCCAGGCGCAGATTGCCGAGCTGGCGCGCGGGGCCCAGGGCCTGGTGCGGGTGGGTAGCGTCATGGGGCCGGTGCCGGGCGTGCTGACCAAGGCGGTACTGGCCTACAAGCGCGACCACCCCAAAGTGCGCATTTCCCTGGAGGTCGGCACCAGCGACACCTTGCTGCCGGCCTTGCTGCGTGGCGACTTCGACATGGTGGTGGGGCGCCTGCCGGACCAGAGCGACAGCCAGGACCTGAACATCGAACTGTTCGAAGGCGGTGAGCAGATGCGCGTGATCGCCCGCGCCAGCCACCCGCTAGCCAATGCCGCCGGGCTGCAACTGGCCGACCTGGTGGCCTTGACCTGGATCCTGCACCCCATCGGCAGCCCGATGCGCCGCCGCGTCGAAAGCGCGTTGCAGGCCGGCGGCATGGTGCAGTCGCTGGATATCGTCGAAACCGCCTCGATCCTGGCTACCACCGCAATGCTCGAAGCCTCCGAGATGATTGCGGTGGTGCCCGATGACGTGGCCAAGCATTATGCCCGCTATGGCATGGTCGCCATCCTGCCGGTGGAACTGCCGCTGGCGATGGCCAACCTGGGCGTGTTGACCCTGCGCTCGCGGCCCAACTCGGTTGCCCTGGACACCTTGCTGCACTACCTGCGGGCGCAATAGCCCTGCCTTTTCACTTGCCTGAGGCCCTGCGTCAATGCCGCCGGACATGACCCATTCCAGCTTTTGCAACTGGATCCGCTACAAGCACCTGGTGCTGATCGACACCTTGGCGCGCACCCGCAACATGCACGCCACCGCCACGCGCATGAACCTGAGCCAGCCGGCACTGAGCAAGATGTTGCGTGACCTTGAGGAGCAGTTCGGCTTCGCCCTGTTCGAGCGCCTGCCGCGGAGCATGCCACCCACCGAACTGGGCGAATATGTGGTGCGTTATGCCCAAGGCGCGCTGGCCGAGTCGCAACAGTTCGTCGACCAGGTAAACCGCCTGCGCAACGGCGGGCACGGCTTTATCCGCGTCGGCGGGATCTTTGCCGCCACCGCACTGGTGCTGCCGCAGGCCATCGCCGCGATCAAGGCGCGCAGCCCGTTGCTGTCGATCGAAGTGGTGGAGCATTCCAGCGATCACTTGTTGACCATGCTGGAGCAGAACAAGCTCGATATCATGATTGGCCGCTTCACTGAAGAACGCTTCAGCCAGCTGTTCGACTTCCAGCCCCTGGAGCCGGAACCGTTCAGCCTGGTGGTCAACAGCGAGCACCCGCTCAACCAGCTGGAAAGCACACCGCTGACAGCGCTGGGCGACTGGCCGTGGGTGCTGTACCCGGTGGGCACGCCGATCCGCAACCGCCTGGAGCAGGCCTTCCGGGTTGCCGGCATCGCCACGCCTGCCGACAGCGTCGAAACCATCTCCATGCCGATGTTCCTGCAATTGCTGCAGGCGGCGCCGATGATCGCCATGTTGCCGCGCTCGATGGTTGCCGCGCAGCTGGCCAGCGGCCAACTGAAAGAACTGCGCAGCCCCTTGCACCTGGCGGCGCTGGAGTACGGCGTGGTTACCCGCAAGGACGAGCCGCTGAGCGCTTCGGCCCGGGCTTTTGTCGAGATTTTGCTGGAGGGCGCGCGGCGCCGTCAGCAGGAGCAGAGATAAATCCCATGGGGCCGCTGCGCAGCCCATCGCAGGCAAGCCAGCTCCCACGGGTGCAGCGTTGCTCTCGAGGTTGTCGCTGTACCTTTGGGAGCGGCCTTGTGTCGCGAAAGGGCCGCAACGCGGCCCCAGGATTGATGCGCAACAGTTGAAATTGCTGGGGCTGCTTTGCAGCCCTTTCGCGACACAAGGCCGCTCCCACAGCGATCGCGCCACTTTGTGGAATTTGAGCAAGACAGCGCATGGCTTGATGCCAATGCAGTCGGTGTGGGAGCGGGCAAGCCCGCGAAGGGCTGCGCAGCGGCCCCAATGGCCCTCAAATGTGATTGATAAACGCGCTCTGATACCTGTTTTTGATAACCCAAGGTTATCGCACGATCGGATCATCTCATTGGGAATGTTGCCCAAGGCTTCTTACAGTGGTCGCAGCCATAACAAGAAGCCAGCCGCACCGCCCTGAGAGGTCCCATGCAACTGATTGCCAAGTCCGGTGACCTTGCCGTCATCCGCCTCAACCCGCTGGACAACGTGCTCATCGCCCGCAAGGCCCTGCCGCAAGGCCTGCGCCTGGACGCCGAGGCGATTACCGTGCGCCAGCCGATCCCCTCGGGCCACAAGCTCGCTACCGAACGTGTGGAGCAGGGCCAGCCCCTGCGCCGTTACGGGCAGATCATCGGTTTTGCCTCGCAGGCCATCGACGCCGGCGAACACGTGCATGTGCACAACGTGCAGATGGGCGATTTCGCCCGTGACTACGCCTTCGGTGTCGACACCCGCAGCCAGCCCGGCCGCGAGGCGCAGTTCCAGGGCATCGTGCGCGCCGATGGCCGGGTCGCCACTCGCAACTACATCGGCATCCTCACCTCGGTGAACTGCTCGGCGACCGTGGCCCGGGCCGTGGCCGACCATTTTCGCCGCGACATCCACCCTGAAGTACTGGCCGATTACCCGAACATCGACGGCGTGGTAGCGCTGACCCACGGCGCCGGCTGTGCGGTGGACCCCAGCGGTGAAGCCTTGGGCCTGTTGCGTCGCACCCTGGCCGGGTACGCCGTACACCCCAATTTCGCTGCCGTGCTGATCATCGGCCTGGGCTGCGAAACCAACCAGATCGAAAGCCTGCTGGAAACCCAGGGCCTGCAGGCCAGCGCCCAGCTGCGCGCCTTCACCATCCAGGGTATCGGCGGCACCAGCAAAACCATCGCCGCCGGTATCGAGCAGGTCAAGGCGCTGCTGGTCGAGGCCAACCAGGTGCAGCGCCAGCCGGTCAGTGCGCGGCACCTGGTGGTCGGCCTGCAATGTGGCGGTTCCGATGGCTATTCCGGCATTACCGCCAACCCGGCGTTGGGCAATGCCGTCGACCGCCTGGTGGCCGCCGGTGGTACCGCGATCCTCTCCGAAACCCCGGAAATCTACGGTGCCGAGCACCTGCTCACCCGCCGTGCGGTCAGCCGCGAGGTCGGCGAAAAGCTGGTGGCCCGCATCCGCTGGTGGGAAGACTACTGCCAGCGCATGAACGCCGAACTGAACAACAACCCCTCGGCCGGCAACAAGGCCGGGGGCCTGACCACCATCCTCGAGAAGTCCCTCGGTGCGGTGGCCAAGGCCGGCTCCAGCAACCTGGTCGATGTGTACCAGTACGCGGAAGCGGTACGCGCCCAGGGCCTGGTGTTCATGGATACCCCCGGTTACGACCCGGTTTCGGCCACCGGCCAGGTGGCTGGCGGGGCCAACCTGATCGCCTTCACCACCGGCCGTGGCTCGGCCTACGGCTGCGCCCCGGCGCCGTCGATCAAGCTGGCCACCAACAACCGGGTGTTCGAGCACCAGGAAGAAGACATGGACGTCAATTGCGGTGGCATCGCCGATGGCTCCACCAGCATCGAGGAGCGCGGCGCGTTCATCTTCGAACAGATGCTGCGCATCGCTTCCGGTGAGCGCAGCAAGAGTGAGCTGCACGGCTACGGGCAGAACGAATTCGTGCCATGGCAGATCGGTGCCGTGACCTGATCGCCAGCCCTGTTCCATTTCCGAGGCAACCGCAATGACTCAAACCACACATTACAACGTGCAAGCGCTCACCACCTTCGTCGAGCGTCTGTTCGAAAAGGCCGGCGCCGATGCCGAAGTCGCCCAGGTAGTGACCCGGGTACTGCTCGAAGGCGAATTGCTGGGCCATCGCACCCATGGCCTGAACCTGGTCAGCCGCTACATCGACGGCATGCTCGGCGGCCAGGTCAAGGCCCGCGCGCAGGTACTGGAGCAGGTATCGGACAGTGGCATTTCCAGCCTGTTCGATGGCCACTACGTGTTGGGGCCGTACTGCGTCAGCCGTGCCCTGGACTGCGCGGCAAAGGGCGCCACTTCGCAGGGCATCGGTATCGCCGTGGTGCGCCGTGCCGCGCATATCGGCTGCCTGGCAGCCTACCTCAAGCCCTACACCGACCAGGGCCTGGTAGCCATGCTGTATTCCTCGGACCCATCGGTAGGGCTGGTCTGCGCCCATGGTGGCGCCGACCCGGTGTACACCCCCAACCCGATTGCCGCGGGCATCCCGACCCAGGGCGAGCCGATTCTGCTGGACGTCAGCATGTCCACCGTCACCCTCGGCCTGGTCGGCCAGTGCCGCGATGCCGGCAGCCGCCTGCCGCACCCGGTGCTGGTGAGCAATGACGGGCAACTGAGCGACGACCCGCGCGACTTCTTCACCAGCCCGCAAGGCAGCATCCTGCCCTTGGGTGGCCAGGCTTTTGGCCACAAAGGTTTCGCCCTGGCGCTGCTGGTCGAAGCCCTGACCTCGGGGCTGGCCGGCCATGGCCGCAAGGATGCACCAGACCAGTGGGGTGCCTCGGCCACCGCCGTGGTCATCGACCCGCGTTTCTTCGGCGGCCTGCAAGCGTTCACCGACGAAACCAGCTTCCTCGGCCGGCTGGTCCTGGCCAGCCGGCCACTCGACCCCGAGCGCCCGGTGCGCCTGCCTGGGCAGGCTGGCCTTGCCCTACGCCGCCAGGCCCTGGAGCAGGGCGCAAGCCTTTCGTCACAACTGGTGGCCGACCTTGACCGCCTGGCCGGGCAGCTGCAACTGCCGGCACTTTCCCAATGAATGACAGTAAGGGTACACAGATGACTGATCGAGCGAACGGCAAGCGACCGCTGCCTCTGAATCACGATGCCAGCGCGTTCGACAGCGGCAGTTGGGTAGGGCGGGTCTGGCTGCCGGAGCAGGGCCCTGCGGTGGTGCTGGTGAAGGCCGGCGCCGTGCACGATATCAGCGCCCATGTAGCCACCGTCTCGGCCCTGCTGGAAGTGGCCGACCCGGTGGCCTACCTGCGCAGCCTGCCGCTGGCCGAGCCGCTGATCGGGCTGCCAGCGTTGCTTGGCAACAGCGACCCGGCCCTGCGCGACCCACGCCAGCCATGGCTGCTGGCACCCATCGACCTGCAGGCGGTGAAGGCCGCTGGCGTGACCTTCGCCACCAGCCTGCTGGAGCGCGTAGTCGAAGAGCAGGCCAAGGGCGACCCGGCCAAGGCCGATGCGATCCGTGACACCTTGGCCAGCCGCATCGGCGCCGACCTGTCGCAGATCGTGCCGGGCTCGGCCCAGGCCGAAGCGCTGCGCAAGGTGCTGGTGGAGCAGGGCCTGTGGTCGCAGTACCTGGAAGTGGGTATTGGCCCGGATGCCGAGGTGTTCACCAAGGCCCAGCCGCTGTCGGCGGTCGGCCACGGCGCCGACATCGGCATCCACCCCAAGTCGAGCTGGAACAACCCGGAGCCTGAAGTGGTGCTGGCGGTGTCGAGTGATGGTCGCATCAAGGGCGCGATGCTCGGCAACGACGTCAACCTGCGCGACTTCGAAGGCCGTAGCGCCTTGCTGCTGTCAAAAGCCAAGGACAACAATGCCTCCACCGCGCTTGGCCCGCTGCTGCGCCTGTTCGACGAAAGCTTCGGCCTGGACGACGTACGCGCCGCAGAAGTGGACTTGCAGGTGGTGGGCGAAGACGGTTTCATCCTCGCCGGCCGCAGCTCCATGCGCCAGATCAGCCGCGACCCGCAGGACCTGGTGCAGCAAACCCTCAACGAGAACCATCAGTACCCCGACGGCCTGGTGCTGTTCCTCGGTACCTTGTTCGCCCCCAAGCAGGACCGCGACCAACCGGGCAACGGCTTCACCCACAAGCCGGGCGATGTGGTGAGTATCAGCAACCCGCAACTGGGTACCCTGTGCAACCGCGTGACCACCAGCGACCTGGCACCGCAGTGGCACTTTGGCCTGCGTGCGCTGATCGACAGCCTCGGCCGGCGCGGGCTGCTGGATGTTGCAACAACCGCGCGCCAGCCTTGAGCGGCGCGCTGCGTCAGGGAGGGCGCAGCATGAACGAAGGACCGCCAAGGCGCTGACAGCGCGGCAACAATAATAATAAAGGTCATCACATGAACCCTATGAAGAAGTACCAACGCATCACCGTCGTGTTCCTGCTGTTGATCGGCATCGTCAACTACCTGGACCGTAGTGCACTGTCGATCGCCAACACCTCGATCCAGAAAGACATGATGATCAGCCCGTCGCAGATGGGCATCCTGTTGTCGGCGTTCTCCATTGCCTATGCCTTTGCCCAGCTGCCGATGGGCATGATCATCGACCGCCTGGGCAGCAAGATCGCCCTCGGCGCCTCGCTGCTGGGCTGGTCGGTGGCCCAGGCAGCGTTCGGCATGGTCAACAGCTTTGCCGGCTTCATGGGCCTGCGGGTGCTGCTGGGGATTGGCGAGGCGCCGATGTTCCCGTCGGCGGCCAAGGCCCTGTCGGAGTGGTTCGATGCCAACGAACGCGGCACCCCGACCGGCGTGGTCTGGTCCTCGACCTGCCTCGGCCCGTGCCTGGCGCCACCCTTGCTGACGCTGTTCATGGTCAACTTCGGCTGGCGCGGCATGTTCATTATCACCGGCGTGATCGGCGTGGTGCTGGCGCTGTGCTGGCTGACCTTCTACAAAAGCAAGGCCCGCTACCTGGCGGAGCTTGCTGCCGAGGGCAAGCCGTTGCCGAGTGGGCAGCAGGTGCCTGCAGCTACTGCACAAGCGCCGAAGGCCTCGTACTTCGCCGGCTGGCTCGACCTGTTCAAGCACCGCAGTACCTGGGGGGCGGTGCTGGGCTTCATGGGCGTGATCTACATGCTCTGGCTGCACCTGACCTGGCTGCCTGGCTACTTCGAGCGTGAGCACGGCCTGGACCTGTACAAGACCGCCTGGGTAGTGTCGCTGGCCTATGGCTTTGGCGCAGCGGGCACGATCGTTGCCGGGCGCTTCTGCGACTTGCTGGTGAAGCGCGGCATGAGCGTGCTGGCCAGCCGCAAGTTCAGCGTCATCACCGGCCTGGTGCTGGCGGCGCTGTTTACCCTGCCGCTGTCATTCGTCACCGGCCTGACCGGCTGCATCGTCCTGCTGTGCCTGGCGCTGTTCAGCATCAACATGGCCAGTGCCACTGCCTGGATGATCGTCAACACCATCGTCGACAGCCAGCGCGTGGCCTCGTTTGGCTCGATCCAGAACTTCGGCGGCTACATTGCCGGCTCGGTGGCGCCGATCGTCACCGGCTTCAGCATCCAGTACTCGGGCTCGTTCACCACGGCGTTCATGATCAGTGCGGTAGTGGCGCTGTGTTCGGCGGTGGCTTACTTCCTGCTGCTGCAGGCGCCGATTGGCAGTGCCAAGGTCAAGGCGGCGGAGATGGTCGGGGCGACGGAACAGGTGTGAATTCCGGGGGGCGCTTTGCGCCCCAATCGCGACGCAAGGCCGCTCCCACAGGTATCGCGCTGGTTTCAGCAGCACTGCAATACCTTGTGGGAGCGGCCTTGCGTCGCGATTGGGCTGCAAAGCAGCCCCCAAGCCGACAGCCGATCGTTGAGCGACCCACGGCACTTGCCAGGCATACTGGTCTGTATGTATAACCAGTATCCATTCCAGCC
The DNA here is from genome assembly GCF_032971465.1 of Pseudomonas sp. LSJ-87. Taxonomy (NCBI): domain Bacteria; kingdom Pseudomonadati; phylum Pseudomonadota; class Gammaproteobacteria; order Pseudomonadales; family Pseudomonadaceae; genus Pseudomonas; species Pseudomonas sp. LSJ-87. The sequence continues at coordinate 28,332 of NZ_JAWJYQ010000025.1, read as the reverse complement.
GCCTGACCCCCAGCCCGTGATCGCCCATTCCGTCGACGACCCGTTCTACTACCTGCACAATTTCCGCCAGGTGCTGCTGTGGGTCGAACAGCGCTACGAAGACCTGCTCGACGATCAGGAACTCGCTTTCATCCGCACCTTCAGCCAACTGGGCGCCCCGGCACAGGCCCTGATGGTGCGCATGGTCATGCGCAAGGGCGAGCTGTTTCGCAGCGATCGCCTCGACTATGCCGAAATCGGCGATACCGGGCAGGCCCTGCAGCCGTTGCTGGCCCTAGGCTGGGTACGGGAGCCCGCGCAACTGGAACTGCAGCAGCTGTTCGCCCTGCTGCGCAAGGACGAACTTGCCCGTTGTTTTGCCCCGCAGCTGAGCCGCCCTCGCGCTGCCAAGCATGACCTGCTTGCACAACTGCAACCCCTGGGCCTGCAAGCCCGTTCATTGGCCGAGTGGTTTCCGGACAGTGGCGTGCGCATCCTCCAGTGGTGCCTGCAACCCTTGTGCGACCGCATGCGCCTGCTGTTCTTCGGCAACCTGTACCAGGACTGGTCGGACTTCGTCCTCGCCGACCTCGGCTTGTTGCGCTACGAACAGGTGCCGTTCAGCACCGATTCGCGTGCCCTGCAGCAACGCGCCGAAGTCGACCTGGCCATGGCCTTGCACCAGTGCGCCGAGCGCCTGGAGCAGGGCGACGACCCGCTGTCGATCCTGGCAGCCATGCAGGGCCTGCACAGCGACAACCCATGGCTGGCCCGGCGCCATGCGCGCCTGCAATTCGCCCTGGGCCAGCAATGCGAGCGCCTGGGCGACTGGGCGCAGGCCATGGCTGTGTACACGCAGTGCAGCCATGCCCAGGCGCGCATCCGCCAGGTGCGGGTGCTGGAGCGCAGCGAGCAGTGGCCCCAGGCCCATGCACTGGCGCTGCAACTGGCGGCGGCGCCGGCCAACGCCCTGGAAGTGCAGGCGCTGGAACGCATGTTGCCACGCCTGGCACGCAAGCTCGGTGGCCCGCCACAGCGGCGCCAGCGTGTCGCGCCCCTGGAGCTGATCGAGCTGGAACTGCCCCGGGAACTGGCAGCGCTGGGTGTGGAGGAGGCGGTACGCCAGCACCTGGCCGAAGCCGGTGGACCGGTGCATTACGTGGAGAACACGCTGTTCAACAGCCTGTTCGGCCTGCTGTGCTGGGAGGCGATCTTCGCCCCGGTGCCCGGCGCGTTCTTCAACCCGTTCCAGGCCGCCCCGCAGGACCTGCATGACAGCGACTTCCAGCAACGCCGCAGTGCTCTGTTCGAACGTTGCCTGGGGCGGCTCGACGATGGCAGCCATCACCGGGCGATTCTCGACTGCTACGCCGCCAAGCAAGGGCTGCAGTCGCCGTTCGTGTTCTGGTCCGTGCTCAGTGAAGCGTTGCTTGAGCAAGCCTTGGCCTGCCTGCCGGCGGCCCATTTGAAACAGTGCTTCCTGCGCCTGCTGCAGGACATCCGCAACAACCGCGCCGGCATGCCCGACCTGATCCAGTTCTGGCCCGAGCAAGGCCGCTACCGCATGGTCGAGGTCAAGGGCCCTGGCGACCGCCTGCAGGACAACCAGCTGCGCTGGCTGGAGTTCTGCCGGGCCCACGGCCTACCTGTCGCGGTGTGCCACGTGCGCTGGAGCGAAACACCGTGAGCTACAGCGTGGCGGTACGCGCCTTGTGTGAATTCAGCGCCAAGGTCGGCGACCTGGATCTGCGCTTCACGCCATCACCCACCGCCCAGGAGGGGATCGAGGGGCATCGGCGGGTGGTGGCGCGACGCGCTGCGGGCTATGAGTCGGAAATTGCCCTTGAAGGCCAGTTCGAAATCCTGAAAGTGCGTGGCCGCGCCGACGGTTACGACCCCGCCTGCAACCGCCTGGAAGAGATCAAGACCCACCGTGGCGACCTGTCGCGCCAACCGGCCAACCATCGTCAGTTGCACTGGGCGCAGGCCAAGGTCTACGGCTGGTTGATGTGCCAGGCACGGCAACTGCCGGCCATCGAGGTGGCACTGGTTTACCTGGACGTGGACAGCGATGGCCAGACGCTGATCAGTGAACACTGCACGGCAGCCGAACTGCAGGCCTTCTTCGAAACCCAGTGCCAACGCTTTCTGGCTTGGGCACAAGGGCAGGAGCAGCGCTTGGCCGAGCGTAACCTTGGCCTGCAAGCACTGGGCTTCCCCTATCCGGCGTTCCGCCAGGGCCAGCGACAACTGGCGGAAACCCTGTACAAGGCCGTGAGTACCGGCCGTTGCCTGATGGCCCAGGCCAGCACCGGAATTGGCAAGACCGTCGGTACCTTGTTCCCTCTGCTCAAGGCCATGGTGCCGCAGCAGCTGGACAAGCTGTTCTTTCTCACCGCCAAGACCCCGTGCCGGGCCCTGGCCCTGGATGCCATGCGCCAGATCACCGATGCCACGCCGCAGCCGGCCTTGCGCACGCTGGAGCTGATCGCCCGCGACAAAGCCTGCGAGCACCCCGACAAGGCCTGCCATGGCGAATCCTGCCCCTTGGCCGCAGGCTTCTACGACCGCCTGCCGGCCGCCCGGCAGGCAGCGGCAGCGTTGCCCTTGCTCGACCGCGCCCAGCTACGCGAGGTAGCCCTGGCGCACCAGGTGTGCCCGTATTACCTGGGCCAGGAAATGGCGCGCTGGGTAGACGTGCTGGTGGCGGACTACAACTACTACTTCGATGCCCATGCCTTGTTGTTCGGCCTGACCCAAGCCAACCAGTGGCGGGTCGCGGTACTGGTGGACGAGGCGCACAACCTGGTCGAGCGCGGCCGCGGCATGTACAGCGCCAGTCTCGACCAGGGGCAATTGCAGGCCCTGCGCCAGAGCAAACCGCCCGGGTTGGTCAGTGCGCTGGACCGGCTGAACCGGCAGTGGAACGCCCTCTACAAGGAGCAGCGTGCGCCGTACCAGGCCAGCGAGTCGCTGCCAGAGGCCTTGCTGCGTGCCCTGCAGCAATGCATCGGGCTGATCCAGGAACAAATGAACCAGACGCCTGCGCAAATGGACCCGCAGGTGCTGCAGTTCTTCTACCAGGCGTTGCAGTTCAGCCGGGTTGCCGAGCTGTTCGACGAGCACTTCCTGTTCGACATCAGCCAGCGCCAGGGCCCGCGCAAGCGGCGGCTGGCCACCCTGTGCCTGCGCAATGTCACCCCGGCGCGCCTGTTGGGCCCACGCATGCAGGCGGCGCGCAGCGTGACCCTGTTTTCCGCCACCCTGAGCCCACGGCACTTCTACAGCGACCTGCTGGGCATGCCGGCCGATACCGCCTGGCTGGAAGTGGCCGCGCCGTTTCGCGCCGAACAGCTGGAAGTGCGCATCGCCAGCCAGGTATCCACCCGTTACCAGCAACGCCAGGCTTCGCTGGCACCGATCGTCGAGCTGATCGCCCGGCAGTATGAGCGCATGCCGGGCAACTACCTGGCGTTCTTCAGCAGTTTCGAGTACCTGCAACAGGTGGCCGGGCTGCTGGCCGAGCGGCATGCACAGATACCCATGTGGGCCCAGGAACCGGGCATGGACGAAGCGGCCCGCCAGGGCTTTCTCGACCGTTTTGTGGCGGATGGCCGCGGGGTGGGTTTTGCGGTGTTGGGTGGTGCATTCGGGGAGGGGGTGGACTTGCCGGGCACACGGCTGATCGGCGCGTTTGTCGCCACCCTCGGGCTACCCCAGGTCAACCCGGTCAACGAGCAGTTCAAGCAGCGCCTGGGGCGGCAGTTTGGTGCGGGGTTCGATTACGCCTATCTCTACCCGGGCGTGCGCAAGGTCATCCAGGCGGCAGGCCGGGTCATCCGGGGCGACCAGGACCGTGGCGTTCTGGTCTTGATTGACGAGCGCTTCGCCGAACCCCGGGTGCAGCAGATGTTCCCGGGGTGGTGGCCAGCGCCGGGAGGTTAACGCGGCCCCGGCAATTTGTGCGTCTGCGCTGAAACCTTGGGGCTGCTTCGCAGCCCATCGCCGGCAAGCCAGCTCCCACAACGACCGCGCCGACCTCAAGGCCTGCGCTGTACCTGTGGGAGCTGGCTTGCCGGCGATGGGCCGCAAAGCGGCCCCAATCTGGGCATCAAGGCTAGCCAGGCATACCGTCAGCCCGTGGCCGCAGCAAGATGGGCAGGTAATGTTGCAGGAACAGCAGCAGCGCCAGGCTCCAGCACAATACTGAAAGGCTCACCCCCAGCGGCGTGAACAGCGGCAGCACCACCCGCGCCAGCGTCGCCAGTTGTATCAAGGCAAAGGCCCAGGCAATGCTGGTCGGCACCTGCAGCGGCCTGCCGGTGTGGCCCAGGCTGACCCGTGCCATCATCGCCAGGATCAAGCCGCTCATGGCGCCCACGGTCAGGGCGTGGGTCACCAGGCTCGGGCTCACCGCCACCCCGGCATGCCACAGCGCCATGCCCAGGCAGGCAATGGCAATCCAGGCATAGGCCAGGTGCAGCGACCACAGCAGGGGCACCCGCCACAAGCCACGGTCATGCCACAAGGCCAGGCGGGCCGTATGCAGGGCGAACAAGGCGCCGAACAGCACGGCCAGGCCGATATGTGGCGTATCGGCCAAGCCCGAGGCAAAGGCCAGCGGTACCGCCACGCTCAGCAGCAGGCAGGCCCGGTCCAGCCAGGGGCGGGCAGGGGCCGGGGCCATGTTGCCCAGGCCGCGCCGGGTGAAGAACGGGATCACCCGCCCGCCAAGCACGGTCATCATCGCGGCCACCAGCCACAACCCGGCAAACACCCCGCGGCGCTGCCACAGTTCGTCCTGGCGCAGCCAGCCGACCAGGGTCAGCCACTGGCAGGCGGCGATCAACAGCACCAGGCCGACGATCGGGTAGTTGTTACGCAAGCGCCGTTGCACGATCGGCCGTGCCAGGGCCAGTGCCACCAGTGGCAGGAAGCTGCCCTCGATCACCACCAGCAAGCTGCCCGGTAATGGCAGGAACCAGCTCGCCCGGCCCAGCAGCCAAAGCAGGAACAAACCCTGCAGTGCACGCCCGCTCAAGCCTGGGGTGCCGCTCCAGTTCTGCACGGCAGTCAGCAGGAAACCGGCGATGATGGCGGCAGCAAAGCCATAGAGCATCTCGTGGCGGTGCCAGGCGAGCATGCCGCCGGGTGGCGTGGGCTCCAGCGCCCCGGCCATTACGCCGGCCCACAACAGCAAGGCGAGCAGCGCAAACAAACTGCCACCCAGGAAGAATGGGCGGAAACCCAGGCCCCAGACGGCCTGGCGTGGGCGTGAAGCGATCGGCTGCACAAGCATGGGCGGACCTTCGTTCGTTCAGTAGGCTCAATTGGGGTAAGATCACGATCCGTGCCAGCTCCGAACCCCTTGTATATCAAGGTGATGGCACCTCTCCGGGTCCGAATGACATGCGTTTCCTGCTGTTATTTGGACCTGCTTGTATGTCGTATTGACTTGCTTCAGGGTCTGGCCGGTTCGCCGCTGGCCAACGCTTCGCTACAGGATTCACGTTTTGTCCGACCTCTCGAAAAATCCGCTGCTGCAGTACATGGCCCGCCTGGCCCCATCCAGCCAGCAAACCATGCGCTACATCCTTCAGGACGCTGCCGACCGGCTGGGGTTTGTCGACTGCAATATCGTCGATGTGCCCTGGCATCGGCTCGAGCCCGGCCATGTGATCGCCCTGGTGGCGGCGCTGCGTGCCGACGGTTACGCCCCCAACAGCTCGTCGCTGTACGTCAACGCAATCCGCGGTGTGATGAACGAAGCCTGGCGCCAGGGCCTGATCGATCACGAGCAGTTGTTGCGCATCCGCGAGGTCAAACCGGCCACCGGCAGCCGCCTGCCTCCGGGGCGCAACCTGCGCCGCAGCCTGATTCGCGAGCTGATGGATGTGTGCGCGGCCGACCCACGGCCGCAGGGTGTGCGTGACGCGGCGATCATCGCCTTGCTGTACGGTACCGGCATGCGCAAGTCGGAATCGGTGGACATCGACCTGGACCAGGTCGACTTCGAGGCGCGCAGCCTGCAGGTGCTGGGCAAGGGCAACCGCCAGCTGATCAAGTATGCCCCGCCATGGGCGTTCGAGAAGTTGCAGGCGTGGCTGGACCTGCGCCGTCAGGACTTGCCGGCAGGGGCCGAAGACGACCCGTTCCTGTTCAACCGCATCCGCCGTGGCAGCCATATCACCCGGGCGCGCATCACCAAGCATGCCATTTACTACATCGCCCGCCAGCGTGGTGCGCAGGTGGGCGTGAAGATCATGCCGCACGACTTCCGCCGGGCGTTCATCACCCGGGTGATCGAAGAGCACGACCTGTCGATTGCGCAGAAGCTGGCGCATCACGCCAATATCCAGACCACCGCCATCTATGACCGGCGTGATGACAACGAACGCCGGCGTGCGGTGGACCGCTTCGATTACTGAGTTTCGTCACACTTGGGGCTGCTGTGCAGCCCATCGCCGGCAAGCCAGCTCCCACGCCGACCGCGCTGACCTCAAGCCATGCGCGATCCCTGTGGGAGCTGGCTTGCCGGCGATGGGCCGCGTAGCGGCCCCAGCATTCTCTCAGTCCAGCACCTAAACAGGGCCTGAGTGCGCCCCCACTTTGTGCGCCATCCCCCTGTATGCCCGATGCCAGAGCGGCTTGGGCAAAAGTTTCATCTTCGTTCACCTGCGGAGTTGGCCCGCAACCTGCTATATCCAGCCTGCGAATTTGATCGAGTGGTCAGGCCGCGCGCGCCGTAGCCGTGCGTGCCTGCCCCTCTAAACGGCCAGCAGGCCACGGATTTCAGGGGCCGCAGGATGTCGCTCGCGGAGCAGATCGAACAACAACACGACGATGCCGGCTGGAGCGCTCACCTGCAGTTGCGTTTCGTCAGGCGTGACGAGGTGACCCGCCTTGGTGCGTGGCGGCATTTCGGACCTCTTTTGGTGCAGCGACCGTTCTATCCGGAAGGTGCACCGTGCCATGTCTACGTGCTGCACCCACCCGGTGGGATCGTCGCCGGCGACCGCCTGGAGCTGGATATCCAGCTGGAGCCGGGCAGCCACGCGCTGCTGACCATGCCCGGCGCCAGCAAGTTCTACCGCAGCATCGGCCCGACCGCGCGGCTGGCCCAGCGCTTTCACCTGGCCGCCGGCAGCACCCTGGAGTGGCTGCCGCAGGACAGCATCTTCTTCTCCGGCGCCCGCGCCAGCCTCGACAGCCGTTTCACCCTCGAACCGGGGGCGCGCCTGCTGGCCTGGGAAACCCTGTGCCTGGGGCGCCCGGTGATGAACGAGCGTTTCGAGCAGGGTGCCCTCGACAGCCGCCTGCACATCGAACTGCCCGACGAAGTGGGCCTGCACGAGCGCCTGCGCGTCGAAGGCGGGCGCCTGGACAAGCTTGGCGGGCATCCGTTGCTGGCCACCTTCTGCGCCGCACCCGCCGACCAGGCCGTGCTGGATCTGGTGCGCCCGCTGCTCGACGAGGTGGCCAACCCGGCCGGCGCGACCCTGCTTGGGTCGTTGCTGGTGATTCGCGTGCTCGACCATGACAACCAACACCTGCAACGCACCCTGCAACGCCTGTGGCATGTGCTGCGCCCGGCCGTCCTCGGCCTGCCGGCCTGCCCGCCGCGTATCTGGGCCACCTGAGAGAGCGCCATGGAGCTGACCCCGAGAGAGAAAGACAAACTGCTGCTGTTCACCGCCGCGTTGCTGGCGGAGCGGCGCCTGGCCCGTGGCCTGAAGCTCAACTACCCGGAAGCGGTGGCGCTGATCAGTGCCGCCGTGCTTGAAGGCGCCCGTGATGGCCGCACCGTCGCCGAGCTGATGAGCCTGGGGCGCGAAGTATTGAGCCGCGAGCAGGTGATGCCTGGCATTGCCGAAATGCTCCACGACGTGCAGGTCGAAGCGACCTTCCCGGATGGCACCAAGCTGGTGACCGTGCATGACCCCATCGTCTGAAACTGCCCAGGAGCCCCGCATGATCCCAGGTGAAATCCAGGTCGCCGCCGGCGACATCGAGCTGAACAGCGGCCGTGCGACGGTCAGCGTCAGCGTGGCCAACCATGGCGACCGGCCGGTGCAGGTCGGCTCGCACTACCACTTCTATGAAGTCAACGAGGCGCTGGTGTTCGAGCGCGCACCGACCCTGGGCTTTCGCCTGGACATTCCCGCCGGTACCGCCGTGCGTTTCGAGCCGGGTCAGGCGCGTACCGTGCAACTGGTGGCCTACGCCGGCAAGCGCGAGGTCCATGGCTTCCAGGGCAAGGTGATGGGCGCGCTGGAGGGCAGGGCATGAGCCGCATTTCCCGCCAGGCCTATGCCGACATGTTCGGCCCCACGGTAGGCGACCGCGTACGCCTGGCCGACACCGCGCTGTGGGTCGAGGTGGAGCGCGACTTCACCATCTATGGCGAAGAGGTAAAGTTCGGTGGCGGCAAGGTCATCCGCGATGGCATGGGGCAGGGCCAGATGCTGGCTGCCGAAGCCATGGACCTGGTACTGACCAATGCCCTGATCATCGACCACTGGGGCATCGTCAAGGCCGATATCGGCATCAAGCACGGGCGTATCGCGGTGATCGGCAAGGCTGGCAACCCTGATGTGCAGCCGGGCGTGAACGTGCCCGTGGGCCCCGGCACCGAGGTGATCGCGGCCGAGGGCAAGATCGTCACCGCCGGTGGCGTCGACTCGCACATCCACTTCATCTGCCCGCAGCAGGTGGACGAGGCGCTGAACAGCGGTGTCACCACCTTCATCGGCGGCGGCACCGGGCCAGCCACCGGCACCAACGCCACCACCTGCACGCCCGGCCCCTGGTACCTGGCGCGCATGCTCCAGGCTGCCGACAGCCTGCCGATCAACATCGGCTTGCTGGGCAAGGGCAACGCCTCGCGGCCGGAAGCGCTGCGCGAGCAGATCGCAGCCGGCGCCGTGGGCCTCAAGCTGCACGAAGACTGGGGTTCGACACCAGCAGCCATCGACTGCTGCCTGGGCGTGGCCGAGGAAATGGACATCCAGGTGGCGATCCACACCGACACTCTCAATGAGTCCGGCTGCATCGAAGATACCCTGGCGGCCATCGGCGACCGCACCATCCACACCTTCCACACCGAGGGCGCTGGTGGCGGCCACGCCCCGGACATCATTCGCGCGGCGGGGCAGGCCAACGTGTTGCCGTCCTCGACCAACCCGACCCTGCCGTACACGGTCAACACCGTGGACGAGCACCTGGACATGCTCATGGTCTGCCACCACCTGGACCCGAGCATCGCCGAAGACGTGGCCTTTGCCGAGTCGCGCATCCGCCGCGAAACCATCGCCGCCGAGGACATCCTCCACGACATGGGCGCCTTTGCCATGACCTCGTCCGACTCCCAGGCCATGGGCCGGGTTGGCGAGGTGGTGCTGCGCACCTGGCAGGTGGCCCACCAGATGAAGCTGCGCCGTGGGCCACTGGCGCCGGACACCAGCTACAGCGACAACTTCCGGGTCAAGCGCTACATCGCCAAGTACACCATCAACCCGGCGCTGACCCACGGCATCGGCCACGAAGTGGGCTCGGTGGAAGTCGGCAAGCTGGCCGACCTGGTGCTGTGGGCGCCGGCGTTCTTTGCGGTCAAGCCGGCCCTGGTGATCAAGGGCGGAATGATCGTCACCGCGCCCATGGGGGATATCAACGGTTCCATCCCCACGCCGCAACCGGTGCATTACCGCCCAATGTTCGGCGCCCTGGGCGCGGCACGGCATGCCACGCGCATGACCTTCCTGCCCCAGGCGGCGATGGACCGTGGCCTGGCCGAGGAGCTGAACCTGCGCAGCCTGATCGGCGTGGCCCACGGCTGCCGCCAGGTGCGCAAGCCCGACATGGTCCACAACACCTTGCAGCCGCTGATCGAAGTCGATGCGCAGACCTACCAGGTGCGTGCCGACGGCGAACTGCTGGTCTGCGAGCCGGCCCGCGAACTGCCGCTGGCCCAGCGTTACTTCCTGTTCTGAAGGAGCCCCGATGATTGTCCTGACCCGCCGTATCACCGACCCCGGCCAGCTGGGCGAAACCGGCACCGTTACCCTGGACGTGGACAGCCGCATCAAGAGCCGCCTGCGGGTGACCCTGGATGATGGTCGCGAGGCCGGGCTGATGCTCGAGCGCGGCCACCTGCTGCGCGGGGGCGAACTGCTGGCCGATGCCGAGGGCACCCAGCTGATCCGCGTGCTGGCGGCGCCCGAGGCGGTGTCCACGGTGCGCTGCGCCGACCCGCACCTGCTGGCCCGCGCGGCCTATCACCTGGGCAACCGCCATGTGCCGCTGCAGATCGAACCCGGCCTGTTGCGCTTCCAGCACGACCACGTGCTGGACGACATGTTGCGCGGCCTGGGCCTGACAGTAGAGGCCGAACAGGCGCCGTTCGAGCCTGAAGCGGGCGCCTACCAGAGCGCGCCGCACAGCCACAGCCACAGCCACAGCCACAGCCACAGCCATGCCCACAGCCACGATCACCCGTTCGTGCGCCTGCCTGCCCATTCCTGAACTGCCTGGAGCAACCGATGAAAAAGACTTTCGCCCTGTTTCTGCTGATGCTGGCTCTGCCTGCCTTCGCCCACCCCGGGCACGACGCCAACCCGCTGCAGGACGGCCTGCTGCACCCGCTGACCGGTCTTGACCACCTGCTGATGCTGCTGGGCACCGGTGTACTCGCCGCGTTGACCCGGCGCAGCCTGACGCTACCCCTGGCAACCTTGGTGGCGATGTTCGGCGGCGCGGTGTGCGGCCACCTGTTCGGCGATGTGCTGGGCATGGAAACCCTGATCGCCGTGTCGCTGCTGGTGGCTGCCGGTGCCGTGCTGCTGCCCAGCCGCCAACTGCTGCTGGCCATGGCCATGCCGGTGTTCGCCCTGTTCCATGGCTGGGCCCATGGCGTGGAAGCCACGCCAAGCGCGTTCTGGCAGTTCAGCGCCGGCTTCGTCACGGTCAGCGGCCTGTTGCTGGCGGCCGGCTTTGCGGTCGGTTGCCTGTTGCGCAGGCATAGCGGCCTGCAGAAGGCCTTTGGTGGTGGCCTGCTGGCCGGCGCCGCGCTGGTACTGGCCGGTTGATGGACAGTGACCTGGCGTTGTTGCGCCTGCTGCAGCTGGCCAGCCCTGGCTTGCCGGTGGGTGGCTTCACCTACTCGCAAGGCCTGGAGTGGGCGGTCGAGGCGGGCTGGGTACGGGGCGTGGATGGTTTCGCTGCCTGGCAGCGCGAGCAGATCGACGACACCCTGGCCTGCCTCGACTGGCCGGTGCTGGCGCGCTTGTACCACGCCTGCCAGGCCGAGGACGCCGAAGCCTTCGGCCACTGGAGCCGCTTTCTGCTGGCCAACCGCGAAACCGCCGAGCTGCGCCTGGAAGAACAGCAGCGCGGCGCGGCGCTGGCACGGCTGCTGGACGGCTGGCAACTGGGCCAGGCACCGGCCTGGCGGGCCAGCCTCGAACTCACCCAGCTGGGCGGTATGGCCTGGCTGGCTGCGCACTGGGCGATCCCACTGCGCCAGTTGGCCCTGGGCCATGGCTTTGCCTGGCTGGAAGGCGCGGTAATGGCCGGGGTCAAGCTGGTGCCGTTCGGCCAGCAGGCTGCCCAGACCTTGCTGCGCGACCTGGGGGCAGGGCTGCCCGCGGCCCTCGACCAGGCACTGGGCCTGGGTGATGACCAGCTTGGCGGCGGCCTGCCGTTGCTGGCCATTGCCTCATCGCGACACGAAACCCAATACACCCGATTGTTCCGTTCCTGAGGACTGCCTGCATGCAAAGCTATCAACAACCCCTGCGCGTCGGTGTCGGCGGCCCGGTCGGCTCCGGCAAGACGGCGCTGCTCGAAGCCTTGTGCAAGGCCATGCGCGATCACTACCAGATCGCAGTGGTCACCAACGACATCTACACCAAGGAGGACCAGCGCATCCTCACCGAAGCCGGGGCCCTTGAGCCGGAGCGCATCGTCGGTGTGGAAACCGGCGGCTGCCCGCACACGGCGATACGTGAAGACGCCTCGATGAACCTGGCGGCGGTCGAAGCCCTGGCGCGCAAGTTTGGCAACCTCGAGGTGATCTTCGTCGAAAGCGGCGGTGACAACCTGAGTGCCACTTTCAGCCCGGAGCTGGCCGACCTGACCATCTACGTGATCGACGTGGCCGAAGGCGAGAAGATCCCGCGCAAGGGTGGGCCGGGGATTACCAAGTCGGATTTCCTGGTGATCAACAAGACCGACCTGGCGCCCTATGTGGGGGCTTCGCTGGAAGTGATGGAGCGCGATACCCAGCGCATGCGCCCGCAGCGGCCATGGACCTTCAGCAACCTGAAGAAGGGTGAGGGGCTGCAGGCGGTGATCGACTTCATTGTCGAGCGCGGGATGCTGGGCGTGCGCGGGTGATGTAACGGGCGCAGTCTGGATCATGGCGCAATTCCTGTGGGAGCGGGTTTACCCGCGAACACCGGCGCAGCCGGTGCCACCCACCGCGTTGGCTTCTTCGCGGCTAAAGCCGCTCCCACAGGTACAGCGTTGCTCTCGAGGTTGTCGCTATACCTGTGGGAGCGGCCTTGTGTCGCGAAAGGGCCGCAACGCGGCCCCAGGGTTGATTCACAACAGTTGAAATTGCTGGGGCTGCTTTGCAGCCCTTTCGCGACACAAGGCCGCTCCCACAGAGGTCGCGCCGCCTTTGGGAATTTGAGCAAGACAGTTGCTCCCACAGGGATATGTGTTGCCTCACGTTATTTGTGGCAGCAGTTGGGCTTGTCCGGCTGCCCTTCATAAAGGTCATGGTGCCGCACCCAGTCCATTGTCCCGGCCTCATTGCGCCCCAGTGGCGCAATGTCGAGGAAGTTGTAGGTGTTGACCAGGATGTCCAGCCCGCGGGCATAGGTCGAGTAGGTGTGGTACACGCTGCCATCCGGCTCGCGATAGAACGCACTCAGCCCGGGAAGCTCGCTTTCATCGCCCTCGTATGGCTCATAGTTGTACTGCCGCTGGCCCTCGCTGCCAACGCTGACGCCAAAGTCCTCGTTGAACCCGCTGCCATGTGACGAATACCAGGGGAACTGCCAGCCCATGCGCCCGCGGAAGGCCTGGAACTCGGCATACGGTGCCCGTGATACCGCCACCAGCGATACGTCGTGATGCGCCAGGTGCAGGTTGGCGCCGTCAAAGTGGTCGGCCAGGAACGAGCAGCCGTGGCAGCCTTCGCTCCAGCCCTCGGCGAACATGAAGTGGTAAACCAGCAACTGGCTGCGGCCCGCGAACAGGTCGGCCAGGCTCAGTTCGCCGTCCGGCCCCTGGAAGCGATAGTCGTGCTCCACCTTGACCCAGGGCAGGGCGCGACGGGCTGCGGACAGCGCGTCGCGGTGGTGGGTAAACGCTTTTTCGTGCAGCCACAGCTGCCGACGGGCCGCCAGCCACTGGCTGCGGGAAACCACCGGGTGCCTGCTTTCGCTCGTGCTCATGGTGCTGTCTCCACATTGGGGGATTCACACACTAGTCGAGCACGGGCGGGTCGAATCGACAGGCCGCGGCGGCCGGGCGATGAGTGGTACTGTTCAGCCCGAATGGGCGATATGCCCTTCGGTCAGTTCATCCGCTGCTTCGTCTTCCCCAGGCAGCGCGGTGATCACGCTGAAGTCGCTGACTTCCACCTGGCCACCGCCATAGCCCAGCAAATGGAAGGAAAACGCCTTGCGCGCGGTCGGGTTGTCGAAGCTGAACTCCATCTCCAGCGGCTCGTCGGCGGTGACTTTCACTTCGTCAGGCAAGCCCAGCGGTACGTCCTGCTCCAGCTGCTTGGCCTTGAGCTGGATATAGGCTGCTCGCTTGGGGTCCAGCGAACGTACCTTGACCCGTACGCGGGTATGCGAACCCTCTGGCATTTCCAGGTACTGGGCGCCGATCAGGTTGTCGGCCCAGTCATCTTTGATGCGCTTGCGCAGCCGGATCGGCGATGGGCCACCGAACTGGTAACGCAGGTTGAGTGGTGTCTGCAGCAGGGACTGGTCGAGCACCCCGGCGAGGGCACCGAGCTGCTGGCCGAGCAGGCTGTCGCCGGGGCCAAGGTAACGTGCCTGGTCGGCGATGAAGCCCTCGCTGGCGTAACGCCGGCAGCGCTGCTGGAAGTCGCATTCGGTGAACACACCCTGGCCGTCGTGATAACGCAGCATGCCGTTGGTGTAGGAGATCATCTCGCGACCGCTGTCGTAGTCGCGGTACAGCGAACGACCGCCGAGCGCCATGGGGATGGGCAGGGCAAAGTAGTCGAGCAGGGAGGTGGCCAGGTCGATATGGCCATAGGTACCGCGCTTGATCCGTGGCAACTGCGCCTGCTCCGGCGCCAGGGTGAGGTTGAAGCCCCAGGACGAGGCCAGGCGCACACCGTCGATGCCGTGGGATTCGTCGGAAGTCACCACCACCAGGGTGTCCTTGAGTACGCCCTGGCGTTCGAGGTTGTCGAGGAATGCACCGAGTGCGTCGTCCAGGTAGGCGACTGCCGCCTGTTTCGGCGTGTCGTAGCGCTCCAGGTACTCGGCCGGTGCCGAGTAGGGCTGGTGGGTGCCTACGGTGAGCAGGGTCAGCATCCATGGCTTGTCCTGCTTTTGCAGCCGGCCGACGTAATCCAGCGCACCCTCGAAGAAGGCTCGGTCATCCTTGCCCCAGGGGAAGTCCAGGTAGTTCTTGTTGCGAAACCACTCCTGGCCGTGCACCGCGTCAAAGCCGATGTGCGGCATGATGCGGTCCTTGGCCATGAAGCGCAGGCCGGCGCCCTGCAGGTAGTGGGTGGTGAAGCCGGCCTGGCGCAACTGCGCCGGCAGGCAGGCCTGGTTGCGTTCGTTCTGGGTCAGCAGTTCCATGCCCTTGGGCGTGCCGTTGGCCAGCTTGTCGTAGTCACCGCACAGCATTGCGTACAGGCCACGGATGGTCTGGTGGGTATGCAGCACATAGTCCGGGGTGTTCATGCCGCGCTCGGCCCACTGGCTGAGCTTGGGCATCAGCTCTTCGTCGAAGCGGCTGTGCAGGGCCTGGCGGTTGGGCCGCAGGTAGGCCCCGGGGATGCCTTCAACGGTGATGACCAGCAGGTTGCGGGCGTTGCCTGGCCCGGCGAGCAGGCGCTGGCCATGCAGGTCGGACTGGGTCAGGCCGGTGCTGGTCAGAGGGGTGAAGGTTTGTGTACGGCCCATCCAGCCTTCGACCTGGCGCTGCAGGTTGCCGGCCCCGGCCGACAGCAGCTGGTGGGTAAGGTTGTATTGCCGCCATTGGTCGGCGTCGGAAGGTACCAGTTGCTGGCTGCCCCAATGCGCGCCGAAAAGCAGCAGCGGAATGGTCCAGGCCGTGCGTGGCAGCGGCTGGCTGGGTTGGGTACGGCTGCGCCAGGCGCTGGCCAGCCAGGCCAGCAGGCCGGCGCCCATGGCCCAGGGCAGCCAGGCATGGGCCAGGCCGCCACCGGTCGAGTTTTCCATGAACTGCGGGTCGAGCAGGTACGTCAGGTCGGCGCTGGTGGGCAACCGGCCCACCGCGCTCACCAGTTCGGCCGAAGCCACCCAGAGGGCCGCCCAGGCCAGCAATACGGGGAACGCCAGCCACCACGGCCGACGGTGCAGCAGCAAGACCAGCAAGCTGCCGAGGGCGAGGTCGGACAGGTAACCGAGTGGGTTGGACCAACCCAGCATGGCGCGCGTACCCAGTGGGATCACCAGTACCAGGGTCGCCAGGGCGACAAGCCGGGTACGTGGGTAATCTGACAGGTTCTTCACAAAAACATCCCTTTTGCCATTAAATCGTCATGCAACTGTGCTTGATGATAACAGGCCGTGGCAGGGAAGGCGGTCCGGGACAAGGCTGGTAACCAAAAGCCGGGCCCGTTCGCGAGGGCCCGGCCGCTGGCAAGTATCAGAAGTAGTAGGGGAATTTCAGGCTGAAGGAAAAGTCCGGCGCGTCATCGGTCAGACCAATGGCCAGGTTGGGCACGATGGTCAGGTTGTCGGTGGCGGCGAAGGTCATGCCGATGTTGAAGTTGGCCGCGTTGTAGTCGCTGTTGGAGATCGACTGCCAGTCGCCGCCATCCGGTTTTATCTTGCTCTTGCGGGCGAACTGGTCGGACACCGAGAAAGACATGCTCATCTTCTCGTTCAGGGCAAAGGCGATACCGCCGCCGATCTGCCACGAGTCGCCCAGCTTCACATCGCCCGGCACCTTGCTGTTGACCTGTGGGCTGATGTCGCTGAACGAGTCTTCCATGTTGTAGGTGTAGGACAGGCTGCCGAACAGCACGGCGGGGTCGAAGGTCTTGACCAGCGAGATGCCCGGCGTGATCGACCAGACGCCGTTGCCGGTCGGCAGGCTTTCCGGTACCGACAGGTTGTCGTTGCCCTCTACCTGGCGCAGTTTGATGCCATAGGGGTCTTTGCCGGTCGGCGCCTTGATGCGCAAGGTAGCGACGGCGTCAGGCCAGGTCTCGTCTTCGTCGAGGAACTTGTAGGCGACACCGACGTTGACGTCGCCGATTTCCGGGTCGCGGGTTACGGTTTCGTCCGAGGTGCTTGCCCCGGCGCCGCCCGCACCGCCGGAAGAGTAGGTGGATTCGCGGTACACCACCGGGACGTTGATGTCGAACTGCCAGCGCTGGGCGAGGTTGTAGCGGGCAGTCATGTCCAGGGTCCAGTTATCTGCCTTCACCCGGTCAAGGTTGATACTGCCGAGGAAGATCGAGTCCAGTGCCAGGAAGCCGTTGAGCACCAGCGCCCGGGTATCGTAGTGGGTATAGGTGACACCGGTCTCGAAGCTGAACTTGCCGCCACCGAAGAAGCCGCTGGCCTCGTCGTACAGGTTGGACACGCTTTGCGCAGGCTCCGCGTCGTCGGTCAGTGCCTGGCCATAGGAGCTGCCGGTGGTGCCCGGTGCGCCCGAAGCCACCGTCTGTGCGCCCTTGACCCCTTCGGCCGGGGACCTGACCAGGCGTTTGGGTGGGGGGGCTGCCGGGGTTTCTTCTACCTGCCGCACGCGCTGCTCCAGCACCATCAGCGCTTGCTGCTGGGCTTCGTAGCGTTGTTTCAGTTCCATCAGTTCCTGCTTGAGAGCCTCGACCTGAGGGTCGGCTGCGGCGTAAAGCAATGTGGCCGGGGTCAAGGTGGTCAAACACACAAAAGCTTTGAGCGATAAAGATCGGTGCATGGAATTGCCGTCCCTGCCGACTACTTTTGATGAGACTGAGCGTAGATCAGTATCCAAATGTGCGAAGACCTTTGAGCTGATCGAGGCTACCGTTCAGCGAAGCGGCTGTCGGCACGCTTTCGCGCATCACCACATTGAGCGTGGTGACGTTATTGACCCGATTGCCATTGCCCAGCAGCGTCGAGTTCTGCATCAGGCCACCCTGCGCCAGGCGCTGCACGCTGCTGCCCTGGTTGTTACTGGCACTGATATTGAACTGCACCCCTACGCCGCTGGCGGACACACTCAGCGCCCCTGCGCCGTTTGCGCCTGTCAGTGTCTGGCCGTTGGCCAGTGCCTGGCCCTGTGGCTGCACGGTGGGCGCCTGGTCGGCCTTGGAAACATTGATGGCGACATTGTTGTAGGCGGTATTGTTGTCGCCAGCTGCGCGTACCACCTGGGTAACACCCTCTGTGGTGTTGAGGCCGGCACCGCCTGTAACGGTACCGGTGCCCGGTGCCGTGGCTCCAGCTGACGCTGTGCCAGTGCCGCTTTCGTCGATCAACGACACGTAGAATTGCGGTTTGATGGTCGACTGCTGAATCTGCATCGTGCTCGTCGCACCGATCACGTCCCCTTTGGCATTCTGCCAGGTGCTGGACATGACAATACCGAAACTCACGATCCGCCCCGGCATCACGTAGCGGCCACGCAAGGTCGCCAGCTCATGGTCCTTCAGCTCGATGGGCTTGAACGTTTCGGCCTGGGTAGGAAGGCTGACGGTCAGGCATGCGATTGCAAGCCAGAATGCATTCTTCATTGGGGTGCTCCCCGGAGCCTCGTGCTCCTTGTCGTTGCAAGCGTCGTTAGAAGAAGTCGCTTTTGATGAAGCCGAAGTCCAGCAGTTCTGCATCGCGTACCGGAGTGAAGTTGCTCACCCGGCCCTTGGCGGTCAGGGGCAGGGGCGGGTCGAGCAGCACATTGTTCTTGTCGTAGCCCTGGCCGATCACGGCGAAGATGATGCCGTTCCAGCCCTTGAGAAAGTCGTCGACCTTGTAGCGCTTGTGGCCCAGTACCGGGTCGCCGATATACACCCAGCCCTTGTCGACCTTCTGCATGACCACGAAGTGCTTGTAGCCGCGCACATCCATCAGCACCACGACCGGGATGCGCACGCTGTGCAGGGTCTCGGGCGCCACCCGGTAGCCGCGGGCTCGCATCCCCAGGCTTTCCACGTAGCGTTTCATGTCGAGCATCGAGAAGCCTTGCGTGCGCACCAGGTCCTGGTCGGCGTGGGCCAGCATGCCTTCGATGATCTGTTGCTCGTCCACGTCCAGCCAGTAGGCCTGGCGCAGGATGGTGGCCAGCGCGGCGGCGCCGCAGCTGAAGTCGGTCTTCTGTTGCACCAGGTCGGCGAACTTGCGCTCGCGTACGCTCTGGATGGGCTTGAACACCACGGCACCGCCCGGCAGCACGGACAGCGGCATTTGCGCCGCTTCGCTCACGCTGGCCAGGCACAGCAAAAACGCCAGGGCAATGATGCGCATGATCGGATGCCTTCCGGTTCTGTTGAAGAAAGGCCCCCCGAAGGGGGCCTCAAGCACAGCGATCAGAACGAGGTGTTGGAGATGGCCAGCGAGTTGCTCTGCTGGTTGCCCACACCGGCTGCCACGTTCACGCCCAGGTTGCCGCTGCCACCGTTCACCGAACCGCTAAGGGTTGCAGTGTTGGTAACAGGGTTGGCCCAGCCGGTCGGGGTCAGCACTTGGAAGGACACGGTATTGCTCAAGTCGTAGGCACTGCTTTCGCTGTAGCTCTTCGACACGTCGTTCGACGATTGAGACGATTTCTCGCCAGACTTTTCAAACGCCGATTCCGATGCATTGGCATAGGACGACTCGTGAGCCTTCTCATACGAGGAGTCGCGAGACTTCTCGTAGCTCGATTGGCGGGCCTTGTCGTACGACGAGTCGAACGCCTTCTCGAACGACGCGTCGTGCGAGCTTTCCCGCGAACGGTCGACATCTACATTGAGCGAGGCATTGAGCGAGGCATCGAAGCTATCGGTGCGGGTGCGCTCGCGACGGCCGTCATCGGTGGTCACGGTACGGGTCGCATCGGCAGCAGCGGCCAGGGTGGCGTTCAGGCTGGAACTGCTGGACGAACTGGCGTTGCTGGCCATGGAACCACTGGCATTCCAGCTATTGGAGCCGCTGGCAGTGGAGCTGCGCGAACCACTGGCGTTCATGCTGCTCGAACCGCTGGAGTTCCAGCCACTGGCCCCACTGGAGCTGGCGCTTTGCGAGCCGGCCACGCTGAAGCTCGAGGACGAGCTGCGGTCGTCGGTCGAGTTGAACGTGCCCTCACGCGAGCTGGAGCCGCTCTTGGTGGTGGTGATGGTCAGCGTATCCACCCGGTAGGTGCGGTCGGCGCCGTTGTTCACCGTCAGGCCTGGGCCGTTCTGGTCGGCAGAGGCGGTGGCAGTGGCATTGCCCAGTGGGGCACCGGTGTTGGCGATGGCCATGGTGTTTTTCTGCTGGTTCAGGTCGCCGCCAGCGATGTTGACGCCGACGTTACCCTCTGCACCATCGGCCGAGCCAGTCATGACCGCCGAGTTCTGGGTGGACCAGTTGTCGACACGGTTGTTGTTGCTGAACTGGCGAACGTCAGCGGTGGCTTCGGCGGAGCCGAACACGAAGCTGTTGTCCAGGCTGGATTCGGACGATGCGTTGGCAATGGCCGCAGCGTTGTCCTGTTGGTTGCCGTTACCGGCCGCCACGTTGACACCTACGTTGCCGCTGGCACCCGAAGCCGAGCTGCTCATCTCGGCTTCGTTGATGGTGCCTTGGTTGGTGATGGTATTGCCCGTACTGCTCTGGCTGTCAATGGCATTGGCAGTGGCATACACAGGGATCCTGGTGGGAGGAGGCGTGTGCTGCCCGTTGTTATGGTGACCGTTGTGGTGCCCGCCACGCCGGTCGTTCTGATCAGCTTGTACAGCAACAGCCATGACCGCAGCAATTGCGAAAACCAGAGGCTTGATTGCCATCGAGGGTTTCATGGTGATTCTCCGTACGTTTAGGTTAAGTGTCGTTCTTGACTGGTAGGGTCAATCCGCGACCCGGATGCTCAGGGTGTTGGCCATGCGGTTTCCCACCCCGGCACTCTGGTTCAACTGAATCACTCCACGGCTACCGGTGAAGGCCTGGTCACTGGTGGTGACCTGGCGATGGCCAGTTGAAGTGTCAATCGGACCGGAGTTGTTGAGCAGCGCCACGTTCTGCTGCATGAGGACGCTGTCGTCGATGCTTTGCGGCTGGGCACCGATACTGATGCTCAGTGCGTTCGCTTGCTGGGTGTTGGCGCCGGCGCTCTGGTTGATCCCGAGGGCGCCGCTACCGTTGCTGAAGGCGTCGCCCTGTATGGTCGAGCGTGCGTTCATTGCGGGGTCTGCAGGGGTGTTCAGGCGCTGGCGGATCTGCGTGGTGGCGCTGGCCTCGGGCCCAACGGCGAAGGCGCGCGCGTTGGCCTGTTGCTGTTGGTCACCGGCCGCTTGATTGACCGACAGGTTGCCCTGGTAACGGCTGCCCGAATTGTCGATATCGGCGTTGTTGATCACGGGAACCGGGGATTGCGCGAAGGTCGATGTACTGCACAGCGTGATCAGGATCAGCAGCGTGTGCTTCATCTCACTTGCCTCCGGTCAGGATCTGCAGCGGCGCCAGGCCGCGCTGCACGCTCGAATTGACCATGTTCGAGATGCCATTGCCCGAGCCCGTGCCTCGGCCACCGGCCAGGTTGGGCAATTGGGTCTGGTTGTTTAGGTTGCCGCCCAGGTTGTTGGTCTGCTGGGTAATCAAGGTGCTGATACCCGCACCGCTGGTGATGTCGGCGAAGTCGCCATCACTCAGTTCGTTGGTTTGCTTGAGGATGTGCGCGGAAGGGTTGGCATTGACGGTGGTGGGGTTGGGGTCGGGTCGTAACGGCGGGACAACGGCGTTGCGTGTCTGCACGTCACGGGTTATCACGATAATGCCGTTGTCGGCCTGGGCCGTCAGGCTCAACGAGCCCAGCACAGAGCCCATCAGCAACAGGTAATAGAGGCGTTTGTCAGTTTTCCTCACGACGGCAACTCCTTCAATGAGCGCTGGCCCGGTTCAGCGATGCGAACCAGGCAGCAGAAGGTGTGCCGCTTTTGAGAAGCGTTTTCAGATCAAAAGCTTAAGGTGTGTACCATGACAAGCTGCGGCGTATTCTGTCTCAGGGTTGAAACAGGCAGCGGCGATCGGTGCAGGCAAAGCCAGTGTTGGCCTTGATTGGAAGGGTTTTTGCAGGACTGTTTCAGCGCCTTGACACTACCTTTGACGCCCCGCAAAAACCCATGTTTTCAGGGGCTTCGCCCCACAGGGGTGTGTCGGTGGATTAACACTCGGTAGGGCAGGATGGCGCATCGCTACCAATGAGCTTAGCCACTGTTTGTAGTGCCAGCAACTGGCGTTGTGGCCAATTGCCCTCAATTATTTTGTACGCCTGGTCATGCCGTTGCAGCCAGTGCAGGCTGTCGTCGAAAAAGCGCTGGCGGTCGCGCAGTTCGGGCTGGCTGCGCTGGCCATCGGCAACCCAATCCACGCCTTGCGGGCTCAGCAGCAGGTGCAGGTGGTAATGCCGTGCCAGCAGCGCCTGCTCCAGCCAGGCCGGGCAGTCGCCGAACAGGGCGTGGCTCCAGAGCATGTTACTGAGCAGATGGGTGTCGAGAATCAGCAGCGGTGGTGCCTGCTCGCGGGCGTGGTCTTCCCAGGCCAGCTGGCCGCGGGCGATGGCAGGGATGTCGGCATAGCAGGTGTCGCGGCATTCCTGGTCGATGAAGTGGCGCACGTATTCGGCCACCACCACGCCGCCGAAATGCGCCTGGATCACCCCGCTGAGCCAGCTCTTGCCGCTGGATTCCGGGCCGCACAGCACCAGTACTTTCATGGATTGTGCCGCGCTCATGGCTGCACCAACGCCGGGTCACGGCGCCATTCCAGCCAGCCGCGCACGGCGATCAGGGTGAGCACGGCGAAGAAGCCTGCGGTGAAGTACAGCTGCTGGTGCAGGTACTGGCCCACGTAGATGATGTCTACCACCACCCACAGCGGCCAGCACTGCAGGCGCTTCTGCGCCATCCACAGTTGTGCCACCAGGCTGAAGCCGGTCAGGGTAGCGTCCAGCCAGGGCAGGGCGGCGTCGGTCCAGGTGGCCATCGCCGCGCCCAGGGCGGCGCTCAGCAGCACCCCGCCGGCCAGGCCGGCGAGCAATGCCGGGCGCTGCAGGCGGGTGACCTGGCGGGCGTCTTCAGCATGGCCCGGGCGCTTCCATTGCCACCAGCCGTAGACCTGCAGGATGGCATAGGCCACTTGCAGCAGCATGCCCGAGTACAGCTTCACCTCGTAGAACAGCCAGCCATAGATCAGCACCATGACCAGGCCGATCGGCCAGCACCAGGCGTTCTGCTTGACCGTGAGCCAGACAGCGGTGACGCCGAGGACGGCGGCGATGAGTTCAAGGCCGGACATCGGCGATCCTTGGAGACTGCGGGGGAGGGGCGCGATTGTAGCGGGTCGGCCGGCGAAGGTGTAGGGCGTTGGGGCTTTTGAGGCCACTCCCACAGGACTGCACATAGCTTTGAGTCAGCAGGGATTCTGTGGGAGCGGCTTTAGCCGCGAACACCGGCGCAGCCGGTGCCAAGCACCGCGCTGGATTCTTCGCGGCTAAAGCCGCTCCCACAGGGTACGCGGATTGCTTGCAATTTCAGTTATCTAGGCGACAGCGCAGCCCAAAGGGCTCGGCCATCTCCCACAGGGGCTGGTCTTACACCCGGAACTGCCGCAACAACTGCTCCAGCTCTTCGCTCAGCTGCCCCAGCGCCATCCCGGCATCGCTGGACTGCCGTGCCGCATCGGCGGTCTGCTGGGACAACCCGGCAGTATCCAGCACGTTGCGGTTGATCTCTTCGACCACGTGCGACTGTTGCAAGGTGGCGCTGGCAATGGAGGCATTCAACGCCGTGAGGTTGTTCAGCGACTGGTTGATGGCATCCAGGCTGGCACCGGCCTCGCGGGCCTGCTCGACGGTCTGGCGCGAGGCCTCGCTGCTGGTGTCGATGGCCTTGACCGCAGCGTCCGACTGGCTTTGCAGGTGCTCGATCATGGTATGGATCTCGGCCGTCGACTGCGCCGTGCGCTGGGCCAGCAGGCGCACCTCGTCGGCGACCACGGCAAAGCCACGGCCTTGCTCGCCGGCCCGCGCCGCCTCGATGGCTGCGTTCAGCGCCAGCAGGTTGGTCTGTTCGGCGATGGAGCGGATCACGTCCAGCACCCCACCGATGCGCGTACTGTGCCCGGCCAGGTCGCGGATCACCTGCACGGCCTGGTCGATGGTCAGCGACAGCCGGTCGATCTGCGCCAGGCTGCCGTGAATGGCCTCCTGGCCGTGTGCCACCTGCTGTTGCGCGGTGCGCATTTCGCCAGCGGCCTGTTCGGCGGTCTTGGCCACGTCCTGCACGGCGTAGGTCACTTCGTTGACCGCAGTGGCCACCTGGTCCATCTGCAGCGATTGCTGGGCGCTGTGCTGTTGCGCGGCACCGGCATTGTCGCCGACATGCCCGGCGGACCGGGCCAGGGCATGGGCCGCCCCTTGCAACTGGCCGACCACGCCTTGCAGCTTGCCGTTGAAGCGGTTGAAGTGTTCGCCCAGGTGGGTGATTTCGTCACGGCCGTGAGTGTCCAGGCGCCGGGTCAGGTCGCTTTCGCCGCTGGCGATGTTGCCCATGGCCTGCACCGCTTCCTGCAGCGGGCGGGCGATGCTGCGGGCAATCAGCATGACCACCAGCGCCATCAGCAGGGCAATGGCCACGCCTACCAGCGAGGCGTCACGCAACTGGCGAGCGAATTCGGCCTGTACATCGTCGACATACACGCCTGAGCCGATGATCCAGCCCCAGGGCTTGAACAGCTGGATGTAGGACGTCTTGGCCACCGGCTCGCTGGCACCGGGCTTGGGCCAACGGTAGTTGACCGGCCCGGCGTCCTGCTGCCGGGCCAGGGCGACCATCTCGTTGAACACGGCAAAGCCGTCGGGGTCGCGGATGGCCGACAGGTCCTGGCCGTCGAGCTTGGGGTTGGCCGGATGCATGATCATCTTCGGCCCCAGGTCGTTGATCCAGAAGTAGTCGTTCTGGTCGTAGCGTAGCGCGCGTACCACTTGCAGCGCCTGTTGCTGGGCCGCTTCGCGGCTGAGTGTGCCGGCTGCTTCCAGGCCTTGGTAATAGGCCAACACACCAGCTGCGGTCTGTACCACGTGGCGGGTCTTTTCCGCTTTGGCCTGGTACAGGTCACCGTGGATCTGGCGCAGCATCAGCAGGCCCAATACCACCAGCATGGCCACCGCCACCAAAAGGATCAGCCACAGACGGCGGCTGATAGACATCGATCTCAGGGTTTTCATACCACAGCTCCCGCATTGTTCTTTTTATTCAGGCGCATCCAAGCATGCTTTGCGCCACGCCCCCACTCGACTAATGGCTAAGTGCTATCCATCCAATAGTCTGCAGCAGTTTGTACAAGGCGATTGCAAAGGCGCTCTGCCAGGATTTCGGCCGCGCAAGATGAAACCTTTAGGCGGCGTGAACTTTTCTACTGGCATTGCGCCCAACAGTCGCTGTAAAACAGCCGGGCCGCGTGCGGCAACTTCAAGCAAATCAAGAACAAGGGGCCTGCACGAGCAGCGCTCCATCGGGGGAACGATGGATTTTTGGACTGCCTTCCAGGCAATCATCTTAGGCGTGGTCGAAGGGCTGACGGAGTTTCTGCCGATCTCCAGTACCGGCCACCAGATCATCGTCGCCGACCTGATCGGGTTTGGTGGCGAACGGGCCATGGCTTTCAACATCATCATTCAGCTGGCGGCGATCCTGGCGGTGGTGTGGGAGTTTCGCGGCAAGATCTTCGATGTGGTCTTCGGCCTGACCAGCCAGCCCACGGCGCGGCGTTTCACCGGTAACCTGTTGCTGGCGTTCCTGCCGGCAGTGGTGCTGGGCGTGCTGTTCGCCGACCTGATTCACGAATACCTGTTCAACCCGATCACCGTGGCGGCTGCGCTGGTGGTGGGCGGGGTGATCATGCTCTGGGCCGAGCGCCGCGAGCACCGTGTGGAGGTGGACCACGTGGACGACATGCGCTGGAGCCACGCGCTGAAGATCGGCTTCATCCAGTGCCTGGCGATGATCCCGGGCACTTCGCGCTCCGGCTCGACCATTATCGGTGGCCTGCTGTTCGGCCTGTCGCGCAAGGCAGCGACCGAGTTCTCGTTCTTCCTGGCGATGCCGACCATGGTCGGTGCGGCGGTGTATTCGGGCTACAAGTACCGCGACCTGTTCCAGCCCGGCGACCTGCCGGTATTTGCCATCGGCTTCGTGACCTCGTTCATCTTTGCCATGATTGCCGTGCGTGGCTTGCTCAAGTTCATTGCCAACCACAGCTACGCGGTGTTCGCCTGGTACCGCATTGCCTTTGGCCTGCTGATCCTGGCGACCTGGCAGTTCGGCTGGGTCGACTGGGCGACGGCACATGGCTGAGGCAGCGCGGGGGCAAAGGGGGGAGGGCGTACGTAATGTGCGCTTGAAGCTGCTGCTGTTGGGCCTGCTGTGCCTGCTGCCGGGCCTGGGCGCGGCGCGCATGGCCTGGGTCGACCAGGCCTGGTGGCCGCTGGCGCTGTACCCGGCAATGAGCCTGATCAGCCTGTTGCTGTATTGGCAGGACAAACAGCAGGCGCGTACCCAGGCCTGGCGTACGCCCGAGAAGGTGCTGCATGCCAGTGAGCTGCTGGGCGGCTGGCCGGGGGCACTGCTGGCGCAGCAGCTGTATCGGCACAAGACGCGCAAGGTGTCGTATCAGCTGGTGTTCTGGGGGATTGTGCTGGTGCACCAGTTGTTCTGGGCGGACTGGCTGTTTCTTGGTGGGCGGTATCTGCCTTTCAGTTGATGTTTGACTGTGCTGGCCCTTTCGCGGGTAAACCCGCTCCCACAGGTACAGCACAAGTCTTGAGGCCAGTGGAGAACCCTGTGGGAGCGGGTTTACCCGCGAAAGGGCCAGCACAGGGAATTCACAACACCAGCCCCACCTGCAATCGCTTAGGCAACCGCCGCACCACCAGCTGGTGCGAGCGCTGCAACAGATCACACAGCTCCTCACGCCCCATGGGGTAGGGCGATGCCATGCTGATCCACCGCGCCCGCGCCAGGTACGGCGCAGGCCGCACCCCCGGGCGATCGCAATAGCCGAGAAACAGTTCGTCGGCCACCTTGAACGACAGCCCCGCACCCGCCAGGTCGAGCACCGCGAACATCTTGTTGCCCGCCACCGAGAACACCCGGATGCCGCCCCATTTGTAGTCTTCCCGCGCACCCGGCAGGCTCAGGCAGAACGCTGCCACCTGGGCTTCGCTCATGTTCCGCTCAGACATACTTTTCTCCACAGGCCTCGAACGACGCCGCCAGGTGGTCGATCCATACCCGTACCGCAGGCAGCAAGCCGCGCCGGTGCGGGTACACCGCCTGCAGGTAGCCACCCGGCAGCGACCAGTCCGGCAGCAGGCGCACCAGTTCGCCGCGCGCCAGTTCTTCTTCACAGAACATGCTGGGCAGCGCGGTAAACCCGAGGCCTGCCCGTACAGCAGCATTACGTACTACGAAATCATCGATGGCGAGGCGCGGTTCCAGGGCGATTTCCTGCTGTTTGCCATGGGGGCCGAACAGGCGGAAGTGTACCAGCCGGTCCGCCTCGGCAGCGCCCAGCACCGGCAATGATGCCAGTTGGCCCGGTTCGCGGATGTGGTCGGCGAAACCGGGCGCTGCAACCAGCTGCATCTGCGCCTGGCGCAGGCGGCGGGTGACCAGGGCCGGGTCTTCATCGCCCAGGTCGCGTACCCGCAGCGCCACGTCGATACCTTCGGAAATCAGGTCGACCCGGCGGTTGAGCAGCACCATGTCCAGCTGCACCAGCGGGTACTGCGCGAGAAAGCGGCTGATCACATCCGGCAGAAAGGCGTGGGCCAATGCCACCGGGCAGGACACCCGCAAGCGCCCGCGCGGTTCGCTGCTCATGCTGGCCACGGCCTCGTCGGCGGCTTCGGCTTCCAGCAGCATGGCCTGGCAGTGGTGCAGGTAGCGCTCGCCCACCGCGGTGAGCTTCAGTTGCCTTGTAGTGCGTTGCAGCAGGCGCGTGCCCAGGCGTTCTTCAAGCTCGGCGATACGCCGCGACAGGCGCGACTTGGGGATGCCCAGCTGGCGGCCGGCTGCGGCGAAACCGCCGGCTTCGACCACGCGGGCGAAGTAGAAGAGGTCGTTGAGGTCTTGCATGGGAATGTCTCACTGTTCCACCTATAGGACAAACTAACGCATTTTTGCTGCCTTATCAGCTATTGTTGATGTCGGTAGGATTCTCCCCATCGTGATCGCCCAACGTCGCGGTCTTCATTCACAGGAGAGTCCCATGAAACTGTTGCATATCGATTCGAGCATCCTGGGCGACAATTCCGCCTCCCGCCAACTGAGCCGCGAAGTGGTCGAAGCCTGGAAAGCCGCCGACCCGAGCGTGGAAGTGGTGTACCGCGACCTGGCCGCTGACGCCATCGCCCACTTCTCCGCGGCTACCTTGGTAGCGGCTGGCACCCCGGAAGACATGCGCGACGCAGCCCAGGCCTTCGAAGCCAAGCTGAGCGCGGAAACCCTGGAAGAGTTCCTGGCTGCCGATGCCGTGGTGATTGGTGCGCCGATGTACAACTTCACCGTGCCGACCCAGCTCAAGGCCTGGATCGACCGCGTTGCCGTCGCTGGCAAGACGTTCCGCTACACCGAAGCCGGCCCGGAAGGCCTGTGCGGCAACAAGAAGGTAGTGCTGGTGTCCACCGCCGGTGGCCTGCACGCTGGCCAGCCGACTGGCGCCGGGCATGAGGACTTCCTCAAGGTATTCCTGGGCTTCATCGGTGTCACCGACCTGGAAATCGTCCGCGCCCATGGCCTGGCCTATGGCCCTGAGCACCGCAGCCAGGCGATCGATGCTGCCCAGGCGCAGATTGCCAACGAGCTGTTTGCTTCTGCCTGATCCTGCTGTCTTGCGCAAGCGTCAAAGGCTTGCGCGAACTCTGTGGGAGCGGCCTTGTGTC